>CAJQMX010000001.1 GCA_905479515.1 uncultured Parasphingopyxis sp.
CAGCTGGGCCTCAACCAGCGATGCCGGTCGAAGTGCAACGGTGAGCCGCGTGGAAGAAACAGCTGACGCGGAACCTGCAGCCTAACAGGCGTAGTTTTCGATAAAAGTGTAAAACGGGCCGGGACAGCTTGCCGCTTCCCGGCCCATTTTATTTGCCGCTCGGTCAGGCGTTCGGGATCGTGCCGGGCCGAAAATAGGGCAGCATGTGCGGTATGAAATCAGCTTTGCCGAGCTCGACCTTCTCGCTGCGCAGGATCGCATAGGCGGTCATGATGTGGAAATAGAACTGGCTCAGGGCCCAGTCCCGGGCATATTGGCCTGCGGCTAGATCCAAGATCATGCCATTTGGAAGTTCGTGCGCCAGGGCACTGTCCGGGTCGGTGTCCAGCGCGTCGGGGGCGAGACTATCCAGCAGCGCCAATGTTGCATCAATCCGGGTCCGGGAATCTGATAGGGAGCCGGGCTGTTCCCCGGCATTGCGTCCTTCGTCGATAAGCTCTGCAATCAGGGCTGCATCGCCAGCTCCACCAAGGCGC
Source organism: uncultured Parasphingopyxis sp. (assembly GCA_905479515.1). Next base: position 537 of record CAJQMX010000001.1, read on the forward strand.
AGCACGCCCTCTCGGGCCTGTACGCAAGCAAACCGAATTTGGGTCGAGAGCGGAAACATGTCCGGCGCCAAACGGGCCGAGAGCAGAGCTTCTGCATCCGCCGGCGTCAGCTCCGCTTGCGCTTTGTCCAGCCAGCCCGCTAGCGCCGCCAGCATTTGGGCATAGGTTGGGACGAGGAGGCTGGTTAGGGACATTGGCGTGGTTTTCCTGAGCTGAAACTTGGTGTGCGGCGGTGGCTATAGCCCCACAAGTGCATCAATCGCACCCTGCAAAATAAACGCCGCCGCCGCCGCATCGACGCGCGCTGCCCGCTTCTTGCGGGTCACATCCTGCTCGATCATCGCGCGTTCCACGGCTTGCGTTGACCAGCGTTCGTCACGGAGCAGGATCGGCAGGTCGAGCGCCTGATCCATATTGCGCGCAAAGGCACGGGTGGACTGGGTTTGCGGGCTGTCTGTACCGTCGAGATTGAGCGGAAGCCCTATGACGAGCCCGACAATTTGCTGCTCGGCGAAGATCGTTTTCAGCCGTTCGAGGTCTTTCGAGAATTTGGTGCGCTTGACGGTTTCTGCCGCCGTCGCAAACGTCCATTGCGCATCGCATAGCGCCACGCCGATGGTCTTGCTGCCGACATCAAGCCCGGCCAGTCGTCCGCCTTCGGGCAGCGTATCGCGAAAATCGGTGGCCGCTTCGGTGATCATAGCGCGGCAGCCCGATAGGCGCTGATCCGCTGCGCCACATCTTCGCGCAAATTGCTCCAGAAAAGCAGGAAATCGAAAACATGGTAGTTGTTGCCAGGCAGGACATAGCGCCCGAAAGCGTCGGGCGGCTGGCTGACCAATAACAGGCCCTGTTCGTCACAGCGCGCAGCGATCAGCCCGCGCGTCAGGCTGGCATTGTTCATATCCTCATTGGGCACCACCGCACCGTGATTAGCCTCCGCATCCGCCGCGCCATTCTGGCTCCCGGTCAGCGGATTGACGCAGAGCATGGCCGTATCGCGCCGTGATACACCGGTATAGCCGATGCTCTCATCATAGATGCGGGTGATCTGATGCGGTTCAGCGGGAACGGCAAAGCTCTGGAAAGCGATGATGCAGTTGCTCGAGTTCGGCTCAGCGCATGCGCCAAGGGGCAGGGCAGGCAAATCAGCCTCCACCGAAATCGGCCAGCCGATGACATAAGCCGCGACAATCCGGTTCGCGAGCGGCGTGCCAGCGATCCGCTCATGAAGCAGCGTCGCCAGATGCAATCCGCCCTGACTGTGACCGGCCAGAATAAACGGTTGATCCTCGCCGATCTGAGACAGGAAATACTCAAACGCCGCTTCGACATCCTGATAGGCAAAGCGCAGCGCGACTTCTGAATTGCGATGATCGGTCAGGAACGCCCCGATCACCGCCTGACGATAGAGCGGAGCCCAGACCTCTCCAATGTCGTTGAAGACGCTGGCCTGGCTTGCGGCGAAAAGCTCCTGGCGCGGTCGGGCCGCCGCGCTGTGGAGCGGCGCGTTCCAGCGATCCCGGGCAAGATAGGTTGTCGGGAGCACGTAGAAGACGGGAATACGGGGCTCGTCTTCTTCAGCCACCGCTGGGCCTGGTGTCGCTGCGACATCTGTTTCATCCGCGTTATCGTCGGCTTCTTCCGCTTCGGTTTCCTCGTCATAATTTTCGGGCAGCCAGTCACTGGCCGGGTTTGCGATATCGGGGCGGATCAGCCACATCGAACGGTCTGCATAGGCCTGTTCCGGCACCTCTTCGAGCATCTCAATGTCATCGCCGGGCACGAGCGCCATCTCCAGAAGTTCGTCCTGAAACAGCGTCCATGCGGCCCCGGCCAGCAGGATGAGGAAGATCGCGGCGGCAATCAGATAGAGGAAGATACGGGCGGCCATGGTGTCACTCTTATGCGGTCGGGCAAATGGTCTGGCGCGCGCCATAGGCCAAGGCGCATCAAAGGCCAACGACAATGGGCGTTGATGCGTTTTACGCGCTTGCAGCAAAGGCGGCGCGATGCTAGCCGCGCGGCCATGTCCGTCGATACTCAAACCGTGCTCCGCATCGCGTCTTTGGCGCGCATCGCGATGAGCGAAGAAGAGGCCGAGCGCCTCAAACCCGAACTCAACAATATTCTTGGCTGGGTCGAGCAATTGGGCGAAGTCGATACGTCAGGCGTTGAGCCGTTGGCGGTCGTGATCGCGAACCATACGCGGCCGCGCGAAGATGTGGTGACCGATGGCGACAAGCGCGACGAAATCCTCGCCAATGCGCCGCTGGCCGAACATGGCTTTTTCGCCGTGCCGAAGGTGATTGAATAATGACCAACCTAACCGATCTTGGCGTTGCGGATATCCGTGACGGGTTTCGCGGGGGGGAATTCACCGCGCGCGAAGTGGCTGATGCGTTCAACGATGTGGTGGCGGGTTCCGATGCGCTGAATTGCTTTATCGTGAAGACGCCGGAGAAAGCTATCGAAGCGGCAGAAGAGGCCGATCGCGCCCTTGCAGCCGGGGAAGCGAAGCCGCTTTCCGGCGTGCCGCTGGGTATCAAGGATCTGTTCTGCACCAAGGGTGTCCAGTCCACCGCTGCGAGCCACATACTCGAGGGCTTTGTACCGCCTTATGAGTCGACCGTGTCCGGCAATCTGCTGGATGCCGGCGCAGGGATGCTCGGCAAGCTCAATATGGATCAGTTCGCGATGGGCTCGTCCAACGAGACGAGCTATTTCGGCAATGTGACCTCACCCTGGCGGCGCAATGACGGCGGCAACACGCCGATGTCACCGGGCGGCAGCTCGGGCGGTACGTCCTCTGCCATCGCCGCACGGATCGTTCCCGCCGCAACCGGCACCGATACCGGCGGCTCGATCCGTCAGCCTGCCGCCTTTACCGGCATTTGCGGCATGAAACCGACCTATGGCCGCTGTTCGCGCTATGGCATGGTCGCCTTTGCCTCGTCGCTGGATCAGGCCGGGCCGATGGCGCGCAGCGTAAAGGATTGCGCGATCCTGCTCGAAGCCATGGCCGGCTATGACGCCAAGGATTCGACCTCGCTGAAAGAGCCGGTCCCCAATTGGGAAGCAGGCCTGAGCGGCGATTTGAAAGGCAAGAGGATCGGTATTCCGAAAGAATATCGCGTCGATAATATGCCCGAGGAAATCGATGTGCTGTGGAAACAGGGTGTCGAGTGGATGCGCGATGCTGGCGCCGAGATTGTCGATGTTTCGCTGCCGCACACCAAATATGCGCTGCCCGCTTATTACATTATCGCGCCTGCCGAGGCCTCGGCCAATCTCTCCCGTTATGATGGTGTGCGCTACGGCCTGCGCGAAACGCCGGACGGCGCGAACCTGCAGGACATGTATGCCGCGACCCGCGCTGCCGGGTTTGGCGATGAGGTCAAACGCCGGATCATGATCGGCACGTACGTTCTCTCGGCCGGTTTCTACGACGCCTATTTCACCCAGGCCGCCAAGGTCCGCACACTGATTGTGCGCGACTTTGATCAGGCATGGGCAAGCTGTGACTATCTGCTGACGCCGACCGCGCCAAGCGCCGCTTTCGGTCTTGGCGATCTCAGCGATGATCCGATTGCCATGTATCTGAATGATGTTTTCACCGTGCCGAGTTCGCTGGCCGGATTGCCTGCGATAGCGGTGCCGGGCGGCCTTGATCATCAGGGCCTGCCGCTTGGCCTGCAGGTTATTGGCAAAGCGCTGGATGAGCAGGGTGTGATGAATGCGGGGCTGGCGATGGAAGAGCGCGCCGGCTTTACAGCACGTGCGGAGAAATGGTGGTGAGTAGTTATCGCGTCCAGGGCGCAACGGGCGAATGGGAGGTCGTGATCGGCCTTGAGGTCCATGCGCAGATCACGTCCCACTCCAAGCTGTTTTCCGGCGCTTCAACCGAGTTCGGGTCCGAGCCCAATAGCAATGTGAGCTTTGTCGATGCGGCGATGCCCGGGATGCTGCCGGTTGTGAATGCCGAGTGCATCCTGCAGGCGGTGCGCACGGGGCTCGCGCTCAATGCCCAGATCAACCACTGGTCGCGCTTTGACCGGAAGAATTATTTCTACGCCGATCTGCCGCAGGGCTATCAGATTTCGCAGCTTTTTCATCCGATCGTCGGGGAGGGTGCTATTGATGTGCCGCTCGACGAGAAGGATCCTGATGGCGAGGTGAAAACCATCGGCATCGAGCGCATCCATATTGAGCAGGATGCGGGCAAGCTGATGCATGATCAGCATCCGACGATGAGCTATGTCGACCTGAACCGCTGCGGCGTGGCGCTGATGGAAATCGTGTCGCGGCCCGATATGGGCTCACCGGTCGAGGCCGCCGCCTATGTCCGCAAGCTGCGCTCGATCCTGCGGTATGTCGGATCGTGCGACGGCAATATGGAACAGGGCTCGATGCGCGCCGATGTGAACGTCTCCGTGCGCAAGCCGGGTGATGAGCTGGGCACGCGGACCGAAACCAAGAACGTCAATTCCATGCGTTTTATCCAGCAGGTTGTGGAAACCGAGGCACGCCGTCAGGTCGATTTGATCGAGGATGGCGGCACGGTGGTTCAGGAAACCCGGCTGTTTGATCCCGACAAGGGCGAGACGCGGTCAATGCGCTCCAAGGAAGATGCGCATGATTATCGCTATTTCCCCGATCCTGATCTGTTGCCGATTGAGCTGAGCGAAGACTTTGTCGCCGAGGCAAAGGCGAGCCTGCCCGAACTGCCGGATGCCAAGCGCCATCGCTATGAGGAAGAGCTGGGCCTTTCCGCCTATAACGCCGCCGTGCTGACCGCCGAGGCGGAAACCGCGCGCTGGTTTGAGGCGCTGGCTGCCGAAAGCGCCAAGAAGCAGGGCAAGTCCGAAGCCGATGTTGCCAAGGCCGCGGCCAACTGGCTGATCTCGGACCTGTTCGGCGGGCTCAATAAGGTTGGTGTTGATCTGGAATCGTCACCGGTGAGCACCACGCAGGGCGCAGAATTGCTCGCACTGGTTGCTGATGGCACGCTCTCCGGTCCGCTCGCCAAACAGGTGTTCGAGATCATGCTCGAAACCGGCGACGATCCTGAAAAGATCGTTGAGGAAAAGGGGCTGAAGCAGACCTCTGACACCGGTGCGATCGACGCCGTTATCGCCGATATCCTCACCGCGAACGCCGACAAGGTAGAGCAATATCGCGGCGGCAAGAACAAGCTGTTCGGCTTCTTCGTCGGCCAGACGATGAAGGCCATGCAGGGCAAAGCCAATCCGCAGGTGGTGAACGAGCTGCTGAAAAAGATACTGGGATAAACACGCGCAAAGCCCACTTGCCCTCAACGCGCCTTTCGGCTAGGCGCGCGGGTCAATCGTGGTTCGATGGAATTTTTGACGACTGAGCTGGGCGGGCGTGGCGGAATTGGTAGACGCGCCAGATTTAGGTTCTGGTA
>CAJQMX010000002.1 GCA_905479515.1 uncultured Parasphingopyxis sp.
TGTGCGCATTGAATATCCGCTGGTGATGATCCTGTTTCTCGTGCTGACGGCACTTACGTTCAGCCTGTTTGGCTTTATTATCGGCATCTGGGCGGATGGATTTGAGCAACTCTCCTTCATCCCGATGCTGATCGTGACGCCGCTCACCTTTTTGGGCGGCGCCTTTTATTCGATCAATATGCTGCCCGAATTCTGGCGGAATGTGAGCCTGTTCAATCCGGTCGTCTATCTGGTTAGCGGGTTTCGATGGAGTTTTTACGGGGAAGGTGATGTCAGTATCGGTGTGAGTCTCGGCATAACCGGAGCCTTTCTCATCGTTTGCCTCGCGGTCGTCATCTGGATTTTCCGGACCGGCTATCGGTTGAAGGAGTAAAGATGGCGCGGCTACTGATCGTCTATCACAGCCTGACCGGTGGAACCCGCCAGATGGCCGAGGCCGCAACGCAGGCAGCATGTGAGGCGGATGGCGCGGAAGTCGTGTTGAAGCAGGCCCCTGATGCTGAGCCGGAAGATCTGCTCACCGCCGATGGCTATCTGTTTGCGACACCGGAAAATCTCGCGGCCATAGCGGGTGTGATGAAGGCTTTTTTTGACCGCTGCTATTATCCCGTTCTCGGTAAGATCGAAGGCCGGCCCTATGCGGCGATGATCTGTGCAGGATCAGACGGAGAGAATGCGCGCAAACAGGTGGAGCGCATCGCCACCGGCTGGCGGCTCAAGAAGATCGCCGACACGCCCATCATCTGCACCCATGCACAGACGCCGGAGGAAATCCTTGCCGAAAAACAGATCGGGGAGGCTGATCTGGCACAATGCCGGGAGATCGGGGCGGCTCTGGCAGCCGGGCTGGAGATTGGCGTTTTTTAAACGGCACTGATTCCCGCGTCAGCATTCCTGGTATAGCCAGCGCGTTTTTCGCCTTCTTCCCAATTTCAACGCTGGTTCCAACGCTCGTTCCAACGATGCGTCGCCATTGGGCACCTCATCGAACTTGGAATGAGGAAAACACCCATGTCTGAACGACGCGAATCCATCGCCTTTTGCACGATGCTGTGTCTGCAGGTCGTGATCCTTCACACTTTTATCCAGATCATCTGAAGAGGAGCATAGCAATGTGCAATACAACGACCCTAGTCCCCGAAGTGGCAAGCCAGCCAGAACTGCCCCCCCAGCAGCAGGCATTTTCGGAGGGCCTGCTAACAACCATCAATCATGCTGCGGCAGCGTTGATGATTTCGATCGGTCACCGAACCGGTCTGTTCGATGCCCTGCAGGACGGCAAGGCCGTAACCAGTGAAGAACTGGCGGAGAAGGCCGGGCTCAACGAGCGGTACGTCCGCGAATGGCTTGGCGCGATGACGACGGCAAAGATCGTCCGGATCGACGAGCCGAGCAATCGCTTCACGTTACCCGCCGATCATGGCGCCTTTCTCGGCAACGGCGCTGAGGTCGCCAATATGGCCGGCATGTTTCAGTTCATCGCCGTGCTCGGCAGCGTTGAGGACAGAATTGTTGACTGTTTCCGCAACGGTGGCGGCGTGCCTTATTCTGCCTATGAGCGGTTCCATGAATGCATGGCCGAAGAGAGCGAGGGGACGATTGTTGCGGCACTTGAAGAGTCTATCCTGCCGCTTGCTCCGGAGCTGATCGAACGGCTCGAACACGGGATTGAAGTGGCCGATATTGGTTGCGGTATGGGCCGCGCGCTCAATCGCATGGCGTCGCTCTATCCGAACAGTCGCTTCACCGGTTTCGACCTGTGCGAGGAAACGGTCGTCATGGCGCGTTCCGAAGCAGCTGACCTAGGTCTCGACAATGTCTGTTTTGAAAAGAAGGACGCGACGCTGCTTGAGGGCGAGGGTCTGTTTGATCTGATCTGCACCTTTGATGCGGTCCATGATCAGGCGCATCCGGCAGCGGTGCTTAGCCATATCCGTCGGTTGCTGCGTGACGATGGCGTCTATCTGGTTCAGGAAATCGATGCGCAGACGCCGGTTGCCGACAATATCGACAGCCCGCTCGGCACCTTCACCTACACGATTTCCTGCATGCACTGCATGACTGTGTCGTTGGCGCAGGGCGGCGTGGGGCTGGGAGCCGCCTGGGGCGAACAACTGGCGCTTGCGATGTTCAAGGATGCCGGCTTCGCGACCATCGAAACGCATCGCCTGCCGCAAGACATTACGAGCCTCTATTTCGTCTGCCGACCTTAAGCCCTCCATAAAGGCAGACGAGAAAAGCCCCGGGAAACGTGCGACCCTTCCCGGGGCTTTTTATTGATTCATTTCTGAGCGGCACCGCGCACTCTACGTCTTGTAATGCTCGCCCTTAACCCAGCGCACGGTGCCTGAGGAGGCGCGCATCACAACGCTCTCGGTCGTCATGCAGCCTTTGCGCAGACGCTTGACGCCGTCGAGCATCGAGCCATCCGTCACGCCCGTGGCAGCGAAGATCACATCGCCCTTGGCGAGCTCCTTCAGTGTATAGATGCGGTCGAATTCTTCGTCCGGGATGCCCCATTTGCGGGCCCGGGCTTTTTCATCGTCATTGCGGAAAACGAGCCGGCCCTGAAACTGGCCGCCGACGCAGCGCAAAGCCGCCGCCGCGAGCACGCCTTCAGGCGCGCCGCCCTGGCCCATATAGACATCGATCGTGGTGTCTTCGTCGGTCGTTGCAATAACGCCGGCAACATCGCCATCGGGAATCAGCTGAACGCCGCAGCCTATGCCGCGCAATTCCGCGATCAGCGCTTCATGGCGCGGGCGATCCAGCACACAGGCGATCAGCTCGTTCGGCTTCACACCCTTGGCCTTGGCAATCGATTCGATATTTTCGGTCACCGATTTGGAGAGATCGATCGTGCCATCGGGATAGCCCGGGCCAATCGCAATCTTGTCCATATAGGTGTCGGGCGCGTTGAGCAGGCATCCTTCCTCGGCGATGGCCAGAACGGCAAGCGCATTGGGGCCAGCCTTGGCGGTGATTGTTGTGCCTTCGAGCGGATCGAGCGCGATATCGACCTTGGGGCTGCCTTCTGTGGCCCGGCCGACTTTCTCACCAATATAGAGCATCGGCGCTTCGTCGCGTTCGCCTTCGCCGATTACGACAGTGCCGTCGAAATCGAGTTCGTTGAATGCCGTGCGCATGGCCTCTACGGCAGCAGCATCTGCGGCTTTCTCATTGCCGCGCCCTATCAGGTAGGAGGCGGCGATAGCTGCCGCTTCGGTGACGCGCACCATTTCAAGAACGAGTACTCTGTCCAGAAGTTCACTGGCTTGCGTCATTATTGGGTCATCCTTCAGTCATGTTTGGGGCGCGATAAGCCAGCACTATGACATTGTCGAGAATATCGCCCCCGATTTTTGTTGTTCTTGTTGTGCAAGGGGCGTGGGCAAGTGCGCAACTGACCGCCGAAGAATTGATCGCGCGAGCGGACGAGGAATATGCGGTTGCTGACACCGAATGTCAGAGCTCCGGGCGTGAAATCGTCGTGTGCGCGCAGCAGAATGAGGATGATCGGTATCGGCTTCCATTTGAAACCTCCATCGCCGGGGATCCCGATAATGAAGGCGTATGGGCCGAGCGGGCGAGACTTCAGGCTGACCCCGGTACGTGTCAGCGCAGTTCCTATTTTCAGGTCGGCTGCGGCAGTGTGGGCGTCAGTATCGGATATCGCTCCGGCGGAAGCGCCCGGCCTCAGCTTGGCGGCAACAGACGCGCTGGCCAATAAGCGGTGAGTCTACAGATCCAGAATATGCATGAGCATCGGCTCGCCGGCCAGGCTCTGCGAACCGCGTAGCCGTTCAAGCGCGTCGGTGACGCAATGTTCAGGGCCCTCGTGCGTCACGATGATCAGATGGACAACGTCATTGCTGTCTTCGCTCGGCTCTGCGCCGCCGCGCTGGATCATGCTCTCGATAGAGACATTGGCATCGCGCATGGCGGCTGTAATCTCTGCCAATACGCCGGGCCGATCATGCACGGCAAAGCGCAGATAGGCCCGTCCGCGCCGATCCCCGGCATCGACGGGGCTGGACTTGGTGAGGCGCGCAAAGGGCATTGCAAAGGCCGGGCCATATTCGCCGCGCGCGATGTCGATAAGATCAGCAACCACGGCGCTGGCGGTTGGGCCTTCGCCGGCACCCGCGCCTTCGAAGAATAACCGGCCCACGAAATTGCCCTGTGCCACAATGGCGTTCAGCGATCCGGTAACATGGGCGAGGGGATGATCGCGCGGGACAAGGCAGCAATGGACGCGCTGAAACAGCTTCTCGTCATTTGCCTCGGCCGTCCCGACCAGTCGCACCTTAAAGCCAAGCGCGCGCGCTTCGGCGATGTCGGCCGCGATAACCTGCCGGATACCGCTCGTCGCAACAGCATCGAAATCGAGCGCCGTGCCAAAGGAAATGCTCGCAAGGATGGCAAGCTTATGCGCGGCATCGATCCCGTCGATATCGAAGGTCGGATCGGATTCCGCATAACCCAGTGCCTGCGCCTCGGCGAGCACATCGGCGAAATCGCCGCCTGCGCCTTCCATCTCGGTCAGGATGTAATTGCAAGTGCCGTTGAGGATCCCGTAAACTGAAGTAATCGCGTTGGCCGCCGCGCCTTCGCGTAACCCTTTGATCACCGGAATGCCGCCCGCAACTGCCGCTTCATATTTGAGCGCGACTTTCGCCTTTTCTGCCATTTCCGCAAGTTCGAGGCCGTGATGCGCAATCATCGCCTTGTTGGCTGTGACGAAGGATTTTCCTGCCGCCAGCGTATCGCGCGCGAGATTGAGTGCCGGGCCATCCGATCCGCCGATCAGTTCGGCAACCACATCGACATCGTCGCGGGCCGCAAGCGCAGCAGAATCGTCTTCCCAGGCAAAGGGTGAGAGATCAACGCCGCGATCCCGGCTGCGGTCCCGCGCTGATACGGCGGTGATTTCGATGGGCCGCCCGGCGCGCCGTTCGATCAATTCCCGGTTCTCGTCGAGCAGCTTGATAACGCCCGCGCCAACCGTACCCAATCCTGCAAGCGCCACGCGCAATGCTTCGCTCATTCCAACTGCCCTTTAACTAATGTTCGAGAGGCCTTAATTGTGTCCCGGTTCAATTGCTACCGGACAAATATGATGACCGACCATCCCACGCCTACCATTCTCGTGCTCGCTGGCAAACGTGACGGCAAGCTTGACCCTCTGGCCGAGCGCGCAGGCGTTAGTCACAAGGCGGTTGTGCCCATCGCGGGCAAGCCGCTGATCGGCCATGTCCTGCAGACGCTGGAAGCGGCTTGGGATGACGCGAAAATCCTGATCTCAATCCATGATCCCTCCGTTCTCGACGATGTCGAGGAAGTAAAACGGCTGAAAGCCGCGGGGCGGCTGGAGATGTCGGTGGCCCAGCACGGTATTGTCGAAAGCGTTGAAGCGGGGGCGGCCCAAGGCGGCTTTCCGCTGCTGATCACGACCGGTGACAATGTGCTGACGACCGTTGAGGCTTTGCGCGCGGTCAATGCGGCGGGGCATGAGCGCAATGCGGATGCTGTTCTTGGGCTGGCGCGACGCGAGGATATCCAGGCGGCCCATCCCGATGGCCAGCGGAAATTTTACGAATTTAAGGATATCGCGATCGCCAATTGCAATATCTACTGGCTGCGCAATGAAAAATCGCTGCAGGCGGCAGAAGCATTTCGTGGCGGCGGGCAGTTCATCAAGACGCCGGGCGCGATTCGCAAAGCCTTTGGCCTGTGGAACCTGATCCGTTTCCGTTTCCGGATGGACACGCTCTATGGCGCGATGGACAGGATGTCGAAGCGGTTTGGCGTGCGCGTTGTCGCCCATGTTTTCGATGACGGGCGGCTGGCCATCGATGTCGACAATGAGCGGACCTACCGGGTGACGGAAGAGCTGCTCGCGGCGGAATAGTCGTCCGGCGTTGTTTTACGAAAGCGCTCGAGCTCCGGGTCCATCACGCGAAACCAGAGCGGCGGGACAAAGGCCAGCATGATCATCCCGGCAAGGCCATAGGGGAATTGCGGGACATCGTCATAATGGCGCAGCTTATAATAGGGCCGGTTTGACTGGTAATGATGGTCCGAATGGCGACCCAGATTGAACATGTTGATGTTCGACAGGATATGGCTTGAATTCCAGCTATGCTCGGGGCGAACGCGCTCATAATTGCCGTCAGAAAGCTGCTGGCGCTCCATCCCGTAATGTTCGGTATAGTTGATCGCCTCGAGCGCGATTATCGCGATACAGCTCTGGACGACAAACAGCAGCAGGCTGAGCGGCCCCAGCAGAAAACCGATTCCCGCCATCAGCGCGATGGTAAAGCCATGCCATCTCAGGATGTTGTTCTGAACGGACCATGCGGACACGCCCTTGCGCGCCAGCCTTTCCTTTTCGAGGCCCCAGGCGCTGCGGAAACCGCCGATGATGGCGCGCGGCAGAAAGGCGTAGAGCGATTGGCCACGCGGCGCGGTGGCCGGATCTTCCGGGGTTGCGACGCGGACATGATGGCCGCGGACATGTTCGATACAGAAATGGGAATAGCTGACGAGCGAGAGGAGGAGAAAGGCGAGCTGGCGCTTGTTCGTGCGATTGCGGTGCATCAGTTCATGCGCGGTGACGATGCCGACAAAGCCGCCATATTCGCCCATCAGCACAGCAAAGGCGGCGAATTCCCACCAGGTCAGCGGGGTGACGGATACGGCCCATAAGGCCCATCCGACGAGTAGGATGAAAGACGCCGCGGTGATCCAGACAATCAGGTCGTACCGGGCTATCGCGCCTTGGGAGAGCGCGGCGATCCGGGAATCGGACGGCCAGCGCGATTCGCCCATAAGATGTTCGGCAACCGGCAGCGCGAAATAGAGCAGCAGGACGAGCGCAACCAGCCAAAAGCCGCCAGCATAAAA
>CAJQMX010000003.1 GCA_905479515.1 uncultured Parasphingopyxis sp.
AATTCATTATTCTCATTTCAAATTTTCCCTGTTCTACGGGAAAATACTGGGAAAATTTGAAATTTTGGAAAGATTCGCGTGATTCTATTTGGCGAAAGATCAGCTTTTTCCGAGGTTTAGCGAACGAATTCCCTAAGTTTAAGAACAGGGAATTTTTTGACGGAACAGGGAAGAATTTAAATGAAACAGGGAACGGTAGTAACCGTCCGGAGCTTGCACGCTTGTTCCCAGCTTCTTTGTCTCGATCTTCGTCTGCATGGAGGATTTCGTTGCAGAGGAGAGGATGATGGCGAGAGTGAGTGCGGAGAAGCGGGCGGAGCCGCAGGGTTTCTAGCGTTCGCATCACGAAGGCTGGAAGAGCAGCCCCCTCAACCAGCGAGAATATTGCGAGCTGCATGGGCTGCCGCTGAGCCGGTTCGGTAACTGGCGCGATCAGTTCAAGGTCGAGGATGAAGTGCTTCAGCCAGGACTTTTGTATCGGCGCGAAGGGCTTAGTCATATGGCTAGACATATGTCTAATAGGGAAAATGGGCCGGTATCGACGGGTTAAATTCCGTCGGACCGGAAGCTGCCGGAACTCTAACTTGTCCGGTTGACCACCCTGAGGGGGCAAGCCAGCACCACACAGTCCCCAGTTTCCGCCAGCTACCCTCCACCCCTACCTCACCGGCCAGAACCCCGGACTTCCGCACCTTCCGCGGGCTACGTTTGCTGCATATGACGCCCCAGAGAAACCAGAGGTCCCGCTGTTGGGCCCCATTCCGTCAGATATTCTCTAATGCCGAGAACTCTGCCACCAGATGCACAATGCAGATTTGGGTGCGTCGCGAACCGTGCTACTGCGGCGTCTGTCCCTTGGAAGCCGCGTCGGACGGATTAAACCCGCTCTTCGATAAAAAGTCGTTGAGCCCAACCACCAGTCCCTGGGCGCCCGCGACAGGCATGGCGATCCGGCCAACGATCACCATGCGGTTCTCCCCGTTCACAAAGCGGTTGGAGGCGAGCGTGATACGAACCACGCCTGAAGCAAGTGCAAAATGCAGCGCAGCGTCGGCGAACATCTCGGGCGCAAAGGCGTGATCAATAAATTCGACGTTTTTCTGGTCTGCCATGCGGCGGCTCCTGCTGGACTATGTTTGCGTGAGCATGGCCATCTCGTTGGACGCCGACAAGCGCTACCTTTCTCATCCCAACCCCAGGAACGCCGGATGCTCGGCCCAGTCGGTGGGGAGCGAGGCTGCGCGCAAGAGCTACCAGCCGGTTAGCCCGACCGGCTGGCGGCCTTCGGTGATCGCGGTGTTGATCTCGGAGGCAAGCCAGCCGATGCGAATGAGCTGCGACAGATACCGCTTATTATAATGGGCAACACCCGGTTCCTCTGACCCCTCGCGCAGCGCGTGCCAGGGTCAACTCCCCCAGCGCCGCACTAGTGCCTACGCCTCACCCGCCCGCTTAATGTCCCACTTTTAACGCAGTCAGTGACTGGCCTCAGTGGCGCAGGCTTGCGCCCCACAATCGGGAATTCTCCGACCGTTCGCATGCTACAGAATGACGCTGCTAACGATCTATTCGAACTGATCAAAAATGTAGGACGAAATTGGTTTCGTGAACTGACAACCAATACGTCCATCTTTGTTCCAGATTACTATGGCCAATATGCGGATATCCTGTCCGACGATCAGTGTTATTTTCTGGCCTATCGAGAACATCCTCAAAGTTGAAAATACCGCGCCGACGACCGAGATGTCGTGGATCGTTATCGGGATTCGTTCTGCATCCCTCTGAGCCTGCGCCTTAATCGAGACGTTTTGTCGCGATCGCCGCCGAGGAGTCGCCGCGCGACCGAGACGCTCTCGTCCAAAATGAGGCCCGGTAATGCCGGTCATATTTTCTACTCCCACCATCAACTGCAACCTTTCTATCAGCCGATGGTTAAAATAGTCCCGCCAAGGTGCTATGATATCAACGGTGTAATACGACCGCGCGCGCTCCACGCGTCCTCACGCTTCATCCGACCGCTTTATGTCCAACTATTAATGCAAATTTTGCATCGGAAAAAGACTAGGAAACCCGCCGCGCTGACACCTGAGTTCGCTAGCAAACGCGTAAAGCACTTTGATACACCTAAAATGGGGCTAAGGGGTTAGGCCGCGAGCCTGCCCGATTTAATCACTTATTAGCAATATTCTCCTACTGCCGGAGCAACGCGTCGGAGGTTTACCCCCCCCCCAACGACCAGCGCGCTTCATGGGCCGGTTCGCCAAACAAGGGGATGGCGAGTCGGTCCATTTTCATTCAGATGGGTCATGTATTCGAGCCTTCTTGACCCCGCGCGCCGCACTGGCCCCCACGCCTCACCCGGGAATTGTCACGTTAAACTGAGTAGCGGTATGGCTGAGCGATGACTATCCTTAAAAAATACAACCAGTTTCCTTTGATCGTCACCGCTTCCCATCTGTAGACGACCCTTAGCATGCAAGCGGTATTTTGAGAGGTTTGACACCTAGTCCGATGCTGCCATGGAACTGGAAAGCGGAAATCCTGTCAAGGGTTAGTGGCGTGCAACGCCTGTACGATTACAAGGATGGTAACCGTACGGCGGCTGCACGCTTGTTCTCAGCTTCGATATCTCGATCTTTATCTGCACGGAAGATTCCGTTGCAGAGGAGGAAATGATGGTGGGAGTATCGGCACAAAAGCATGCAGAGCTGGAGAGTTTCTGGCATTCGCACCATAAGGGCTGGAAGAGCAGCCCGCTCAACCAGAGAGAATATTGCGATTTGCATGGGCTTCCGCTGAGCCGGTTTGGTAAGTGGCGCGATCAGTTCAAGGTCGGGGATGAAGTGCGTCAGGCAGGGCTTCTGTATCGGCGCGGAGGGCTTAGACATATGTCTAAAAGGGACATTGAGCCCGTCTCGACGGGCTATGTTCCTTCGGCAAAATCGCTGCCAGACGGCCGCCGCAACTTCAGACTGACCGACAAGAAACGGCAGACAAGAATCGGATCGTGACGACGAATAGGGCCGCCCTCTAGGCTTCATCCCGACCGGCGGCGAGGTCTCGGACTACATTGCCGCCGAACCTCTCATGGAGATACCCGTCACCACGCCCAAGGCGCTGCTCCGTTATAAGGGCAATGACCGCGACAGTTTCCGGGAAAGCCTGCTGATGCGCAGCATTCTGCCGATCATCCCGCCCCGCTCGAACCGCAAGGTATGAACTACCGACTATCATCGCTACAAGGATCGCGACCTCATTGAGTGCATGGTCAACAAGCTCAAGCGGGCTCTGTGCATCGCCACCCGCTACGACAAGACTGCGCTATCCTTCGCCAGCTTTCTCAACTTCGCCGCAGCGCGCCTATAAATGGAAAATAATGTCAACAGAGCCTAGCCTCGATTTCTGATCGATTGGATTTCGCCTTGATCATTAGATGGAGCTAATTTTCAGGAGCTCTTCGGACCAAGCATGCAGCAAGTGTCGTTTTTCTCGGGCATATGAGTGCAATAAATAAACTCGTTCACCCACTCCGACCGGCGCGTGATTTAGGATACGACGAACGACAGCCTCTGCACCGCCAATGCGGATCATGTGCGTTGCTGCCGATCTACGGAAGTCGTGAAAACGCCAATCCGGTATCAAAACTCCTGTCTTTTCTAACTCAAACTCTATCCGCATCTTCATTTTGGAATAGCATGAAATATGAGCGGTTTTGTTAGTAGTGAATACATAGGGGCAGTCGCGTGGTGCAACGCCTATGATTTCTCTCGCGAGAACCGGCAAAGGAATTAGGTTTGGACGGCCGTTTTTGCTGAATGCGCTGTCAATGACCCAAGTCTCAATCATCGGGTCAATGTCACGCCAACGCATGGAAGCAACCTCTGTACGGCGTTGTCCTGTAATCATCAGTAGTTTCAAGAACGACCCAAAGGGATAGCCCAAAACCTCACTTGCTCTCCAAATGGCCCCTAATTCCGATGTTGTAAGAACTCTGGTTCGCACTGGATCCCGCATAGGCTTACGCATGCACTCCAAGGGAGAAGTTTTAATTGCATCGCGGATTACTGCATAGCGGAAGATCGTTTTGAGTAGCGCGTGAAGTCTATTTGGCAATGCAGAACCTTCAACTGCATTCAAAATCTTGAAAATATCCGATTTCGCAATTCTTCGAATATTTTTATTATAGAGAGTTGGATAAATATGCCGCTCTAATTGTCGTAGCTGCAACCTCCAACTACTATTATTCTTCTTTGCATGAAATTCAATCCATTCCTCAGATAGTTTGCCAAATGTTGTAGTTAATCCGAAATATTTCCTAATATTCATGAGAGTATTTATTACTCCCAACCCAAAACAAATCAACTAAAACTAAACATACTTGCTATGAAAATTGACCAGTTTTAATCAATTCCAAAACTCAGGCAATATTATGATCCATAAGGGCAAAATAATTGTATCGATCCAAAACCAAATTACAATAATTTATGTCGGATTCCGAAAATAGTTGGCGCCACCCTCCTATCAATCCTTTCCGCGTTTTGTAAGTATCTGAGTCCGATGCATCGAACGGTTTTAATGCGTTCCCAAATATCTCCGCTCCCCTGCCCGACGCCTCAATACTACGCATGTTCGAAAATGAACCGGCAGCGACAGCTGCCTCCACTCTTCGGGGGTCAGGTGACCGGCGATCAATATATTCGATTACACGGCCTAAATGAGCAATTGGATCGATGTGTAGGTCTTCATAACTGACGATCAGAAAAGATCGGAACGATCCCGCAGCCTCAGCCCAATGCAAATTAAAACGGACATTCTTTTCTATGCCAAATTGCGGGTGCCTTATAAAAGTTCTGAAGTCACCATCAAAGATTCGAAGCCGTTTCGTTGCTTGATAGTATCCCGATAAGGTTGTGTCGCGCGGGTCACGTGCCATGAAAATAATGCGTCGCGCGACAAACTCGGACAGCAGTGGAGCGATTTCCGAAAATGTACGGAGCTGTCTATGTCCAGCGCCCGCATGACTCAATTCGAATTCGCTGCCCGCATGATGCAGCATGTACCGAAGCCAGGTTCGACCCGATTTAGGAAAAGAGACCAAAACTGGCTTTGGCATGAAGAAGAGTATCTCTCTAGGTTCCAAAGTATTAAAAGCAAATACGCTAACGTGCTAATTTAATGATACAAATAGCTGAAAGCGACGTTTATCATTCTAGCATCGAAGCGACCACATCACGATTGCTGCGTGCAATTCCCGATACGTCAAGAATGGGGTCATCTGTTAGCCTTACCGTTTTTACGGTTTCCAAAAACTTTCGCGCATCATCTGGTTGTTGATGGTCAATGGCACATTTCGCCAATGCGCATTTGATGACTTCACGCACCGGCAAAGGTGCTCTTTTCATCGCCTCTTGGATTAGTTCTACTTTTGATGAATATGGTAGTTCCCTGAGTGACGTTTGAAGTTCAGATTTCTCTATTGGTCGGATACAACGAAAATATGCAGTTGCGCCTCGCAACATACCAAGAACTTCAAATCGGTCCCTGAAATACTCCATAAATATATGGATCCAATATTCATTAAAATGAATATAATCCTGCTGAATAACAATGCTCTGACCGGGTATTAGATTAGGCATAAATTGGCATACCGCGTGGTCATGGAGGTCCCAAGATTTTGCTAGATCTAAAAACAAAATCTCAATCGGTGTATCATCCCAGGCGTAATCCAGAAAGTTTCCTTGGTTTGGCACAATTACATCAATTCTATCTCGGTTAATGGAAATAAATTGACCCAATAACGAGCCCGTACAAGTCTTCGGTGAATGTTCGCCCAGAAATTTATCATATCCTGTTCTTGAAAATAAATCAAAAGAGTAGATTAACTCTTCAGGATTTATGATCGTTTTGTTCTGCGCTATTCCGCTAGCAAACGCAAAAGTACTCGCTCCAACAAGACATCCCGCATCCACGATCTTTCCTTGGTTTGAATAGTGATGTTTGGCGAGAGCATAAAGCAGTGCCAGTTCGTAGATCAATAACATTGATCGCGCTGTAACCGGCCCTGCTTTTGTGGAAAACTCATACTCTTGATGCCGGACCTGAGTAATTCCTATGGTATCATCAGCGGTCTTTGCATCGCAGTACTGCAAGAAAAAATTTGGATCCGATAGGGATTCAAACCGTTCGTCAATAACCCTGTTTTCGCTGGTTTCGCCGATCTCAATGTCAAACCGCCCGCGGCCAACGACTTCAACAGCATTGCTATGCCTATCAATAGAGCAAAGATCCAATCTCACTTCATGAGTCCCAGGCGCAAGCTGGTCCGTTCGCAATTCAATCTTGGCAAGATGCGGGATATCAAACTCTAAACAACCGATATCCAAATCTGTTTTTTGCTCCACGACAATATCTCCATTATCGGGCGTATCTACCTTAGCAATCAAACAAATATTTTGATCATCAGAGTCAATATCATTCGGCCAAGCCTCGCGGCGCAAATTAGTAATCTTGATGCCCACATCAGATATGGCCCCTCTGGTCAATCCGTGCTCAATTCCATCCATTACAACTGAGATTTTTGGTCCGATTCCAATTTCAATTTTTCTTTGTTCGGCCGCGATGGCGTGCAATCTATCAGCGACATGATGGGCGGCCGGAACTAGATCGATCGCGGGCAGAAGACACCAAAAAAAATCTACAACAATAAGTTCACGACCCATGGAGCTAGCGAACCGCTCAGCACCATTAATGATATCGGGAAAGCGAGGTCTGAAGTCATCCCCGCAGAGAATGCCACTGGGTTTCAAATGGCCCGACCAAAATTCCAAATTCTCGGAAAAAATTGGGTCGTTGTGGACGGCATCGTCATAGTAGGCATCGATCTGCTCGTTCCAGTCCAAGAAATTTGCCGGGCTATAACCTTGAATTGTCCTTATGTTGTTGCAGTCATTCGTATATTTTTTAAAGGTCTCAAGATTGTACTTGATACCTAATTGCTCCTCCATCGGACGAATACCCGCATTTTTTGCCCATGGGTCTATGCATACGACTTCTGCAGTTTGGTCGATGCTTTTTGCCCAAGCCCAACTCGATCTTCCAAACAATGAACCGACTTCTACGACAAGACCGTTTGGTGGCACGAGACTTGCCACTGCTTCGATAGACCTTAGCTCAGCTTCTGAAACTTGTCCGGGAATATCTAAATTATATGGCAATTACTGAACCTTATCGATGGAGAAATACCGCAATGTAACAGACTCATCAGGCAACGCTTCGCGCAATTTTAACTCCATAGTCACGCTACTGTTAATGGGCATTGCTGATTGGATGACTAACGAACCAAGCTTGTTGCAGTTGACCGCCTCCGTTGCCACCAATTCACCATTACAATAGATTTCGACTTCGCGAGATTGTCCCGCGTTTGAAACAACCTTCAAATTGAAAACGGACCTCCAGAGTTCAAGCGGACGATCGATCAAGAAACGCAAAGCGCATATCTCGCCAGCGGATTGCACACCAAATTTTTCCAAACTACGCCAACCAAAATTCAAGAATGACAATGCGGCAGGGTCGTCGGCACTGCCGAATTTGACGGTAGTTCCAGTCTTGAATAATGGACGCGGCGTTGAATAACCGTTTGGTTGGCGCAAGAGTTTAGTTGTATCCAATCTGAATTCCAGAACGTGCACAGGCAAAGCACTTGATCGGCGAGTAGTATCGAGCGCTACTACTTCAATGCGTGCTCTGCCATCACACTTAGTCAGGTGCTGGGCTATAATGAAGGTTGCTAGCTTTGGGCGTCCACAATCGGCTTCAAATCCGACGCACATTTTACCGTTCACGAGCACCGCACAATTAGCTCGCAAATCACTGGGACCATCTACCAATACGTTCAACATGATCTCTACATCCTCGCTAGGATATAGTGCGATCGAATTTTCGGAACTAGCCGTTTCTGTATCCCAAAGAGTCTGAGAATTTCTTGAAACTAGCCGGCGACTGTCAAGGACAGATCCGGCTATTTCGCTATCAGCGAGCAAGTCTTCCTTGACCGACAAGCGCAAAGAACCAACGCCCACACCGATTAATGGCCCAGCATCGCCCACTGCATACATTGCATCAGTTCGAAATCTTATCTGAATGTCTCGATCTTCGGGGTAACATTTTTCAAGGAGAACCAGGAAAATGCCCAGCTCTGGTAAGATTTCGAATTCAAAATCTTCTACTTCATCCACTTCCAAGTGAACCATCTGACGCTTTGCACTTTTAAGTTCGACCTCCAATACTGAACTTCCCGCATCATTGCGTAGACCCAGTACCGGAAACGTCAAACTCGCATCGGCAGCGTTAGACCACCGCCCCCAAGGCCGCGCGAGGCCCCAGTCCTTTGAGAGGATGCGATCAAGTCCCGAATCGGCGAGATTCAACTCACCTCTGGTTTGAATATTATCCGCACAATCAGCAGTTGGTTTGAACTGCTCAATTTTTCCGATTATCTGAACTGCGGAATCCACCCAATCACAGGGGATATAGTTGTCCCGTATCCATCCTTCGGTCGCTTCCACACTGTCGCGATTGTTTGAAAAATGTAAAATCTGTCGTGCCCATTCTTTAGCGTCATGAGGGTCGACAAGGTTTGTGTATCCTGGGAGGATCTCGGGTATCGAGGAAGTGTTGGAGGCAAGGCAAATTTTTCCATGGCGAAAGCTTTCGCATACGGGAAGACCCCAACCCTCATACTCACTTGGGTATACGGTAAATAAGCAATTTGTGTATAAGCTTACTAATTCAGCATCATCCACACCCGACTTTATTATCACAATCGATTGCAAATCTCGGTCTTCTAGAGCAATCCGAGCAATCTCTCGACCCTGCTCCATCCAGCCACCAGCGATTACCAGCTTTGGTACTTTATAGCCTCGAGAAATCAGTAATTTTAATGCGGAAAATATTACTTCGTAGTTTTTTCTTTTATGAATAGCGCCGACAGCCAGTATATAACTCGATAATTCTAATTTATCATCAGAGCCGACTTCAACAATGTTGATTTTTTCTTGACTTATGTTGTCGCCAAGTCGAAGCACACACGTATTTTTTAACTGTATGCCGTCGTGTTTACAATGACTAATTACATCTAACTCAGTATTATTTGATATGGAAAATACTATAGATGCATGACTCAATAAATGATTAAAGGAATCTAAGAATTTCTCTGAATACCTGGGCTCATACCAATAGGGGTAAATAAGTGGGATGAGATCAAATACGACAAGGCCTAAAGGAATACCTGTTAATGCTGAGAATCGGACCGCGCCGTCAGCGTAGTCGTTATTTTGCATCCAGGCGCTACCCGAAATCAGGAAAATGGCTCCTGTCGCGCCGTTGATTGGCCTTAAGCCATGACCCCTGCCCGATAACAAAATGTAATTGAACGTATTGAGGGCATATTGGCTCAAATCTCTATCCAGATACTCATAAAAATTGCCGGCGTGATAAACTGTGAATCGAATTCTATCCCCAAGAATCTCTTTCAAACTCACAGCCAACGATAATTCAACACGTGAAATTCCGGTTATCCGCCCCGCTCGGTCAGCCGTCGTTGTCAGATCCATAAAAATGGGTAGATCTCGCGAAATTTTATGCAGTTCGATTGGATCCGGAGACATCAATTGTCACTCTTGCTGATTTTGCGACGCATGAGTTTGGCGTATAAATCCGACAACTCTGAAATGTGCAACTGCCAAGAGAATCGTGCGCCTAACGCATTGGATGCAGATTTGTCAGAATTATGCTTGAATGCATCCAAGATTGCCGTCCTGATTCCACCTATATCGGAAGGACGCACATATATAGCGTGATCTTCAAAATACTCACGTTCGGAACCGGTGTCATTTACGATCAAAGGCAGGTTCGCAGCATGAGCCTCTAATAATGACAGCGACGCCCCTTCAGCCCAACTGGTGCTCACAAAAAGGCGTGCTTCGGAATAGGCGGCAACCAACTCATCGCTATTGTGATCGAGATGATCAATCCAAATCATATTGTCATCCAAAAGCGATTGCAGGGATTTTCCATATTCAGCCGAACCAACGCCGCCGATGAATACTACTGGCACATCGGCTCCCTTGAGAGCGAGCGCCAATGCCAGTTGGTTCTTTCTGGGCTCTATGCGACCGACGCTGAGCACGTAATTTTGGACACCGTGTCTATCAAAAAAGCTTGCGCCATCATTGTGCTTCCACCTCAACTTGTCGACAGGGTTTCGAATGACACTGTGTGGAAAAGCAAAACCGCAAATTTTTCTAAGCTGCTCGGCCTCAAAGCGGCTCAGGCAGACAACATGGTCAGCGAGCGCAATTATTTGACGGAGGGAATTGAAATAACCAGGGAGGGGCTCGATCATGTGTGCAAGAGTGGAGGTATCGGCTTGCAAGTATCTTTCATCCAAATCCCGGTATGCTGCCAATAGGTGTTCGGGACTGGGATTTAACCTTACCAATGCCCGGACTGGGTCGTCCCAAATAGCCCTCAACGACAAGTTCAAGAATATCGGCGAAAACACCAACCGCTTGCATTTTTTTCGCGCTTCTCGCGCTGTCTCCAATGCTGACTGCGGCGGCCAAATATTATATAAGTGAGCGATATCACATGCGGGCATGTCTTCATCTGGATAGTATATGATACAAGAAGAAACTGACCTTTCTCCAAGAAGTTCAGCGGTTCGAGGCACTCTAGTTGAAGGTCCGCCTCGCGATGCTCTTTCGGTACCGTGGAGAATTTGAACCGACGTACAACCAGATGCCAATTGGCGATGATGTCGATTTTTCAGACGATTCAGGATGCCCTTGGGATTTGGCATTAATGCCTGCATTATATTTATGTGATCGGAAGCCCATTTATCCCAAGTGTGATGATCAACGCTCTTTGCCAAGGAGCGCTTTTGCTCGAATAGCTCTCCAAGTAGTTTGCGAAGCGCCGGTTCATCCCCAGTTGGATAGGAAATATGCGGATAATCCTCCACCCAACCCACAGGAGGGGCGATAACAGGCGTTCCACACGATAGTGCCTCGAGAACGCACATTGGACCGCCCTCATATTCAGCGGGGACCAAAATGTAATCCATACTGCGATAGAAGTCACCCATCTCGTAGTTTTCTGGGTGTTTTCCGGGCAATGGCCACCCTTCGCCAGTAAAATACCAGTCGATAAACTTCAAATCCATCAACCGCTTGATCAAGCGCTCACCTTTTCTCCCGGAATGGTAGGTTCGTCCTACAACACCAATCCTCAGCATTGGCCGATAAGTATCGAAATCCACGCCTGGAACGATCGTAGAAATTTTTTCAACGCCGTCTTCTGCAAGTTCCTCGGCATATCGCGATGACATGCATATACATTGATCAACATCGTGCGCAGTTTGAAAAAACTTTTGTCTGGCGTCAGCGGCCAACTCAGAATGTGTGAAGAAAGCCATTTCAACTTCACTAATTCTCTGCCGGCGTGCAGAATAATTTACGTAATATTGTATTGTAGCTGAAGCTCGAGGTTCGGTTCCAACAGTTATCCCGGAATGCCGGCTCGCAATTTCTCGAGCCAGCCTTTCCAACACCCAACCTTCATCGGCGAGCGCTATATGAACATCGAGGTAATTTTCTGGCATAAATTGCTCGTACTTGGGTGTAATGACAGAAGCGCTATCAGTTCGAATCAATATGCAATCGGGCCAGCATTGATCCTTCTTTTGTCGGCTTCAACCATTAATTGAACGAGTTGAGCTAGATCGACAGTTCTTTTCCAGCCTAGTTCCTTTTCGGCTTTGCTCGGGTCACCTTGCAAAAGATCAACTTCCGCTGGACGGTAAAATTTTGGATTGACGCGCACTAACACGACACCGCTTTTTTGGTCCCGGCCAACCTCGTTTTCACCGTTTCCCGACCATTCTATATTCCAATCGAAAGACTTGCCTGCCAACTCCACAAAATCTCTGATAGAATGGGTCTGACCGCTGGCAAGAACGAAATCGTCAGCCTGTTCTTGCTGTAACATCCTCCACATTCCGTCAACATAATCACCAGCAAATCCCCAATCTCGTTGGGTGTCCAGATTCCCCAACTCAAGCACGTCTTGCATTCCAGCAGCGATTCTTGCGAAACCTAATGTAATTTTCCTCGTTACAAATTCTGAGCCCCTCAGAGGTGACTCATGATTGAAGAGGATGCCTGAACAGGCAAACATGTTAAAGCTCTCACGGTAATTGACGGTTGCCCAATGCCCAAAAAGCTTGGCGACGCCGTACGGACTACGGGGATGAAACGGCGTATCTTCATTTTGAGGAATCGCTTTTACCTTACCGAACATTTCGCTTGTAGACGCTTGATAAAATTTGGTTTTTCCGCCCGCAAACCGCAAAGCTTCCAAGACACGCATCATACCCAGCCCATCAACATTTGAAGTATATATCGGCTGTTCGAACGACACTCCCACGAAACTCTGAGCGGCCAAATTGTAAACCTCATCGGGGACGGTTTTCTCAACAACCCTCTGGATGTTAGTCATCTCCATCAAGTCGAAATCATGCAACTCGATGTCTGAGGTAACGCCGAGCTCATCCAGCCGGCCAGTGCCGATCACACCGATACGCCTGACAGCGCCGTGTACTTTGTAGCCCTTTTCCAAAAGTAGCTTCGCTAGATAAGCACCATCCTGTCCGGTGACCCCGGTAATTAGAGCAGATTTCGCCATCGAGTATTGATTCCCTTATTTTGCAGCGCCCGTGTTGTAGTGGGCGAGTTAATCATTCGCGTCATTATTTATGCGCGTGAACCCACATACGATGTTGTGATGATGGTGTTGGACGCAATGGCGCAATCATGTCCCAACCGTACATCACTTCAACGCGTGAGAAGCCGACTCGTGTCAGCATGTCTACCAAACCCTGTTCTGATGGCGCCCAAAAGGTTGACCCATCCCCCCGAACTTCACCCGCTCCAAAGAAGTGCCATGTGGGATCGTTGAGAGCGTTTGGACAACTTGCTGCATGAGTTTCGATGATCAATGTTTCTTTCGTACTTGCCGCAACTTTTTCCAACATGCTGAAAGGATTTTCATTGTGATACAAAACGCCCAACAATAATATTATGTCAAATTTGGGCAATTCTACGTCTTCAAACCGCGCAAGCCATGGCTCCACTCTGCTATTAAGTGCTTGCCTAGCGATGTCGAAGGCTATTCGGCCTGGTTGGTTCTCGATATCCAGACACTCATCGGGAGCATCGTAAACATTTGCAATCTTGCCATCAGCTATCGTATCTGCAGCCCATTTTCTTACTTTGGGGAAGTCGAGTACCCAGGAATAGTATTCCATCGCAGTCACATTCGATGCGCCTCGTCGTTCAGCCTCGAAAGAAAACCAGCCGCCAAATGCTCCGATATCCAGAACTGACTTTCCTTCAAGATCCGGTAACTCAGCCATCAGCATTTCGTGAGCAAGAACTTTTGCAGTTTTGCGGAGGCCGTCGATCCACTGATAATCCAGATCAATTGAATGCCAGTGCAAATTTTTTAGCTCTGTGACATCAATCTTTTTCTCTTCCAATGGGCTTGGTACTTTTGAATTAGGCCGAAGATCGCGGATTATGGATACATATTGAGGGAGAGCGACTTCATAGTCGAGGCTGTCTGCATGCAAAAGTCGTGCTGACAGATTATCAGGAAGTGCAGCGGCTATAAGTGCCAAGACACGTCTATCTGATTCGCCGAATGGTTTTGCACCAGGCCTCTTTGCGGAAGCATTTTGGAAACGTTCCAGCGCAGTTTTGTGCTCACCTGAAGCGAACTGAGCTATTGCCTCGGTTAACTCTTGACGAATGTCGTGTGTTTCTTGAGGCAATCAGCTTCTCCTTGAAGTGAGAAATTTCGGATCTAAGCGCCACTTGAGCTAACGGCTTAAATTTTGCTTCCACAGTCAGTACGAGGTTTTCTCCAGAACCTACACCAAATTTCTGAGCGGTATCACAGAACTTCTCGGGGAACCCTGCGAGCCCGAGACTTAACCTGAGAAAAGCCCCGCATTCCCGCGGATGTCTTTCGGCTACTGGAGCTGTTTAGGGGATTAAGCGAGGGCCATCATGGCATCGACCGGGAACGATGTTTCCGGAATGGATATAGCCTCCATGATCATCTCCGGTGCCGGAGCAGCGGTTGCCAAAATGAGGTCTCCGTCGCCAACATCCTGATTATTCAACGAGGCCGTGTCGCGGATTACAATCTGCAGATCATCACCGTTCAGAACACCATCGTCGTTGGCATCTACATACAGAACACCGTGAGGGCTAACTGCGACGTCATACACATAAGCCGCCTGAAGGAAGCCGCTACCAGCTGTCGTGTCAGCCTGAGCATCACCAACGGTCAGGTAGTTGCCGAGGAACGACACTGCCGTAAGGCCAGCCGCCTCTTCCAGAAGTGTAAAGTCAAAGCTGTCGTTACCATCGACATCCCAGTCGCGGATTACGTCGAGACCCTCAGCTGAAGGTGAACTGTCAGAAACACTGAGATAGTGAACCGTATCGGCGCCGCTACCGACAAGGCGAATGTCATCAGCTCCGCCACCGCCGTAGACAGTATCCTGACCATCGCCGGTTCTGATGGAGTCATCGCCGCCGCCGCCGCGAATGACGTCAGCCTTCTGACCGCCCCAGAGCAGGTCATCGGCTGCACCACCAGTGAGATCCAAGGAGTAGGTCGTCACTTGGTTTACACCGAGATCATTAACAACCAGCGTCTCATTTTTCGTAGCAGTGAGCTGAAGCTCGGAACCATCAATGGTCAAGACCTCGATCCCAGGCCCGACATTGTCAGGCGCGTTGGTGTCGTCCAAATCGAAATGATACGAGTTGCTTGCGTCTTCCCCAGGCTTGTCGCCAATGGATGAACCGAGCGTGATCAGTTCGATGCCGCTGAAATCGCCGCTCCCAACAGTAGTATCGCCACGGACCTTGATCTCGTCAAAGCCCGCGCCACCAACAATTTGGTCTTCGCCGCCGAAACCGGCAGCCATGTTGAACAGGTCATTGCCGCTACCGCCGGTCAGATCGTCTGACCCACCACCGCCAAGCGAGCTCTGGTAGTTAGCCGCAAACTTCAGATCGACCGTCATACCTGACGCGTCAATTGTGTTGTTCTCATTGCCCGTACGATCAAAGTTGATCTGGGTAATACCAGCAGCCTGCGCCATCGTACCAAGCGTTGCGCTTGCGGTTTCCGTCTGCGTGAAGATCTCGACTGAGGTCACGCCAGCAAAGTCGCTGTCCGAAACCGTGTTATCGACGCGCAGCTCATCTCTGCCGTCGCCGCCATCAACCGTGTCATCCTCATCAAAATCATCATTCATGTCGAAGACGTCTTTTCCACCTTCGCCGTTGAACGTAACATCGCCACCCGAAAAACCATCCTGATGGATGATTTTGTCGCGCCCGTCACCAGCATTGACGACATCGTCGCCGCCTTGGCTCGTGATCCGATCGTCACCACCAAAAGTTGTTACCGTGTCATCGGATTCGCCGGTCGCAATGGTGTTGACACCAGCGCTGCCAATGATCGTGACATCTTCCGTGCCTACATTGTCGTTGCCCGTCGTGCTTATCGTCAAATCGCCGCCCAAGCCGGACGCATCGATCATCTTGATCGTATCCTCCAGAGACTGGTTAATTGCGAAATCACCCGCGCCCAAAAGCTCAAGAGTGACATGCTGGGAGTCCAGGTTGTTAATAACCGACGATCCATCAACAGCAGTAATAATCAGGTTTTCAATCGCCAGACCGCCATTGGCATTCGAAATATCAAGTTCGCTAAGACCAGCGCTATCGACAAACACCTTCACCGTATCATCGTTACCAGCAGTCTGCGCGATGTTATAATCCACATCGAAAACTGCCGTACCAACCGTATCGATCGCGAAAAGATCGTTTACCTGAAGATCCACGTTATCGAAGAATGCAGCACCCTCGGTAAAGCGCAAGATCAACTGATCAATATTGTTTGAGCCAGACATATTGAAGGTCGAGGTCGTGCCACTTGCAATAAATACCTGAAAACGTTCAATACCATTTAGCTGGAAGCCACCGAAGGAACCACTGCTGCTAGCGCTAAAATCAAAAATGTCGAAACCCGCGCCACCATTGATCTGGTCGCCGGAGTTGAGGCTCGTGCTGTTAGCGAAGAAAATATCATTGCCGGTCGAGCCAGTGATAATGTCCTGACCTGGTGTTAGTACAAAATTCGCCACGCTTAATCTCCCTATTGTAGCTGCGATTCATATGCTTAGCCTATCGAATCGATGATAGCAAAAAAAACAAAACCGGTTGCTTTATGGGACTAAACATTATAGTTGGATGGTGGAGTTCGCCACAACTCTCTGCTTGACCTCGCCCTTCTCTGGGCGGGGTCATTTGCTTTCCAGAGTGGGTTATCACGACGCCTGCAATAAGTCGTTGGCGGACACGATCGCTCGCTGGAGATA
The DNA here is from genome assembly GCA_905479515.1 of uncultured Parasphingopyxis sp. The sequence goes on from CAJQMX010000003.1 coordinate 16,520, forward strand.
GATTAAATCTCCGATATAAGTCCTCGCTGTCCCTAGCCACGCTCACCCCGGAGCGCCGTGCCGGTCTCCTCGCCTGACCTGCCCGCTTCATGTCCCACTTTTGGCGCAAATTGTGCATCAACAGAAGGCTAGGTAGCCTGCCGAAATGACGCCTGAAATCGCTAGCAAACGCGCAATGCATTTTGATGCACCCAGAATGGGGCTTTTGGAAAAGCCGTGAGCACGTCCAACTTAACGATTTGTTAGCGATATTCTCCCATTGTCGGGCCGATGCGCTGGTGGGCATGCCCCCCATCCCAACTACCAGCGCTCTTTATGGGCCGGTTCACTTTAAAAGGGGATGGCGAGCCGGCCCATTATTTTTTCAATGGATTGCGGGCCAACAGTCAAATCATGATGACGATGCCGCTATTCTATTTTTCAGTGTATTCATTGGAAAACATTATCTAATTGTTAGTTGGAACCTGTTTAGATGTTGACCGTGATGGTCAGCCGGACGAGCGAAATGCAGTACGATAACAGCGATAGAAGGGCGGCGGAGCGCTTGCCTATTTTGACCGATGTTCAGCTGTCCAACGGCGAGATGGTGTTGGGAACAGCTCGAACTGTTGATGTTTCGGCAACGGGTTTTGCGGGATCTTCCTATGCAAAACTGAAGGTCGGTCAGAAGATAGAGATCGGTATCGGAGGCATTGGGAATGTCACTGCAACCGTTGTTCGAAGAAACCAGAACCAATTCGCCGCTCACTTTGATTTCCCAATCGACTTGGAAAAGATTGATCTGTTCGCTGGGCTACCAACCGACGCCTTACATGCAGGAGACCGGAGGACCGACATCGGAAGCTGGGGATGAACGGCTGCAGAAATATGGCTGGACAGAAATAGACGAAGGGGAGCGGCTTCGCCGTCCTCGGCAAAGTCTGCAGGTTTCTATCGGAATACGCCGCGCAGCCTACACCGAATCAATAGCAGATCTTTTGAAACTGTCTCTAACCGGATTTCAGATCGGCACTGGCCTCAACGTGGGTGTAGGACAAAGCTTGATGATCTACCTGCCGGGTTACAAGCGCTCGATGCAACAGTGGTGTGGCGCAACGACTTTCTGATCGGTTGCACGTTGGAAAATCCGTTTAGCGACTATGCTTATGACAGCCTGCTCTCGCTAATATTGTCATCCTGAAAGCATCATCACCCACCACCTTCTGCAGGGAATGGCCCTGCGACGACTCTAGCGACCTCCGTCCCCTACGCCGCACTGGTTCCCACGCCTCGGCCGCCCGCTTTATGACTCACCTTTAACGCAGTGGGTGACTGGCATTAGTGGCGTGGGCTTGTATGGTGAGTTGGGATTCTTCGGGTCGTTCCCATGCTACAGATCGAAACAGCCAAAGCGTTCATTCTCGCGAGACAGCTATCTCTATCCCGCGATATACATCGGTAGAAATTTCCAGCCTCAGTTCTCAATTATTGAATGCTTCTCATAAAAAAGGCCCCCGCGTTTCCGCGGAGGCCTTTCCATTATCAGTGCTGCGTGAAGGCTTAAGCGAAAGCCACCATCGCATCGACCGGGAACGAGGTTTCCGGAATGAATACAGCATCCATGACCATCTCCGGTGCCGGAGCA
>CAJQMX010000004.1 GCA_905479515.1 uncultured Parasphingopyxis sp.
ATAGCCCGCCTCTTCCAGCCGATCCCCGATCAGACGCGCAAGAATATATTGCTCGCTGAACCCCTTAGCACCGATCGTCACGACATCGGGGCGTGACTGGGCCAGCGCGAGCGGAGCCAGGGCGAGTGTCACCCCGGCAAGGAGTGCGACCAGCCCGGTGCCGATCATCCAGCGACGGCGCCGCGCAATCCCGCTCTCGATCAGGCCGAGCAGCGCGTCCGCCGTCAGAGCAAGCGCAGCCGCTGCCAGACAGCCGACCAGTACGAGCGTCCAGTTCTGCGTCTGGAGGCCCGCAAAAATCATGTCGCCGAGACCCGGCTGGCCAACGGTGGTGGACAAAGTCGCCGCGCCTATCGTCCAGACAGTGGCCGTGCGAATTCCCGCCATCACAACAGGCGCAGCCAGCGGGGCCTCGACCAGCCGCAGCTTCTGGCGCGGTGTCATGCCGACACCATCCGCTGCTTCGATAATCGCCGGATCGATACCGACGATGCCGGTCACCGCATTGCGCAGGATGGGCAGCACCGCATAGAGCGCCAGCGCCAGCAAGGCGGGTAGGAAACCGAGCGCGGGCAACGCAACGCCCAGCGGGGCCAGCAGCGAGTTAAGCGCGAGCAATAGCGGGTAGAAAAGCGCCAGCAGGGCAAGGCCCGGTATAGTCTGGACAAGGCTCGCCGCGCCAAGGGCAAACTGCCGCAGCCTGTCATTCCGCGAAGCGCCCACCGCTAACGGAAGTGCTACTATCAGCCCGAGCAGCAGCGCCGCCGCCGACAACAAGACATGATCGGCAAGCAAGGCCGGGACCTGCGCAAAGGCTTCCGCGAGCCGCGGACTCATGACCGTTCCTCAAGCTTGCGCAGCTTCGCCATCTGGCCCTTGGGAACGGCAATCAGCGCATTGGCCTCCTCACCGCCCTCCCCCGCCAGCAGGACTTCAGGAATAGCATCGGCAACGATCCGGCCTTCGCTCATGACAAGGATGCGGTCTGCGATGATCAGCGCTTCAGCCATATCATGCGTGACCATGATCGTGGTGAGGCCGAGCCGGTCATGCAGTGCGCGATAGGTTTCGCCGAGCTGATCACGCGTGACCGGGTCGAGCGCGCCGAACGGTTCGTCCATCAGCATCAGGCCGGGTTCTCCGGCCAGCGCCCGGGCAACGCCGACCCGTTGCTGCTGACCGCCCGACAATTCACTCGGCAAACGTTCGGCGACATCATCCGGCAGGCCAACAAGATCAAGCAATTCGGGCACGGTGTTGATGATCTCGCCAACACCCAGCCGGGGTATGATCAGGATATTCTCCGCAACGCTCATATGCGGAAATAACCCGATATTCTGAAATACATAGCCGATATGACGGCGCAGATCGGCGGGGTTTTGTTCCTCAACGGGTTCACCGGCTATCGCGACCGTTCCGGCGCTCGGATCGACGAGGCGATTGATCATCTTGAGCAGGGTCGACTTGCCGGACCCGGATTCGCCGACCAGCGCCACAAATGATCCGCCCGCGATTTCGAGACTGAGGCTTGCAACAGCAAAGCTTGCGCCGCCATCGAAGCTTTTCGCTAGGCCGTCAAAACGGACGGTGGGGCCGTTCTTCCTGTCCATCGCCAAGAAGCATCGCGGGGTAAGCCCGGGCGGTCAAGCGCGCCGGGCAGGAAAACAGCTCTATTCAGCGGTCAACAGGTTCATGATCGGGCGCGCGATTCGCAAGATCGAGCCTTGTTCTCCGCTTTGGCTGAGCATGACATAGGCTTCGTCACGAAAACCATCGTCCGTGAAGCTAAACAGCTCAAATCCGCGGTCCGAACCGTCCAGACCAGCCCTTTGGCCGAGGAACAGCTCGGTGTAACGCGGTTCGAGCACGCCGCTGGTCATGATATGAGCATAAAAACGCCTGAGATCGCCGACAGTCGAAAACATGCCGCCGCTGCCCATAACCAGCCAGCTTGTCGGCCCCCAGTTCGGCGGGATATTCGGCAAGCCGCGCTGCTCGCCGCCGCCAGCCGCAAAATCGGTCAGCGCCAACCCCCGGCTTTCTCCATAACTACCGGTGCGCTCCATCCCCGCTGGATCGAAGAAATTCTCACGCAGAAATGTGGAATAGCTTTGCCCGCTAACCCGCTCGACAATCGCGGCGAGCATGCCGAACGCCCAGTGTGAGTGCTCGTCGCCCTCACCCGGCGAAAAAAGCAACGGCACCTCGAGCGTCCGGCGCTCAAACTCGGCACGGTCGATCCAGCCCAGATCCGCATCCCAGTCATTCTCGTTGGCAGGAAAGTCCGGCAGGCCCGAGGCCCCGGTCATCATCTGCCTAAGTGTCATCCCGGCCCGGTCTTCCGGAACATTGTCCAGATAATCGGCCAGCGTATCGTCCTGGCTCAGTTGGCCGCGCTGTTCGAGCAGGGCGATTGCGGCCATTGTAAAATCGATAGGCCGCGAACCGATGCCGAATACGGTGTCGAGCGTTATCGGCACATCAAGGTCGGCATTCGCCATGCCATAGGCCTTGTGGAGCAGGGTCTCACCATCCACCGCTATGAATACCACGCCGGCATGGCCGGCCTCTGTCATGAAATCGTCGATCTCCGCTTCCAGCGTCTCACGGTGCAATTCAATAGCCGGTTCCGCAGCAGGGGCTTCAACCTGTGCCGAAGCAGTTGTCGGCAGGGACAACATGGGCAACAGGGCTAGGGAGAATAACCTCAAAAGCCGGTATCGCATTGGTCCGTCCCTCCGTGAAATATGACATTAGTCGTAATAGTAGCGGGCTAGCGCCCCAAATCAAGTTGTGACGCACGCTGTCAACAATCGTCCCGCGTCAGTGCGAGAAAGTGTTTGCACTTGGGGGTGAGTCCCGTGGTAAGTAGCAAAGAAAAACGGATGGGGACCTTCATGACTGACAAATCCATTTTCATCACGGGCGGCGCGTCGGGCATTGGCCGCGCGGTTGCACAGTATTTCGGGGAACGCGGCTGGTTTGTCGGACTGGCCGATATCAATGAGGCGGGGATGGAAGAAACGGCATCCGGCCTGCCCAAGGGGCAATTCTCGATCCACCGGCTGGACGTGACGGACCGGGCCCAGTGGAAACAGGCCATCGCAGCATTCGGCGAGCGCACAGGCGGGCGGATGGATGTGTTGTTCAACAATGCCGGAATTGGTCTGGGCGGACCGCTTCAGGAGATGAGCGACGAGGATATTGACCGCTCCATCGCGATCAACTTTACCGGTGTTGTAAGCGGAACCCGCGCCGCGTTTGAAATGCTGCGTGATACGCCGGACAGTTGCATCCTCAACACCAGTTCCGCCGCCGGGATATACGGATCGGCAGGCTTGGTCGTGTATAGCGGAACGAAATTCGCGGTGCGCGCGCTTACCGAGGGCCTGGATATCGAGTTCCGGCCCTATGGCATTCGTTCACGCGCGCTGATGCCGAGCTTTATCGAAACACCGATTCTCGATGGCGGCCTGACTGGCGGCAACTCATCCGTGCGCGACATGATTGCCGATGCCGGTTTGGAGATCACACCGGTCTCCGCCGTCGCCGAAGCCGCATGGCAGGCCGTGCATGGCGACAGGATCCACACCACCGTGGGCAAGACCGCCAAACGCCTCGCCTTTGCGGCGCGCTGGATGCCGGGCCGGTTGCGCAAAAGCCTTGGCATGGCGCGTACCGTCCCGGACTAGTGTCCGGGGCTCAATCAGGTCGCGAAACCCTCCATCGCCTTCGCCATCTTCACATCGCGCTCGGAAAGCCCATCGCAGTCATGCGTGGTCAAGGTTACATCCACCTTGTTATAGACGTTAAACCATTCGGGATGATGATCCATTTTTTCAGCAAGCAGCGCGGCGCGGGCCATGAAGGCGAAGGCCTCGCTGAAATTGGCAAAGCGGAATGCGCGCGTAATCGCATCGCGTTCCGGGTCATGCGTCCAGCTAGAAAGTGCCTGTAGAGCGGTCTCACGCTCGCTGTCGCTCAACTTGTCGACCATATTTCCCAATCCTTCTGATCTTCCCTTAGGGGGTTCGGCTTCCTATCTGCCCGATTATGCGGTTCACCGAAAGCTTTGGAGCGAGAACGCCCGATGCCGATGCGATGGAGGCGATGGCGCGTCGTTCGCTGGACAGCCTGCCGCTCGAATTTCGACAGCAAATGGGCAATGTCGTGCTGCGTGTCGAGGAATATGCCGACAAGAAATCGCTGGAGGCCGTTGGCCTGACTCATCCGATGCAGCTATCAGGGCTTTATACGGGCCGGCCGATCGAGACGAAAAGCGTCTCCGATTTTGGTACATTGCCTGACATGATCCATCTTTATCGCCAGCCGATCCTGGCCGAAGCAGCACAGCGCGGCATCAGCGTCGAACGCCTTGTGCATCATGTGCTGATCCATGAAGTCGGCCATCATTTCGGGTTCAGCGATGCGGATATGCATGCGCTTGAGGACAGCGCGGACTAATTCAGAAAAGGCTCGGAGATCCGGGTTGAAAGATCCAGGATCTCGCGCGGTCGACTACCCAGGTTGCTAACAAGAGCCACGGAGATATTCTGTGCAGGATAGACCGCAAGATGGGCGCGCGATCCCTGCTGCGAACCACTATGGTGGTAGAAGGTCCGCCCCTCGGCATCAGTACCAATGCGCCATCCAAGGCCTGTTCCGGTCACTTCGCCTGCATTGGTCTGCTGGGAGGTGAACATCTCTACAAACATGTCTTCCGTCAGCAGGCCCGGCGCGAAGTGCAACGTGCCGAACCGCGCAACGCTGGCGGCATCCGCGACTAGCCCGCCTGCGGCCAGCTTATATGCGGAATTCAGTGGCAGTGCGTTCACCACCGACCCCGTCAAATCTGGCAAAAACGGCTGATAATCTTCCACAGCATCATAAACACGCGCCCGATTGGGGACTATCGCGAACATATCATCCACGCGGACATTTTCGATCGCGCCCGGCTCAAGCACATGGGTCTGCAACAGCGAATAATAATCGCTGCCGGTTGCCGCTTCGAGCACCGCACCAACCAAGGAATAGCCGAAGGTTGAATAGTTGAACGCTTGCCCGGGTGCGGCGACCAGATCGTCTTCCGCGAATATCGCCAGAACGGCATCCTGATCGGGATAGAAGCGCAGATCAATCATTCCGCCAGGCTGGGAGAAATCCCGATCCCGGCCGATATAGTGACGAATGCCGCCCAAATGCCCAAGAAGCTGTCTCAGGGTGATGGGCGGATGGCGATCCGGCCATTGCTCCAGATATTCGCCAATCGGCCGATCAAGATCGATTAAGCCCTCTTGGGCCAATCGGGCCGCGAGCGTTGCCGTGAAGAGTTTCGCAACACTGCCAATCCGGAACATGTGCGCCGGGGTGGCGGCAATATCATTCTCGACATCGGCTACGCCAAATGCCTCGCTCCAGATCAGCGTATCGCCGTGATAAACGGCCACCGCCATGGCCGGGATGCTGTCCGCCTGCATCGCTTCGCTAATAGCCGCGCGTCCTGCCGCGATGGCTGTTTCATGGGCCGTAGCATGAATTGTTGCGGGAGTTTCCTGTGCCTGAACCGCGTTGGGTAGAACCAGAAGCGCAATAGCCACGCCGAACCACTTACCGTCTAGAGCCACAAAACTCTCCTGCTATCTCATTTATCCGTATTACCGTATTAGTTCACTGATCCAATAAACACAAGCTGGCCCCACAGGGTTTGAGCGCGGCCACACCCTGCCCTATAGGCGGTCAGAACCTGTCCCGACTGGAAGCCTGTTTTGTGCATGACCTCACCCTGCCACTCCAGAATGCGCACAGACGGATGACGGCAAGACTGCGTCTTGAATCTCTGGGCTGTATCCGCGGTGATCGCGCTCTTTTCACCGGGCTCAATCTCATACTGGGGGCTGGCGATGCGGCGCTCGTCACCGGGCCGAATGGCGCGGGAAAAACCAGCTTTTTGCGGGTGATCGCCGGGCTGCTGCCAATGCAATCAGGCATGGTCGAGGCAGAGGGTAGGCTCGGCTTTGCTGGCGAACAGGCCGCGCTGGACAGGAACCATTCCCTGAAAACCGCCCTGCTTTACTGGGCACGGCTCGACGGACACGGATCTGCTGAGGTGAATGCAGCGTTGGAGGCCATGGCGCTTGAGAAGATCGCCGATGTGCCGGTGCGGATGCTCTCGACCGGTCAAGCCAAACGCGCGGCGCTGGCCCGGGTGATCGCAAGCCATGCCGATATCTGGCTGCTGGACGAACCAGGCAATGGCCTTGATACCGATGCGCGGGCCCGGCTGGAAGCAGCGATTGCCCGTCATCGCGATGCCGGCGGTATCGTGGTTGCCGCAACGCACCAGCCGCTCGCGATGCCGGACGCCGCAGAAATTCCCATCGGAGCAGTAGCATGAGCGCGCTGTTCGCGATTGCCCGGCGCGATCTGGCGCAAACCTATTCCGGTTCCGGCTGGCTGTTGCCTTTGGTGTTTTTCCTGCTCGTCGCGACGCTCTTTCCCTTCGCGATTGGCCCCGACCCCACGATACTCGGACGGGTTGGCGGCGGCGCACTATGGACGGCAGCGCTCCTGGCGGCCCTGCTCCCGATTGACCGGCTGATCGCGCCGGATCGCGATGCTGGCGTTCTTGATCAATATGCCGTGCGCGGGATCAGCGAAGAGGTTGTGGCCGTAGCCAAAATCTGTGCGCACTGGATCGGGTTCGGCCCACCGCTGATGATTGCCGCCCTGCCCGCCTCCGCACTGCTTGGCATGGACGCGGATAGCCTGATCCGGCTCGAGACAGGGCTGGCACTTGGCAGTCTGGGTTTGGCGGCTCTGGCGGTGACTGTGGCGGCGCTGGTGGCGGGATTGCCAGGGGGAGGCGCACTTGCCGGACTGCTGATGCTGCCGCTGGCCGTTCCGATCCTCATCTTCGGCGCAGGCGCGCTCGACGAACTGCAACGCGGGGCCTATTTCCTGCTCGCCGCATCGGCACTTCTGCTGCTCGCAGTTGCGCCTTTTGCAACCGGCGCTGCCATCCGGATCATGCGGGAATAGCCGAATTCAAGGCTAGGGGGCGCCAGTTCCAATCGCTACCGCCTGCCAAGATGGCATGGCATGAACCAGCCCCTCCAGCTTATATTCCAACGGACCGACATCGCGCACAACGCGATAGGCAGGCACGCTGCCTGTCAGGCCGTCAAGCCGATAGCCAAGCGCGATATGATCGGGCGTGCGCTCATAGAGCAGGCCGCCCATATCATAACCGATTTGCGGGCCTTGCTGTGGCTCGGGCGCGAGGGACGGGGTGAAAAAGCCCATGTCATAGGGCAGCCTGTCTACTGCCATGGCCGGGACGGCGATAGCGGCAGCGGCAAGCGCGGAAACGACTCGGATAACCATTGGTTAACCATGAACCCAGTCCGTGATTTTGTGGAGTCCGGCGCGAACCCTGTCCTATCGAGGGACGGTTAGCGGGACCAGCGTGCGAAAATTGCCGTCGGAAGCGTGAGGCCGCGCGCTTCCTCGCGCACCGCCATCTCGCCCCATTCGACCGTTCCGCCGAGATGCCCCAGCGATTGTGAAACCAACTCGCCGATCGCCAGAGACGACATGCGCACCGCATAGGCCGTCAGCACAAGAAACTTGCTCTCGCCATCAAGAAGTTTGGCGCAGTCCCCAATCAATCCGGGCAGTCCTTCTTCGAGCTGCCAAAGTTCTTTTTTCGGCCCGCGCCCCCATTTGGGCGGATCGAGCATGATCCCGTCATAGCGCCGTTCGCGCCGAACCTCGCGCGCCGCAAATTTTGCAGCGTCGTCCACCATCCAGCGGATCGGCCTGTCGCTCATCCCCGAAAGCGCGGCATTGGCCTTCCCGGCCTCAACCGATTTCTTCGAGGCATCGACATGGGTGACCTTTGCGCCCTTTGCGGCAAGGGCGAGACTGCCAACACCGGTATAGCCAAACAGGTTGAGTGCTTCGCTGCCCTCTCCAACCCGTTCCCGCATCCAGCTCCAATGTGAAGCCATATCCGGGAAAAAGGCGAGATGGCGAAACGGCGTGCATTGCGCCTGAAAGCGAACATCATCCCAGCCGAGGGGCCACCCATCCTCCGGCACGCCCGCGTCCAGATGCCAGCGCCCGCCGCCATCCTCATCCGATGCGGGGATAAATTCCCCATCCGCACGCCAGTTTTCCGATGCTGGTGCCCACATGGCCTGTGGTTCGGGCCGGATGAACCGGAAACGGCCATAGCGTTCAAGTTTGCGGCCATGGCCAGAATCAACGAGCCCGTAATTGGCCCATGGTTCGGCGATCAAGGTCGTGAGTGTCACGATTCCGTCGCGTGCTCGGCGATATAGGCTTCGATGGCCTGCAACTCGCCCGGCAGTGTTTCATAGCGCTCTTCGCGGTCAAACAGACCGGCAATGCGGGCGGGAAGCGTAGGCCGTTGGCCTGTCGCCCGTTCTACGGCCTCGCGAAACTTGGCCGGATGCGCGGTGGCCAGAGTGACGACAGGAATATCGGGAGCCAGATCTGCACTCATCGCTGCCGAAAGGCCGATGGCGGTATGCGGATCGATAATTTCACCCATTTCCGAGGCAGCATGGCGCATCGCCATGGACATCGCGTCATTGTCGATCCGTGCCGAGGAAAAAAGCTTTCCGATCCGTGTATGCGCGCGATCATCGATCTTGAGCGCACGGCTCGCCTCGAAGCTTTTCATCACGGACGCCAATACATCGCCATCACGGTCATAAAGATCGAACAGCAATCGTTCGAAATTGGAACTGACCTGGATATCCATGGACGGCGCTGGCGTCGGCGTCAGTTCACCGACAGAATAATCGCCAGCCACCATCGCCCGGTGGAGAATGTCATTAACATTGGTCGCAACAATCAGCCGCGCCACAGGCAACCCCATTTGCGCTGCCGCATAGCCGGCAAAGACATCGCCGAAATTGCCCGTTGGCACCGAAAAGGCAATGGCACGCTCCGGCGCGCCGAGCCGGACGGCGGAATAGAAATAATAGACGATCTGTGCCGCAAGCCGCGCCCAGTTGATCGAATTGACGGCTGACAGGGTGAAACGGTTAGCGAACTGCGCATCGCCGAACATCGATTTCACGAGCCGCTGGGCATCATCGAAATTGCCGTCGATCGCGATATTATAGACGTTTGGCGCGAGCACCGTCGTCATCTGGCGGCGCTGAACCTCGGACACCCGGCCCTTGGGGTGCAGCATGAAGATATCGACCTTTTCGCGCCCCGCCAGCGCATCAATCGCCGCCGACCCGGTATCGCCGGATGTCGCGCCGACCACCGTTAGATGACGATCCTTGCCTGATAGAAACCGTTCGAACAGCAGGCCCAGCAACTGCAAGGCGACATCCTTGAACGCCAGGGTTGGCCCGTGGAACAGTTCGAGCAGCCAGTTACGCTCATCAAGCTGGACCAGCGGTGTCACACCCTTATGCGAGAAACGCCCATAGGCCTCTTCGCACAGGCCGCGCAGTTCCGCTTCGCTCAGCGCATCACCGACAAAGGGCGCAAGCACGCGCACAGCAGTTTCGGCATAGGACAGGCCGGCAAGCGCCGCGATATCCTTATGGGAAAATTGGGGCCAGCTTTCCGGAACATAGAGTCCGCCATCGGATGCGAGGCCGGCAAGCGTCGCTCCCTCGAAACCGAGCGCCGGCGCGCCACCCCTTGTGCTGATATATTGCATGAGTGAAGGCCTTAGTCAGGCTCTGCCGAACGGGCAATATCCGATTGCGCAGGCTCAGTCGGCCGTGCGGCGTTCGTCCACAATGCTTCGTTGCCGAAACCGGTTACCGGATCGTCGATTGTCGTGACGGGCGAGATCGATTTTGCAGCATAGTCACCATTGTACCAGATCATTCCCGGCTCATCCTCCGTTGCCTCGACACTCTCATTGCGCGGCCTCTGGTTTCCCTCATTCTGCCCTTGAGGGGGCTGTTGCCCCGGCTGTTGTTGGCCCGGCTGCTGTTGGGCGGGCGGAGGCGATGGCGGGATCGGCGGCGGGGCTTGTTGCGCAATGCCCTGCGATGTGACGACACAAAGCCCGCAACCCAATACCGCAATGAACCTGTCGCGGATCATGAGAGTTCGCGCAGCCTGCGCCGGAGGGCGAGCCCATAAATGATCCCGGCAGCGGCGGCGAAGAAGAACCACTGAATGGCGTAGAGGAGATGATTATTCGGAATATCGTCCGGCGAGGGCAAAGCCACCGCCTGCAATCCGGCTACGGGTTCTTCTGACACAAGCCGCAAGCCGAATTCCGGATCCAGCGTGATGACCCCGGTCACCTCTCCGCCTTCCCAATCTACTGGCGCTTCAGGAGAGCGAGACCAGCCCATCACGGCCTGCATTCCCGGCCCCTCACCGCCGCCCGTACGGCAGGCCGCTATATGCCGCCAGCCCACATCACCTGCCCGGTTCTGACCGGCAACGGCGCGCCAGCTCACCGGCTCTAGGCAGAAGCCTGTGGCGCGGCGAAACAGCAGGTCCATATCAGGTGTTTCAGGCCATGCGACAGGCGGCATAGTTGCGGCCTGAGCATAGCGGTCAAGCAAGGCTTCTTTTTCGGCCTTGCGTTGCAACTGCCAAACCCCAAGCCCGATCATGCAGGCCATCGCAGCCACAACAAAAACGGTGGGAATGACGGGTAATCTCATTCAGACGAATCTTCATCAACCGGCTTCGCGTCTTTGATCCGGCCCTCTCGAGCAGCATTTCGATATTCGAGCGACAAGAGTATTCCCTTGCCGGCGCGCAACCCGAAAACCACCGCCGCCGCAGTGAACGGTATCCAAAGCAAAAAATGGACCCAGAATGGCGGGGCGAAGGAAAGTTCCACCGTCAACGCTAGCGCGACAACAAGTGCGCCGATGATGAGCGTCAGAAATGCCGCAGGACCATCACCAACATTGAACCCCGCATAGTCGAGATTGCAGGCCTCACAATGGTCTGCAAAATGCAACGGGCCATCGAACAATGTATGCGCACCGCAGCGCGGGCAGGCGCCCGCGATACCGGATTGAAGAGGGGTGGGTTCAGTCATCCCGCGAACCCGCGCCACTCTTCGCCGAATTGATTAATGGTACTCGGCGCCTGCACCGCCCCAGACATAGATGGAGACGAAGAGGAACAACCATACGACATCAACGAAATGCCAATACCAGGCCGCTGCTTCAAAACCGAAATGCTGTTTCGGGGTGAAGTCACCTTTATAGGTGCGGATGAGGCAGACAGCGAGAAAGATGGTGCCGATGATGACATGGAAACCATGAAAGCCCGTCGCCATGAAGAAGGTTGCACCATAGATATTACCCGAGAAATCGAACGCGGCATGGGCATATTCATAGGCCTGAATGCAGCTGAACAAAATTCCGAGAAGGATCGTGAGCCACAGACCCGCCTTAAGGCCTTCCCGATCACCGTTGAGCAGGCAGTGATGCGCCCAGGTAACCGTTGTGCCCGAACAGAGCAGGATCAGCGTATTGAGCAGCGGAAAGCTGAACGGATTGAAGACATGAATGCCTTCTGGAGGCCAGCTGCCGCCAAGTGCCTCGTACGGGAAAAGCGCAGCGCCAAAAAAGGCCCAGAACCAGCCGACAAAGAACATAACTTCCGAAGCAATGAACAGGATCATGCCATAGCGCAGGTGTAGCTGCACCACAGGCGTATGATCTCCGGAATTGGCTTCGCGGATCACATCGACCCACCAGCTGAACATCGTGAACAGGACACCAGCAAGGCCAGCAAAAAAGATATAGCCGCCGCCATTTGCGTCTTCAGGCGAAATATGTCCGCCGTGCATCCACATGATGCCGCCAGCCGCCATGACGAGGGCACTCATGGAACCGATGAACGGCCAGATGCTCGGATTGACGAGATGATAATCGTGTTCGGGGGCGGCTCCAGCCATTGCGCTAAAATCCCTTTAGTGAAGCGTGTGAATCAGGTCTCTAACCCTAGGATGCGTTTTCGTCCACGGGGTAGAAAGTATAAGAAAGCGTAATTTCCTCGACATCGCCGATATCGGGATCATCGAGAATCGCCGGATCGACGAAATAGGTAACCGGCATCCGGACATTCTCGCCCGGTTGCAGTGTCTGCTCGGTAAAGCAAAAACATTCGATCTTGTTGAAATACGCACCCGCTTCCAGCGGCGTGACATTGAATGCCGCCGTGCCGGTTATCGGATGCGTGCCAAGATTTTCTGCATGGTAAAAGGCCATCTGCCGCTCACCGATGCCGATATCGACCGTATGTCGTTCAGGCGTGAAATTCCATGGCAGATCACGCGCGGTATTGGCATCGAACCGGATGGTTACCCTTTCGCCAGTCGCCACCATATTGCTAGCCATCGCTTCAACACGCTGCGTGGTGCCGCCAAACCCCGTTACCTGACAAAAGATGCGATAAAGTGGAACTGACGCAAAACCGAGGGAGACCATGCCCGCGACCAGCAACGCAGCCATAATCGCGCTGCGGCGGTTTTTCTGCTCCAGTGCGACGCTCATGACGCCACCATCAATTTGGTGAGGGTGATCAGATAGAATAGCAGCGCGAGACCACCGAGTATCAATCCGGTGACAATCGCGCGGCTGCGCTGTCGATTCCGAATGATTTTCTCTTCTTCAGGTGTCATGCGCTCACTCCCATAGACTGCCCAAATGGCACCCAGGCATCAATGACCAACGCGCCAAACAGGGCAAACAGATAAAGAATGGAAAAGAGGAACAACCGCTTCTCCGGAATCATTTTCGCCGGTTTGATCGACGGGTTGCGGACAACGGCAATCGTCAGTGCCAGGAAGATAGCGCTGAGCAGCGTTGCCGTCACACCATAGATGGGGCCAGCCAGCCCGAGCGGCCAGGGCGCAATTGCTACAGCAATCATCGGCAGCGTATAGATCAGCATCTGGCGGCGCGTGGAGCGCGGTCCGGCGACCACCGTCATCATCGGTACACCTGCGCGGGCATAATCCGCGTTTACGTATAGCGAGAGCGCCCAGAAATGAGGGGGTGTCCACAGGAAGATCAACGCGAAAAGCAGTATAGGCATCAAGGTGATGTCGCCCGTCACCGCAGCCCAGCCGATCATCGGCGGGAAAGCCCCTGCGGCCCCGCCAATAACGATATTCTGCGGGGTGCGGCGCTTAAGCCAGATTGTGTAGACGCAAACATAGAAGAGGATTGTCACGGCCAACACAGTCGCCGCGAGCCAATTGGTCGCCATACCCATCAGCAGAACCGAAAATGCGCTCAGGCCGACGCCGAAATGGAGAGCAGTATCGCGGTCCATTCGGCCAGCGGGCAATGGGCGATCGGCGGTGCGCTTCATCAACGCATCAAGATCAGCCTCATACCACTGGTTGAGCGTCGCAGCGCCGCCATGGCCAAGCGCAATGGCCAGGATCGCGGCAAAGGCAAGAATGGGATGAATCTGCACAGGCGCGGCAAGCATGCCGGCCAGCCCGGTGAAAACGACAAGCTTCATCACGCCGGGCTTGGTCAGCGCATAGAAATCGCGCCAATCGGCGACGACCGGCGCTGTGGCCGATGAGGCTGGTCGAGAGGCAGTCTGTGTGGTCATCTATTCCATCCGGGTCTGCCGCCCGGCATTGCAGGGCGGCAGGCTCGTTCTAGTCGATCTTCGGCAGCGTGTTGAACTGGTGATAAGGCGGCGGGCTCGACAATGTCCATTCGAGCGTCGTGGCACCTTCTCCCCAATAATTGTCCGCGGCTTTTTTGCCAAATGCCAGGGACCAGACCAGGTTGATGAAGAAGACCGCCATGCCCACGGCCATGATGACATAGCCATAGCTCGCAATCTCATTCCAATAGGCCTGACTATCGGCATAATCCGGGTAGCGGCGCGGCATGCCGTCCAGTCCCAGGAAATGCATCGGGAAGAACAGGATGTTCACGCCGACAAAGAAGATCCAGAAATGGAGCTGTCCGAGAAACTCGTTGTACATTTTGCCAAACATCTTGCCGAACCAGTAGTACCAGCCTGCAAACAGCCCGAAAACGGCGCCCAGCGACAGCACATAGTGGAAATGGGCAACCACATAATATGTGTCATGCACATAGTTGTCGAAGCCGCCATTGGCGAGAACAACGCCCGTGACACCGCCAACCGTGAACATGAAGATGAAGCCCAATGCCCACATCATCGGTGTCTTGAAGCTTACCGATCCGCCCCACATCGTTGCGATCCAGCTGAAGATCTTGATGCCTGTCGGCACCGCAATCACCATCGTCGCCGCCGTGAAATACAGCTTCATATTAAGGCTGAGACCCACGGTAAACATATGGTGCGCCCAGACGACAAAGCCGACAACGCCAATCGCGACCATGGCATAGGCCATGCCGAGATATCCGAAGACAGGCTTTTTCGAGAATGTCGCCACAACCTGGCTCACAATGCCGAAGCCCGGCAGGATCATGATGTAGACTTCGGGGTGGCCGAAGAACCAGAACAGATGCTGGTACAGCAGCGGATCACCGCCACCGGCGGCATCAAAGAACACCGTCCCGAAATTGCGGTCCGTGAGCAGCATCGTGATGGCCGCAGCAAGCACCGGAAGCGCGAGAAGCAACAGGAATGCCGTCACCAGCACCGACCAGACGAAAAGCGGCATTTTGTGCAGGGTCATACCCGGAGCGCGCATGTTGAAGATCGTCGTGATGAAGTTGACCGCACCAAGAATTGAGCTGGCGCCAGCCAGATGGAGCGAAAGGATCGCCATATCCGTCGCCGGGCCGCCCGGTTGGGTGGAAAGCGGGGCATAGACCGTCCAGCCCGTTCCGCCACCAAGTCCGGTCGTTCCCATCACCTGGGTCGAGCCCATGAGCAGCAGGAAGGCAGGAACCAGCAGCCAGAAGCTGATATTGTTCATCCGCGGGAACGCCATATCCGGCGCACCGATCATCAACGGCACGAACCAGTTGCCAAAGCCGCCGATCATCGCCGGCATAACCATGAAGAACACCATGATAAGGCCGTGCGCCGTGATCATCACATTCCAGAAGTGGAGCGCGGCATTGCCGGTCTCACCCGTCCAGGCTTCCAGATACTGGATACCCGGCTCGGCGAGCTCCATCCGCATCATGCCCGAAATCGCACCGCCGACTATGCCGGCGATGATTGCAAAAATCAGGTAGAGGGTGCCGATGTCCTTATGGTTCGTCGACATGAACCAGCGGACGAAAAAGCTTGGCTTGTGATCGGCATCGTGATGCGTCTCATCATGGCCTGAAGCTTCGAAATGAGCGGGAGTGGCTGTAGTGTCGGTCATCGGTACGAACCCTTAACTTGCTGTCGCGGCAGTATTGGCTGCTGCGATTTCGGCGGCATCGTCAGCCGTCTCTGTGTTTTCTTCTTCAGCAGCATCTTCGCTGCCTGGCATGGAGCCGCCCTGAGAGGCCACCCAGCGTTCGAACTGTTCCGGTGATACGACTTCAACCGTGATCGGCATGAAGCCGTGCCGCGCACCGCAGAGTTCGGAACATTGCCCGTAATACACACCTTCACGATCAACCCGTGTCCAGCCCTCATTGAGGCGACCCGGAACGGCATCAATCTTGGTCCAGAATGCGGGAACAGCGAAACTGTGAAGAACATCACTCGCGGTTACGAGGAAACGGATATTGACCCCGGCCGGAATAACCATCCGTTCGTCAGCAGCCAATAGGCGCGGGCCGTCAGCATCCGTCCGGAAACGGGCCCCTTCGCCCTGCTCGCCTTCTTCTTCCAGCATGTTCGAAACGAGCAGAATGTCGCCATGATCAGGATATTCATAGGTCCAGTTCCACTGATTTCCCGTGATCTTGACCGTGATCGTCTCACCTTCTGGCAGATTATACTGCGCTTGAAGCAGGCCAATGGACGGTACAGCGATGAACACAAGGATAAGAACCGGAACGAGTGTCCATACGACTTCGAGGGTCGTGTTATGGGTCGTTTTGGAAGCCGTAGGGTTCCTGTGACGATTGAAGCGCACAACAATCCAGAACAGCAAGCCCAGTACGAGCAGCGAAACCGCGGTAATGATTGGCATCAGCAGTGCATCGTGAAACCATTGGGCCTGTTGACCGACTTCGGAAACCTGCGGCTGGATACCGGTCCCGCCGGTTGGCATACCAATCCCTTCGGTTGGCGCGGCATATTCGAAGGCCGGCGCAGCATCTGCTGCCGACTCAGTCGCTTCAGCTTCTGCGCCGGGCGCCGGTGCCAATTCAGTTTGTGGTGCAGGCGCCAATTCCGGCTGCGGTGCGACGGCATTCGCCCCCGACGCTACGGAAAGCGAAGCAATGGCCAATCCAGCGGCCAGCATGAGATTCGTCACAATACGCATTTTGTCCCCAATGATTCCGTGGTGGAGCGGTCAATAGTGCCCGGGCAATAGTCAAACTTGCGCGCCTTATAGTCACGTGGTTTCAAGGCCTCAAGCTCCTCGTCCCGGAAAAACACCCACATGAACGTGCCGGGTTGAAGCCATTTGGACAGAGCCCTATGTGGCGGGCCGCAAATAAGGGGCGATGGGTATAATGAACGAAGAAGACATTCTTGCCGAATTCCGGGCCGCACAGGCACTTCTGGAAGGACACTTTATCCTTTCATCGGGCAAGCGCAGCGCGCGCTACCTGCAATGTGCCCGGGTCTTGATGGACCCGTTGCGTGCCTCAAGGCTTGCCTCATCGCTGGCCGCGCGGATCCCTCGCGAAATTCGCAGTGAAATCGGAGTCGTTGTTTCGCCTGCCATGGGCGGCGTTATTATCGGGCATGAAATGGGGCGGGCGCTTGGCCTGGAAGCCATGTTCCTCGAACGGCCCGAAGGCACGTTTGAATTGCGGCGGGGTTTTGCCCTGGAAGAAGGCCAGAAGGTTCTGATGGTCGAAGATGTGGTGACAACCGGCCTTTCATCACGCGAAGCCATCAAGGCAGTTGAGCAGGCAGGCGGGACAGTGGTCGCCGAAGCGGCGCTGGTCGATCGTTCGGGCGGAACCATCGATTTGGGCATCCCGTTTATACCGCTGCTCTCGCTCGATTTCCCAGTTTACGAACCAGATGACCTTCCTGAAGAGCTGGCTGCCATCCCTGCCATCAAACCGGGCAGCCGGGCCAAATAGTGTTCCGCTGGCTCGCCGCGCTGCTCGCCCTGTGCGGACTGGCGGCGGCAAGCCATGCCCAGAAGGTTGATCCCGCGCGGGTCGGTGCGCTTGCAGAAGAGCAGAATTTCTCTGGTGTCATCCTGATTTCGCGCGGGGATACCATCGTCTATGCGCGCGCCCTCGGCGAAGTTCGCCCTGGAAGCGGTGAGGCGCATCAGCTTGTTCAGCGCTGGCGCTGGGCCTCAATTACCAAGCAACTGGTTGCGACCGTTGCGATGCAGCAGGTCGCAGCCGGGCGATTGGTGCTTGATGCACCGATCAGCCGTTACTGGCCTGATTTTCCCAATACGGCCAGCGAGACCATTACCATCAGGCATCTGCTCCAGCACATGTCTGGCCTTCCTGACCCGGACAATACTCCCGCCCTGTCGAGCGGCCTTCCCGCCTTTTATGGCCGGGATGAGGCAATTGATACGTCAGCCGAAGGATATTGCGCTGGCCCTTCGCGCGGGGAAGCTGGGCAAGAATATCACTACAACAATTGTGATTATATCATCCTTGGCGCGCTGCTCGAACGGATAACGGGCGAGCCGCTGGATGCGCTGTTGGCGGCTCTCACGCCGGGTACACAGGCCGTGTTTCCCAACGGCGCGCCGACTGTACCCGGCTTTCATCTCGGCGAGGCGGAACCGCCGATCCGTTTTGCCGCCTATGGCGCGGCGGGCGGGCTCAATGGCACAATATTTGATCTGTGGCGATTTGATCGCGCCCTGATGCGCGGAGATCTCCTCAATCCGGCGATGCGTGAAGAAATGTGGACCGGCGATCCAGCTATCGGCTATGGCGCGCTTGGCCAATGGGTGTTTCCGGCGCCGCTTGCCGGATGCCGATCATCATTGCGGCTTGTCGAACGACCCGGCGCGATTGGCGGCGTGCAGGGCCGCAACTATATATTGCCCGAACTGGATATGGCCGTGATCATTTTCACCAATCGCACCGAAGCCGAATTTCCGCTCGGCAATATCCTCAATGACCGGCACTTTGCATATGATCTTCTGTCTGCGGCTCTATGTCCGGAGCAGGTGCAATGAACGGCAAAAAACTACGCCTCGGCGTCAATATCGATCATGTTGCAACCATCCGGAATGCGCGCGGGGGCGATCATCCTGATCCGGTGCGCGCAGCCGAGGCAGCTGCAGAGGCTGGTGCTGACGGCATCACAGCCCATCTGCGCGAGGACCGGCGCCACATAACGGACGGCGATATCGATCGGCTCGCCGAAGCGCTGACCATCCCGCTCAATCTTGAAATGGCGGCGACCGACGAGATGCTGGCCATTGCGCTGCGCCATACGCCGCACGCCGCCTGTATAGTCCCCGAAAAGCGCGAAGAACGGACAACCGAAGGCGGGCTTGATGCCGCCGGAGGCCACAATCATCTCGCGCCGTTTGTCAGTGAACTGAAAAACGCCAATATCCGCGTCAGCCTGTTTATCGAACCTGATCCTGCGCAGGTCGAAGCCGCGATCCATCTCGGCGCGCCGGTCGTAGAATTTCACACCGGCCGCTATGCGCATCTCGAAGGAGAAGAGCGCGCCACCGAACTTCGCCGCATCGCCGATGCCGCCGCTCTAGCGGTCAAAAACGGTATCGAGCCGCACGCCGGGCACGGCCTGACCTTCGACAATGTCGGGCCGATCGCCGCGATTCCGCAAATCGCCGAACTCAATATCGGGCACTTTTTGGTGGGCGAGGCGATCTTTACGGGGCTGGAAGCGAGCGTGAAACGGATGCGCGAACTGATGGATCTGGCGCGATGATTGAGCAGATCCGCCAGTATCACCCGCTATATGTTGTCCATATGGGTGTTTGCGTCGCCTTTCTGGCGATTACGACGGGTGTTACCGCCATGGCCGTTTGGAATATCTTTATTGGCAGTTGGACGGGGATGCGAGCTCCCCTCTCCTATACGATAATGATGGCGGTTGGGGCAGTGTTCGCTGTGAGGGTTCTGACAACTGTACTGTGGTACCTTTTTGGAAAGCCGGTCAATCGCGTCGGACAGGATAACATATGATCATCGGTATCGGCTCCGACCTCTGCAATATTGAGCGCATCCAGAATTCGCTCGACCGTTTTGGTGAGCGGTTCGAACAGCGCGTTTTCACCGAGATTGAGCGCGCCGAGGCGCAGCGGCGGCCTTTCACCATCGCCGGCACCTATGCCAAGCGATTTGCAGCAAAGGAGGCCTTTTCAAAGGCTGTTGGCACCGGCTTCCGTCAGGGTGTGTTCATGCGCGATATTGGTGTAGTGAATGCAAAATCGGGTGCGCCAACACTGCAATTGGAAGGTGGGGCGAAAAAGCGGCTTGACGCTTTGACGCCGCCCGGCCACCGGCTGGAAGTGCATTTGACGATGACTGACGACCATCCATGGGCGCAGGCCTTCGTTATCCTCTATGCCCGACCTGAATAATCGACGTATGATAAGCGAGTGAGTGAATTGGATCAGGAACGCGGAAGCGACGAAGACGAAGCTCTGGCAGCTGCCTTGCAGGCCAGCGAAGACAGCGCGGAGGCTTCAGCCGATACCGACGAGAAGAAGCCGACCGACTGGTGGGGTGAAATAAAGGGTATTTTCTGGCTCGTTCTCGCCGTGCTTGGTTTCCACAGCTTTGTCGCCAAGCCCTTCTATATCCCGTCTGAATCGATGATGCCGGGCCTGATCGAGGGCGACCGCCTGGTCGTGACCAAATATCCCTATGGCTGGTCCTATGTCTCGCCATCCTTCCACCTTTTGCCGTTCATCGAGGGACGGCTGTTCGGCCGAATGCCCGAACGCGGCGATATCGTGATTACCGTGCCACGTGGCGGGAGCTCCGACTATATCAAGCGCGTTGTCGGCCTGCCCGGCGATACGCTCGAAGTGCGCGGCGGCGTCGTTTTCCTGAACGGTACGGCTCTACGCCGCGAACAGCGCGAACCTGCGATGATCCCGATAGATGCGAACATGACGTGCGGCGAAGGCCCGAATGACACCGAATTCGATTTGCTGCTCGGCCGTTCCACGGTTGGCAGCGACGGGATTCGGTACTGTCGCTTGCCCATTTTCCGCGAATATACGCCGGAAGGCCGCTATTATGACACGGTCGATCTGGGCTCCTCTCCCGCCGATTTCTATGGCCCGGTGACGATTGCCGAAGGCCATGTTTTCCTGATGGGTGATAACCGCGACCAATCAGCCGATAGCCGCGCTCCGCTTGCCAATGGCGGGTTGGGCGGCCCGGTACCAGTGGAAACGCTTGGCGGACGGGCGGAGTTCATCACCTTCTCGCTCGACGGCACATCCAAATGGTATAATCCGATCAGCTGGTTCACCGCGATGCGTGGTGGCCGTGCGGCCACAGGCCTGCATCCGGGCCGCGAAGAAACGGAATGAGCCAGCGGGACGAGCTTCCCGGGCCCTATGACGGCCAAGCGGGTCCGGCGGAAGTTCGTGATCCCATTATCCGGCAAGAACTGAAACGCGCCACCGCATGGGCCATGGTTGCAATCGCTGTGGTACTTGTCTGGCAGCTTGCCCAGGCATTGCTCCTGATCCTTGCCGGGCTGGTATTCGCCTCGCTGATCGATGGCGGCACAAAGCTGTTAAAGCCGATCATTCCTTACAGCCGCACGTTGCGGCTAATCGTCATTGTCCTGCTGATTATTGGTGGACTTGCAGGTGTTGGCTGGCTAGCGGGAATCGAGATCGCCAATCAGGCCGAAGAGCTGCGCGACACGCTAACCGAACAGTCAGCCCAATTGTTCGTGTCTCTGGATGAACTCGGCATGATGCCGGGCGGAACGGAAGTTACGCAGATATTGCGTGACGTTCTGGGTTCTGTGGGCAGCCTGACATCAGCGCTGGGATCAGCCGTTAGCGGCATCGCAACGGTCTTTCTTATCATGGTGATCGGCCTGTTCATCGCGATCGAGCCGAACATCTATGATCGCGGCGTTCAATGGATGCTGCCCCGTGGCAGTCGGCCAGAATTTCGCCGGACGACCACCCGCATGGCGAAAACATTACAACGGCTGTTGGCAGGCCGTGTGCTCGGCATGATTTTCGAAGGATTCCTGACCTGGCTGCTCCTGACCATTGCTGGCGTGCCCATGGCATTGCTGCTGGGCATATTGGCCGGGCTATTGGCGTTCATCCCCAATATCGGCGCGTTCATAACCGGGGTATTGATGGTTGCTGTCGGGCTCAGTTCGAGCCCTGAACTCGGGCTCTACGCCTTTATCATCTATCTCATCGTGCAGACGTTTGACGGATATGTTGTCATTCCCATGGTCGCCAAACAGACGGTCGACCTTCCTCCCGCGCTGACGCTGTCATGCCAGATCCTGTTCGCAGCCCTGTTCGGAATTATCGGGCTGGCTTTGGCGGACCCTATCGTCGCCATGGCCAAGGCAGCTCTTGAGCGTCGCTCCGAGCACAATGACGAGGAAGATGAAGAGGATCAGCGCCGCGCCGCCGAAGCAGGCGCGACACCAACTGATCCGGGATAGAGGCTTTACTGTCCGGGAGGCGCCATGCCTTCTGGCAGACCGCCCTGCTGTTGCATTTGCTGCATTTGCAGCTGCATCAACTCTTCACGGGAAATGAATTCCAGCAGCTCGACGTCAAACTCCATCACCGCATCCGGTCCGATCGGTGTTCCCGGCCTGCCGTTTTCGCCATATCCGATCGCAGGCGGCAACCAGAAGCGATAGCGGGCTCCCCGGCTCATCAGCTGAATGCCTTCCGACCAGCCTGGAACGACGGAATCGAGCGTAATCGGCTGTTGTTCGGCAGCGTCAAAAACAGTGCCATCCAGCAAACGACCTTCATAATTGACGATCACGCCCGCGCCGGGGCCAGGGCTGCCAGCATCATCACCCGCTTCAAGGATCTTGTACTGGAGACCGCTTTCCGTCGTCACAACGCCAGATTGGTTGCCATTCCAGCTGAGGAAATCTTCCGAGGTACCGTTCATGGCCAATGGCCGGGCTGTGGAACACCAGGCGAAAACAGCGGCGATGGCAAGCAGCACAACCACGCCGATCCATAATTTGATCAATGTGCCCTTCTGAATCGGGCGAAGTGGAACAGTGGTGATCGACATGGATTTTTCCCAACAGCTTGCGCGTGCGCAAAACGACAATGGGCCACCCCTATGGAGCAGCCCCGAGAAAATCCAGATGTAAATGTACTGCCGGGGACATTGTCACCCGGGATTTAGGCTGTCAGGCGGCGCGTCGTTCGAGCGAAGATAGCCATGAACGCGCCTGTTTCTGGGCTTCGGCAATCTCTCGCGCCGTCATTTCGTCGGAAATCTCCGCGCGACAGCGCTGCGCCTTCTCATGCCCGCGAACTGCGGCAAGATTGAACCATTTGTGCGCCTCTATCAAATCGATATCGAGGCCTTCGGCACCTGCCGAATAGGCAATACCAAGATCGAAATAGGCATTCTCATCGCCGGATGCCGCGTCTCTTAAGCGGCTTTCAATCAGAAAATTCGCGGTTGCGGCACTGTGCGCCATGACCCTGTTCCCCTTGTTTACGTTCGTCGGAAACAGGATTGGCCGGTTATGGATAATAAAAGGTTAACGCCTGAAGAGTTTATTTGAAAAGAGGAGGTTGGTCAGACCCTCCACACCCTAGCCCGGCTCCACCGCAATATTGTCAATAAGCCGCGTCCTGCCAATCTGTGCCGCTGCGATCAGTCTCGCCGGACGGTCAAGCGTCTCAAGCGGCTCCAGTGTCTCTGCATCGCGCAGCTCAATATAATCGACCGCCGAAAAACCCGCCTCAAACAGCTTTGCCTTGGCTGCGATAATTGCGAAGGAAACACTCTCTCCGCCGAGGATCGCCGCGGCGGCCTCGCGCATTGCGTCAGGAAGGGCAACGGCCCGGCGGCGCTCGTCCTCACTGAGATAGGCATTGCGGGAGGACAGCGCCAGGCCATCCGCTTCCCGAACAGTCGGCACTCCGATAATCTCGATATTGAAATCCAGATCCCGTGCCATACGCCGGATCAGCGCGAGCTGCTGATAGTCCTTCTCTCCAAACAGCGCATAGTCAGGCCCGATCTGGTTGAAGAGTTTGGCGACCACCAAAGCGACTCCGTCAAAATGACCGGGACGCGACGCTCCGCACAGCCCCTCCGAAACGCCCGAAACACGAAAGCTTGTCGAAAAGCCCGCTGGATATATTTCATCCGGTGTGGGCGCCCAGAGCAGATCGCAGCCAGCCTTTTCAAGCTTGGTGCGGTCCTCTTCCTCAGGACGCGGATAGGATTCCAGGTCCTCTCCCTCGCCAAATTGGGTTGGATTGACGAATATCGACGCCACCACATGGTCAGCGACCTCATGCGCCCGGGCAATCAGGGAGAGGTGACCGTCATGCAGCGCGCCCATCGTCGGCACAAAAGCGACCGTTCCCCCATCAGCGCGCAAATCGCGCATTGCGGCGCGAACCGCGATTAACTGTCTCGCCAATTGCACCTGTACCATACCTCCGATATGTCAGCGGTGCTTTTGATCGGGCCGGGGCCCCGAATCAAGCGCGTTAACTTATTTGGGGGACCTAGCGCCTTGGCTGATTGCCATTTCATCGTATTCGCCAATGAGAAAGGCGGCACCGGCAAGTCGACGACGGCCGTGCATGCTGCCGTTGCACTCTCGGCTGCCGGGCGCAAAGTCTCTGTGCTTGATCTCGACAACCGCCAGCGCACCACGACACGCTATCTTGAAAACCGTACCGCGAGCATGGGGCGGCTCGATTGCGAACTGCCAACGCCGCGCTTCATGGTCAACGAGGCTGACAATCTGGTTGGTTTCGAGCGCAGTCTTGAGGTGCTGTGCGAAGACAGCGAGTTCCTGATCATCGACACGCCGGGCCGGGACGATCCCCTCGCCCGTATTTCCGCCGCCCGCGCAGACACATTGGTCACGCCGCTCAATGACAGCTTTGTCGATCTGGATCTGATCGGCGAGGTGGATCCGGAAACCTATGTCATCCGCAAGCCGAGCTTCTATTCGGAAATCGTATGGGACGCACGCAAGGCCAAGGCCCAGACCGGCGGCGAGGTTGACTGGGTCGTGCTGCGCAACCGGCTACAGCATATCGAGGCCAAGAATATGCGCCGCGTGGCACGGGCGCTGAATGACCTGTCTCGCCGTGTCGGCTTTCGCGTTATCCCGGGTCTTTCAGAGCGCGTTATATTTCGCGAACTGTTTCCAAGCGGACTGACGCTGCTCGATATTGATCATTTTGAAAAAGTAGGGCTCAGCCATATCGCCGCGCGCCAGGAACTGCGCGAAATGGTTGCCGCGTTCCACTTGCCCGAAGCGGGAGTTACGCAAGACATGTTCGAGGCGGTGTAGAAAGCGATGCACATCGTCCTGCTCATCGCCGGTGTAGCTGCCCTTTGGGCATGGAAAACAGGGCGGTTGCGGGGCAGTGACAGCGGGGACTGGGCCGCAATCGCGGCGGTCCTTCTCGGCCTGAAATGGTTATCTTCCGGGCAAGCCATATTGGCGCTGACCTGTTTTTCCGGCGTTGCGCTCTGGGCTGCCTACCGATCCCAGCAATTACGGCGAGCCAGAATGCCGGTCGCCGAAGCGCGCGAACTTCTTGGTGTCAGCGAACATGCCGACCAGACGTCCATCCGCGACGCACATCGCCGTCTCATCGCCAAGGTCCATCCCGATGTCGGCGGATCTGCAGAACTGGCGCGCCGGGTCAACGCCGCACGCGATACCTTGCTCAGCGAAGCGAGGAATCAGATTCCCAAAACGCGCGATTGAGCCGGTTTGATCTTGCGAACGTAACACAGGTACGCAAAAGCGCGACCGGCGCCCGTCAGACAAGAAACAAGGAGCTTTCATGACCCATCAATTCCACCCGACGACATTGAGAGAATATGACATTCGGGGGATAGTCGGAGAGACGCTTGGCGAGGATGATGCCCGGGCGATTGGACGCGGGTTTGGCACGCTGATCCGTCGCGCTGGCGGCAAGCGGGTTGTTGTCGGCTATGATGGACGGACGAGTTCGCCGATGCTTGAAGCCGCCCTTGTCGAAGGGCTGAATGCAAGCGGCATCGATGCGGTGCGGATCGGGCTGGGACCTACCCCGATGCTCTATTTCGCCGAAGCCACGCTAGAAGTTGATGGCGGAATAGAGATAACCGGCAGCCACAATCCCGCCAATTATAATGGCTTCAAGATGGTCTTTCAGCACGGACCATTTTTTGGCGCGGATATCCTCGGGCTCGGCGACATGGCTATCGCGGGAGACTGGGAGA
>CAJQMX010000005.1 GCA_905479515.1 uncultured Parasphingopyxis sp.
TCACGTGTTGCTGATGTTGCAGCGGGCACGCAGGACGAAGTTCTGGGCACGGGTGCTCCTGCTCCATCCTTCGGCGGCGGATACGACGTAATCGAAGGCTTTGCCGAATTGATCGTTCCGATCCTCGAAGATATGCCTGGCTTCTACAGCCTCACAGCAGAAGGCGGTGTCCGCGTTTCGGATTATTCGAACTCGGGCACGAGCGTTACCTGGAAAGTTGGCGGTTCCTGGGAGCCCGTCGAGGGTTTCCGCTTCCGCGGTATCTACCAGCGCGCCGCTCGTTCTCCGAACATTGGTGAGCTCTTTGCTCCGGTCACAACCGGCCTGACGGCTCTGACTAATGATCCTTGTTCCGGTGCGCAGCCAGTTGGTAACGCTGCACTGACTGCAATTTGTATTTCGCAGGGCGCTCCGGCGGGTACTATCGGTTCCATCCCGCAGGCATCAGCTGGTCAGATCAACGCGACGGCAGGTGGTAACGTTAACCTCGATGTTGAGAAGGCAACGACCTACACGCTCGGTATTGTGGCAACGCCGCCGCAGGTTCCTGGCCTGACCGTCGTAGTCGATTACTTTAACATCAAGGTGACAGACGCCATCACGACGCCAACACCGGGTGATATCCTTGTTCCGTGCTTTACGGGTGGTGATCAGGCTGCGTGCGCCAACATCGTACGGAACCCGCTTAACGGTTCGTTGAACGGTGGTGGTGATACCCCAGGTTTGCTTCTGCAGCTTACCAATCAGGGTCGCTTGGCAACTTCGGGTGTTGACTTCCGGGTCAACTACACGTTCCCGCTGAACTTTGGTTCGCTGAACTTTGACCTTAATGGTACCTGGACGGACAGCCTGACCTTCAAGGCTAACCAGAATGATCCTACGGGTCTCAATCGCGAATGTGTTGGCTATTACAGCATCAACTGTGAGCCTTTGACCCCGGAATGGCAGGTTAACACTCGTGTGACCTTGAGTGTTGATGACTTGTTCGATGTGTCACTGCTGTGGCGTTGGATGCAGGGTACCGATCTGGAACCGGCAACGGTTTCCTCCGGAATTCTGCCTGACTATCTGTCAATCGACGATGCGTCCTACTTCGATCTTTCGGTACGTTCGAACGTCAGCGAGAATTTCGATGTAACCTTCTCGATCTTCAACCTGCTTGATCGGGATGCGCCGAATATCAGCTCTTATCTCGGTTCGAGCACGTTCAACTCGGGTAACACTTATCCGTCGACCTTCGACGTGTTGGGTCGCCGTTACTCGGTTACCGGTCGCGTTCGCTTCTAAGCTAACGACTGAACCAAAAATTGGGCGGCGAGGGATTTCCCTCGCCGCCTTTTTTTGTGCATGACGGATAGTCCGAGGATTTCAAACAAAGCATGGATTGAAAGTGGCTGACGACGAATCTCCCGATCAAATCATAAACATCGCAATGGCAGAGCGGGACAAGGGTCATGCTAGCGATGCTGTGCCCTTGGTTCAGCGCGCATTGGAAAAAAAACCTGATCACCTGAGGCTATGGCATGTTCTGGGCCTGCTCTATCGGGCCCTGCAAGACTCTGCCGCGGCCATTGACGCGTTCGAGCACGCTGCCCGGCTGGCTCCGGCCGATCCCAAAATCTCCCATGCATTGGCTCGCGTAACGATGGAAGCGGGACGGCCCGCAACTGCGCTGTATGACAGGGCCCGGGTCATCGCACCTGGTGATGGCGATGTCGTAATCGGTAGGGCCGCCGCTCAATTGGCTGAAGGCCGACTAGAACAGGCGATCGAAGATCTGGATCTGGTCGTCCAGACCAGCCAGAATTGGTATCAAGGGCATAGCTCACTGGCGGAATTTCGATGGATGGCCGGAGAAAAAGAATCGCACTTGTCTAGCTTTGAAGATGCATTGATCGCTCAACCGCGTGATCCGCTCCTATGGGCGACAATGATTAACCAGATGATCCATGTCGGGCAGTTTGCCCAATTGGATCCAATCATTGTCAGGGCGCGCAGAGCTGTTGGAGAACAGCAGAATCTCACCATTTGTGA
Organism: uncultured Parasphingopyxis sp.; assembly: GCA_905479515.1. The sequence continues at coordinate 2,035 of CAJQMX010000005.1, forward strand.
AGCAATAGTCGCTTCTGAGATCGGTGACAGAGATCGCGCTGATCGGCTGTTTGCATCGCTTAAGCCCTATCAGGATATGTCGCTTTCCGTGCGCGCCATGCGCCATCTTCTACGGACAGGACGTCCGGATGAAGCAGCAGCGCTCGGCGAAGGCTTGGTTGACGATCCTGAGGCAAAGGAAATGTGGCCCTATCTTGGCCTGGCATGGCGCCTCATAGATGATCCCCGTTGGCTTTGGCTCGAGCGAGAAGAGCGGTTGATCAAGAGCCTTGATATGTCCGACAGGCTGGATTTTGAAGCGCTCGCCGCCTTTCTGCGAACACTGCATGTTGCGAAGGCGGATATGGCTGGGCAGTCCGTACGCGGCGGAACGCAGACCGATGGTCCGCTCTTCGCACGGGCGGAAAATGAGATCCAAACATTGCGGCAATGCCTGGTTGATGTGATTGGCGATCATATGCGCGCGATCGGACCACCTGATCCAACCCATCCGATTTTGCGACATAGCCCCGGGATCGTGAGCTTTGCCGGATCTTGGTCCGTACGCCTGGAGGGAAGTGGCAGACACACAAACCATATACATCCACAAGGATGGTACAGTTCTGCGCTCTACATAGCTTTACCAGAGGCTGAAAAATTGGGCGATGCGCCCGCAGGTTGGCTAAAACTGGGAGAGCCACCGGAAGAGCTTGGGCTTGATCTTGAGCCTTACCATATGATTGAGCCCAAGGTCGGCACTCTGGCGCTTTTTCCTTCGATCATGTGGCATGGTACGGTGCCGTTCGCACAGGGAGAGCGACTGACAGTTGCATTCGATGTCGCCCAACCAGCCTAGCCGAGCAAGGGATTAACGGAATCAAGCCGAGCATTCAGCCCCTGCGCGACTGTTTCGACCCAGATAGCGACCTTTTCGATTTCATCGCTATGAGGCGAGTCTCCATCGGCGCGGTCTCTTTCCCGTCCCGTTGCGCTATATTCACCGCCGAACTTTGAATGCGATGTAAAGGCTGGCCCCTGAACGATATCGATCACTTGATTATCGGTCAGGCCTATCTCGAATAGCGCGCCGAGCGCCGCTATACTCTCCTCTGGATGCGCTAGCAGGGTTTCACTATCGAGCATCCTTACCCGCGCAGGCCCCAGCCGCTCGGCCAGTTTTAAAAAGTGGATATGTTGAGCAAGCCAAGCCAGCCCGGCAATCTGGAGATCCGTTTGCCCAAATAAGTCATCGTCGGAATATCCGAGGTCGGTCAGTCCCGATTTTCTTAGGGTAGCAAACAATTCGCGTCCCCAAAGCCTTCCGGTGATACCCTTGCGTGCAATTGATCCCAGAAAGACACGGAGCGGCGCATGCAGAAATAATGCCCGCGTTGCAGGACGATTGATGAGTATTGGTTCAGCAAGAACGTTAACGATGCATGATGGCTTAACGATAACCGCCTCACCTGCTTCGAAAGGTTTCGCAAGAAGGTCGAGCGCCATAAAAAGTGCAGAATCACGCTGGGCCTCCGAAGCGCCGCGTCTCGCATATCCTACTATATCCTGCAGCAAATGCGGCTCTTTCAAACCCATTGCCTGTCCTGGCCTGTCGAACGCCCGGGTTAACATCGTTGAGCAGCAAAAGGCGGAATGGAAAATGAAATGCAGGGGTGTCTGATTGGCGGAGGGAAGGCCGATGTCTGATCGCGCAATTACCTGGCGCTCGCAGTCTTCAGGCAAATAGTCGTCTGAAAGAAAGACAACCGAATCGTGCACGGATCGAGGCGCATGGACAAAATGCAATTGATCCCGCGCATCATCGAACCGATGGGCGAGCCAATTGGCATTGTTCAGGATCTCCGAAAATCTTCCCGGCTTGTGCATATCAGTCATCTGAACGAGCAACCCGGGGCCGTCAACTGGCGCATATCAGCCCAATCTAGGTCTTGGATTGAATCAGATCTAACAAAGTGTATTATTAGGCGCTGACACAAAACGGGGACGCAAGATGAAACGAGTTGTTTTGGCGAGCGGTTTGTTGCTTACGATAACGGCTGCACTCGACATCGGGTCTCCATGAGACCGTTATTAGAAATTTACGATTCGATTTGTACTTTTGGAGTAGAAAATGAGAAAATTTATCACTGCAACCGTGTTTGTCTGTTCCGTGGCGGCATTCCCGGCATTGGCTTTGGCAGATGAGGAAGCGGAAGATGATACGGCTGAGAACGATCCCTATGCGCCGGATGCAATCCGCTGTGAGCGCGTAGCAATTACCGGATCGCGGGCGCGGCGCACGCGCGTTTGTATGACCAATGCAGAATGGGCGGACCAGCGGTCTGCCGGCAATCGAAATGCATCGGAACTGGTAGATAATGCCACGAGGGATCACATGCAGCGAAACTGATTCGATCCCCGATTGCGTAGGTTGAAAATGAAGATAGCGCTTCTGAAGAGGCGCTACGCACCGGACGCGATGCTTGCGCATGTTGCTCGACCGGAATCCGCACGCGCGTGTGCATGATCACTGTCGAATGCGCTACGCATCGATAAGGCGCGATTCGCAGTGAGCGGAATTTGCTCGATCAATCGACCATCGACAGCACGGATCGCAATTGTCCTCACTTCCCTGCTGATCTTCCCGTAGTGGATTCGGGCACTCATGGCCTCCAGGGTACAATCGCGCAGGCTGTAAGCCCCGCGCTGCTATCTGATCCTGTTCACAGACATGAAGCCTGTCCGACCTTCCACACGCAGGCGAAATCCACCTACCCCGCCGCGAGAGATGGTCGCGATTGATCCGAGACGGATTCTGCCGCGCAGGCTGCTATTGCTGCCCTCACGCCAGATCTGCCCGTTTTCGAGGAGGAAAACACGCCGGCGCGTGGCGTCGGTAAAGGTCTCGGTGATGGCAGAGGTTACTTCTTCCGGCTCCGGCGGTGCCAGTTCGGCAACATCCTCTGCGCTGCCACCGCTTTGCTCTGCCCGGCTTACCTCTCGCTCATAGCGTTCCTCGATTTGAATCGCAGAAAGGCCGAAATCTTCGGCTCTGCGTCTGTTCCGGCGTTCCCGGCGAGACTGTTGGGCTGCGTCTGCCCCTGCCAGTGCCGCATCGAAACAGGCAAGCCGCGCTGGGCCTTCGGTAAGGGTGCCGCACTCCCGGAAAGGATCAAGCGCCTCATCCGTTTCATCAGCATAGGCAGGCGTTGCCATGGCGATGGGCAGCATCGCTGCCGGGATCAGGAAAAGTCTGGCAATGCGCATCACTTGCTACTCCGGATGATTGGGTGTTCCCGTTAAACCTATAGCGCCATCATTACCGATAATTGACGATCTTGCTAGGCTTTGTGAGCATCCTTCGCATCATCCGGTGTCAGGTTGTGACCCTAGCCGAACTGCATATCCAGCGCGCCTTCCCCTTCATCGACTTTCACCGTGGTCCCGTCGGGAACATCGCCGCGCAGAATGGCATCAGCCAGCGGGTCCTGCAGATATTTCTGCACCGCGCGTTTCAGCGGCCTTGCGCCATAGATCGGATCATACCCGACCCGGCCCAGCCAGTCGCGTGCCTTGTCCGTCAGCTCGATCGTGATCTTGCGATCCTTGAGCAACTTGCCAACGCGCGCCACCTGAATGTCGACAATCGGTGCCATATGCTCCTGGCTCAGCCTGTGGAACAGGATGATCTCGTCGAGCCGGTTGAGGAATTCGGGGCGGAAATGTCCACGCACGGTTTCCATGACCTGCGGTTCCACGTCGGCGACAGTTTGATCATCGCCGAGCGAAGACAGATACTGGCTGCCAAGGTTTGACGTAAGAATGATCAGCGTGTTGGAGAAATCGACCGTGCGGCCCTGACCATCGGTCAGCCGGCCATCATCGAGCACCTGGAGGAGCACGTTGAACACGTCATTATGCGCCTTCTCGACCTCGTCGAACAGGATCACCTGATAGGGACGCCGCCGAACCGCTTCGGTCAGCACGCCGCCTTCTTCATAGCCAACATAACCCGGAGGCGCGCCGATAAGCCGAGCCACTGAATGCTTCTCCATGAATTCTGACATGTCGATGCGGACCATGGCCGCCTGATCGTCGAACAGGAATTCGGCGAGCGCTTTCGTCAGCTCTGTCTTGCCAACGCCGGTCGGCCCGAGGAACAGGAAGGAGCCGAGCGGCCGATGGGGATCCTGCAAGCCAGCGCGCGATCTGCGAACGGCCTTGGACACGGCTTTCACCGCATCTTCCTGCCCGATAACGCGCTTGCCGATTTCCTCTTCCATATTGAGCAGCTTCTCGCGCTCACCTTCCAGCATCCGTTCCATGGGAATGCCGGTCCAGCGGGCGACGATGGAGGCGATATCCTCGCTCGTCACTTCCTCGCGCAGCATTGCGCCCTCGGTCGCCTCGCCGGCTTCCGCAAGCTTGCGCTCCAGATCGGGAATCGCGCCATAGGAAAGCTCACCCGCCTTGGCGAGGTCGCCCGCACGCTGGGCTTGTTCAAGCGCAATGCGTGCGGCGTCGAGCTGTTCCTTAAGCGCGGCTTCGGCGTGGATCTTGTCGCGTTCGGCCTGCCAGCGCTGGGTGAGCGCGGCATTCTCTTCTTCCAGATTGGCAAGCTCGCTTTCGATGGCCGCCAGCCGGTCTTTTGACGCTGCGTCCTTTTCCTTGGACAGGGCTTCGCGTTCGATCTTGAGCTGGATGATGCGCCGGTCGAGAATTTCGATTTCTTCTGGGCGGGATTCGACCTCCATGCGGATGCGCGAGGCCGCTTCGTCCATCAGGTCGATCGCCTTGTCGGGCAGGAAACGGTCGGTGATATAGCGTTCGGACAGCGTCGCGGCTGCAACCAGCGCGCCATCGGTGATCCGTACGCCGTGATGGAGCTCATATTTCTCCTTGATACCGCGCAGGATCGAGATCGTGTCTTCGACATTGGGCTCTTCGACCATGACGGGCTGAAAGCGCCGCTGCAGGGCCGGGTCCTTTTCAACATATTTGCGATACTCGTCGAGCGTCGTCGCGCCAATGCAATGCAATTCGCCCCGGGCAAGCGCGGGTTTCAGCAGGTTGGACGCGTCCATTGATCCTTCGGATGCGCCGGCACCAACCAGTGTGTGCATCTCGTCGATAAACAGGATGATCTCACCCTCGGCGTCCTTGACCTCGTCAAGCACGCCTTTGAGCCGCTCCTCAAATTCACCGCGATATTTGGCGCCCGCGATCAGCGAGCCCATGTCGAGCGCCATCAGGCGGCGGTCCTTGAGCCCGTCCGGAACATCGCCATTGGTAATGCGCAGGGCCAGACCCTCGGCGATGGCGGTCTTGCCGACGCCCGGTTCGCCGATCAGCACCGGGTTGTTCTTGGTGCGGCGGGCAAGAATCTGGATGGTGCGCCGGATTTCCTCATCGCGGCCGATGATCGGATCGATCTTGCCGTCCCGTGCCCGTTCGGTGAGGTCGTTGGCGAATTTCTTGAGCGCATCATAACGGTCTTCAGCCGACGCGGTGTCGGCTGTCCGGCCGCCGCGCAGTTCGTTGATGGCTTCGTTAAGCGCTTCGGGCTTCAGGCCAGCCTTGTCGAGTGCATCGCCTGCCGATGTGCCCTTGGAAAGGGTTAGCGCGAGCAGCAGGCGCTCAACCGTTACGTACGAATCCCCAGCAGTGTTGGCGATCTGCTCCGCCTGATCGAGCACGCGGACCGAGTCGTTATCAAGTTGCGGGGTTTGTTGGGCACCGCCGCCCGAAACCTGCGGAATCTTTGCAAGTGCTGCGTCATTTTCGCGCACTGCCGCTTCCGCGCTGCCACCGGAGCGCGCGATCAGGCCCGATGCCATGCCCTGATCATCCTCAAGCAGTGCCTTGAGCAGATGATCGGGCGAGACCCGTTGATGGTTCATACGGATGGCAACGGTTTGTGCTGATTGCAGAAAGCCCTTGGCGCGGTCCGTGAATTTTTCGAGATTCATGTTTTCGTCCCTGTTTCGCTCTTTGTTTTGATATAGTGTTGCCAAAATACAACACAAGGAGTCGCGGCACTATCTTTGTCGATAGATTTAGGCGTTCGTCGAGCGACCGCAAGGGTGACTTGCGTGTGCCTTTTGGGGCGCTATGGTTTGCACTGCAATTCCCGGGAGATTGAATAAATGCGTTCCTTGAAGCTGGCACTCTTGGCGCCGCTCGCCTTTCTCGCTTTTCCTGCTCAGGCACTGGATCATCATGAAGCGGCCCCTGTTGGCCCGCAGCCCAATGCAACCGTTGCCGATCTGGTCGATCAGGTCGAGATTCCTTTCGAACGCTTCACGCTCGACAATGGCCTGCGCGTTATCGTCCATGAAGACCGCAAGGCTCCTGTGGTCGCGGTTTCTGTCTGGTATCATATAGGTTCGCGGCATGAACCGGAGGGCCAGACGGGCTTTGCGCATCTGTTTGAACATCTGATGTTCAATGGTTCCGAGAATGCACCCGGCGATTTCTTCGAGCCGCTTCGTGAGATCGGGGCGACCGATTTCAACGGTACAACCTGGTATGACCGCACCAACTATTTCCAGACCGTGCCAACCCAGGGGCTTGAGCTTGCGCTCTATCTTGAGTCGGATCGGATGGGCCATCTGCTTGGTGCGGTGACCCAGGAAAAACTCGATAACCAACGCGGCGTTGTCCAGAATGAGAAGCGTCAGGGCGATAATCAGCCCTACGGACTTGTCGACTATGCGCAGATTGAGGCGCTATTTGGCGCGGATCATCCCTATGGCCATTCCACAATCGGATCGATGGCCGATCTTGATGCGGCCACCATGGAAGATGTGCAGGCATGGTTTGCCCGGCATTATGGTCCGAACAACGCAGTTCTGGTTCTGGCCGGCGATATCGACGCAGCGACAGCGCGAACGATGGTCGAACGCTATTTTGGGGACATTCCGCGCGGGCCGGAAACCGAACAGGTCGATCCCGGTATTCCGACGCTGGAAGAGCGGCGCGAAATCGTCATGCAGGACAATGTCGCGACTACCCGGCTATATCGAACTTGGCTCGTGCCCGGGCTGAATGATCCTGCGACCAGCGATCTGGATGTTGCGGCCAGTGTGTTCGGCGGACTGGCGAGCTCACGGCTCGACAACATTCTTGTGCGCGATGAGCAGACGGCGGTTTCGGTCACCGCTTTCGTGCAGGAATTCGAATATGTGAGCCTTTTTGAGGTGCAGGTTAATGTCGCGCCGTCGGCAGATGCCGATGCGGTGTCCGCGCGTCTTGATGCGCTGATTGCCGACTATATTGCGAATGGCCCGACACAAGATGAGGTGAACCGGGTGGCGATGAGCGAGGTTTCCGGCCGGATTGCAGGGCTTGAACAGGTTGGCGGTTTTGGCGGCAAGGCCACGGTGCTTGCGACCGGCGAACTCTATTCGGGCGATCCGTCTTATTACCGAACGCGGCTGGAGCGTCTCGGCGCCGTGACGCCTGAAAGTGCGCGCGCGGCAATGCAGCAATGGTTGACCCGGCCGGTTCTGGCGATGCGCGTCGATCCCGGCGAACGCACCGCTTATGAGGAAGCCTCGTCCGTTGGCGGTGCACGGACTGGCGGTCTCTCCAGCCCGGCTTTCTATCTGCAGCCCGGTGAGGAAGCAGCGGCGCCCGTTGCAGAGACCACCACCGATATGGGTACGCGCAACGTGCCCCGTCCGGAGGTCGGCGAAATTGACGATCTTGATTTTCCGGAGGTGGAGCGGGCGACCCTGTCGAATGGGGTTGAGGTGCGCTTTGTGCAGCGAACCGCCGTGCCGACACTGCTGACTTTGCTCAGCTTCGATGCAGGGAATGCCGCTGATCGTGCGGACCAGCTTGGAACACAGGTTTTGATGCTGTCGCTGATGTCGGAAGGCACGACCACGCTCAATTCAGTGCAGATTGCCGAAGCGCAGGAAAGGCTCGGCGCGTCGCTGAGCACGGGTGCCAGCCTTGACCGGACGACGCTGGGTATTTTTGCCCTCGCCGCCAATTACGAGCCATCACTGGATCTGTTGCAGGATGTGGTGCGTAATCCGGCCTTCGCACCATCCGAGATAGAGCGCATCCGGGCGGCACAGCTATCGTCTATTACGACCGAGCGCACAACGCCGGGTAGCCTAGCGAGCCTCAATCTATGGCCTGTGCTTTTTGGCGAGTCCCATCCTTATGGCCGGCCGACCAGCGGCCTCGGCACGCCCGCTTCGGTGGCCGCGATCACGCGGGACGATCTTCTGGATTTCCATCGTAGCTGGATCAGGCCTGACAAGTTGACCATCCTGGTTGTCGGCGATTCGACGCTGGCAGAGGTCGTGGCGGCGCTGGAACCCCGATTCGGGGACTGGACCGCCGAAGGGGAGGCGGGCAGCAAGTCCATGGATGCCCCGATCCCGACTGCCAATCCGCGGATCATCCTGGTTGATCGACCGAATTCGCCGCAATCCTTTATCTATGGCGGGCAGGTTACGGATCTTGTTGGCACTGATGAAATTCTGCCGCTGCTGACGGTGAATGAAGCGCTGGGCGGCGGCTTTCTGTCGCGCCTCAATATGGAATTGCGGGAAGTGCGCGGCTGGTCATATGGCGTGCGCGGATCGGTGAACCGGTACGCCGGTCCTGTCAGCTATACGATCGCAGCACCGGTGCAGGCGGATAGAACCGGCGAATCCATCACCGCCATGCAGGAACAGATCAATGCATTCCTGACGAGTGACGGGATGCGGCCCGAAGAGTTTAGCCGTGCAATTTCCGGCAGCATCCGCAGCCTGGCGGGCCGATTTGAAACTTCGGGCGGGGTGATTGGCGGCATGTCGAACAATCTGCTCTACGGGCGGTCGGACGATTATTATGACGATATCGCCGCAATGTACCGCTCGTTCGACAGGGAGCAGCTTGACGCTACGGCGCGTTCCGCCATCGACCCTTCGGCATTTACCTGGGTGGTAGTGGGTGATGCCGATCAGGTTCGGGAACAGCTTGACGCACTGGGCTTGCCTGTGGAAACAGTCGCAAGCGAATAACTGACATAACTGTAAGGAAGGATTGAATATGACGGATGTAAGCGGAACCTGGGATGCTGTCGTAAACTCGCCAATGGGTGAGCAGAAATCGACAATGACGCTGAGCCAGGACGGCGACACGGTAACCGGCACAAATGCTGGCGCAACCGGTTCTGCCGAAGTTCAGGATGGCAAGGTCGATGGCGACACGTTGACCTGGAAAATGGACATCACCGTTCCAATGCCGATGACACTTGAAGGCACGGCGACTGTTGAAGGCGACACGATGGCCGGCAATATCAAAGCTGGTGCTTTCGGTGAAATGCCGTTCACAGCCAAGAAAACCGGCTAGCAGCGACCGGCTTGTCGCGGCTTTAGAAAAGCTGCGTGACATGCCCCATTTTACGGCCCGGGCGTGCTTCCCCCTTTCCATAAAGGTGGAGGTGCGCCCGGTCTTTTTTGAGCCAGGCGAGCCAGTCATTGGCCTCCGGGCCGATCAAATTGTGCATCTCGATGCGCTGGGCCGTCAGCCCGGTATCGCCAAGCGGCAGGCCGCAAATTGCGCGCATATGGTTTTCGAATTGTGAGGTCGTGGAACCCTCAATCGTCCAATGGCCGCTATTGTGGACGCGCGGGGCCATCTCGTTGAAGATTGGCCCTGCGGCGCTGGCGAAAAATTCGAAAGTCAGCACGCCGACATAGTCGAGCGCCTCGGCAACCTTCCGGGCCAGATCACCGGCAGGCGCCTTTTGCTCTGCGATAATACCGGTTCCAGGCGCTATGGACTGGGCCAATATGCCATCGACATGGCGATTATCGGGGGCGTCCCAAATCTGTGTCGCGCCATCTTGCGCGCGCGCCATCAGGATCGAAAATTCCTTTTCGAAACCCACAAAGGATTCAAGCACGGAGGGCTGCTCGCCAATCTCTGCCCATGCTGCGGCCGGATCGGTATCGGGCGTGATGCGGACCTGGCCCTTGCCGTCATAGCCAAACCGCCTGGTCTTCAGGATGGCGGGGCTGCCAAGCGCGCCCAGCGCGGTTTTCAGATCATCAAGCGAGGAAACCGCACGATAGCCAGCCGGGGTTCCACCATGGCTGACAATATAATCCTTTTCGGAGAGCCGGTCCTGCGCAAGCTCCAGCGCATCGACATTCGGGTGCAGCGGCACATGGGCGGCAAGGGCGCGCAGCGGGGCTGCCGGTATATTCTCAAACTCATAGGTAACGACATCAACGCTCTTGGCGAAGGCAAGCAGGGCCGCCTCGTCGTCATAAGCGCCCCGGATATGGCGCGCGGCCACATCACCGGCACAGGGCCGCTCTTCGGGCGCATATATATGGCAATGATAGCCGAGCTGAGCCGCCGCCATGCTCAGCATCCTGCCGAGCTGGCCGCCGCCGATAATGCCGATCGTCGAGCCGGGGGGAAGCGGCTGCGAAGCCGTGGTCATGATGTCGGGTCTTCGCCGACCGCTTCCGTCTGCGCCTGCCGCCATGCGTCCAGCCGCTCCGCCACGGCCTCATCATGGGTCGCGATAATTGCTGCAGCAAGAAGTGCAGCATTTTTTGCCCCGGCAACGCCGATCGCCAATGTGCCCACGGGAATGCCTGCGGGCATTTGTGCGATGGAAAGCAGGCTATCCATGCCCTTGAGCGCTTTGGACTCAACCGGCACGCCAAGCACCGGAAGCCGGGTCATGGAAGCGACCATGCCGGGCAGATGCGCCGCACCGCCGGCCCCAGCGATTATTGTTTTGAGGCCGCGATCGACCGCACCTTTGGCATAGGCACAAAGGCGGTCTGGCGTCCGGTGGGCGGAGACAACCTTGCACTCATGCGCGATGCCCAGTTCACTCAGAATCTCTGCGCCATGGCGCATCGTTTCCCAGTCAGAGCTGCTGCCCATGATGATGCCGATAAGCGGGGTGTCGGTCATGCTTCATTCTGCCCGTTGCGCCCCTGTTCGGGGCTAGAAGAAGCGGTTTCTTCTAGTGCGAAGCGTGGCCGCGCGCAATGGCTTGGCCGTGCCTAACGTTCGGACAGATAATAGCGGTCATTGGCGCTCAGATCGTCGGCCAGATCATAGATGATCGGCTGGCCTGTCGGAATCTCCAGCCCGGTGATCTCGTCATCCGGGATTTGCGAGAGATGCTTGACCAATGCCCGCAATGAATTTCCATGGGCGGAAATCAATACGCGCTGCCCAGCCTTGAGCGCGGGCACGATCCGTTCTTCCCAATAAGGCAGCACGCGCTCGATCGTGTCTTTCAGGCTTTCGCTCTTGGGCACGGTTACACCTGCATAGCGCCGATCCCCGCTCAGATCATACTCGCTGCCATCTTCCATCGGCGGCGGCGGCGTATCGAAGCTGCGGCGCCAGATATGAACCTGCTCATCGCCATGCTTGTCCCGCGTTTCCTGCTTGTTGAGCCCGGTAAGCCCGCCATAATGACGCTCATTCAAATGCCAGTTTTTCTCAACCGGAAGCCAGAGCCGGTCCATCTGTTCCAGCGCAAGATTGAGCGTGCGGATCGCGCGGGTCTGAACGCTGGTGAAGCACAGATCATGATCGATGCCCTTTTCGCGCATCAGCACCCCGGCGGCCTTGGCTTCGGCAACCCCTTTTTCGGTCAGATCGACATCCCACCAACCGGTGAACCGGTTTTCGAGATTCCATTGGGACTGTCCGTGCCGGATGAGGACGAGCTGGGGCATGGGGGTATAACTCCTGTAGCGATTGGCGCTTTCCTTAACGCGCCTGCGCCGCGATACAATGGGGTGAACAGGAATCGCAACGAAGGAACCTGCCAATGGCGATCGAACGCAGTGTAATTCTCTATGATGGCCCCGGCGGACCGTTTGAAGGCCTAGCTGTGCGCGATACCGACTGGAGCGGCCCGCGCCCCGGGGTGATGCTGGTGCCCAATGTTCTGGGGCCAAAGGAAATGGATTTTGCCAATGCCGAGCGGCTGGCGGAGCTTGGCTATGCGGCATTTGTTGCCGATGTGTATGGCCAGGGCAATCGCGCGACGCGCGCCGATGAAGACCCTCCCCGGTTCATGAATGCGCTGAACGCCGATCGTGAACTTCTCAGAGATCGGCTGCTTGCTTCTTTAGCTACGCTCAAAAGCCTCGATACGGTCGATCAGGCAAAGACTGCGGCCACCGGCTATTGCTTTGGCGGCAAATGCGTTCTCGATCTCGTGCGGTGCGGAGCGGACATATTGGGCGTGGTCAGCTTTCACGGCGTTTATGAGCCCACACCCTTTCCCAATGTCGATGCGATGACGGCCAAGGTGCTGGTCTGTCACGGCTGGGACGATCCGCTGGCGCCGCCGGACGTCACCGTTGCGCTGGCACAGGAGCTCACGGCCGGCGGCGCAGACTGGCAGATCCATGCCCATGGCCTTACCGGCCATGGCTTTACCGATACGAGCGTGCCGAAATACCAAAACGGTTTCGGCTATCGTGAATTCACCGACCGCCGCAGCTGGCAAGCGATGCAGAATTTTCTGGCAGAGCTGTTCAGCTAGGCGCGTAGATCGTCGACAATATCAAGGAGCGCCGAGAGGCAGGAGCGGCCGAGCAGCGAACAGCGTTCGGGCGACCAGCCGAAATCCGTATCGGGCAGTTCATCATTATCCTTGAACGGCATTTCCAAGGTCATCGCCACGCAATCAAAACGTTCGGCGACCTGATTGGTGGACATGGAAAGATTGCCTTTGCGCGGCGGCGCGACCGGATAGCCGAGCTTGGTCTGAAAATCGGGCGATGCGCGCAGCAAGGCGGCCAGATAGGCGTCATATAATTGGCCCTGGCGTTCGGTCCAGCTGGGAATGCCTTCAAAGCCCGCTATGAAATTGCCCGGAATGGCCTCATCGCCATGCACATCCATCGCGAAATCCACGCCGGTCTTGTCCATATGGTTGCGCACCCAGAGAACTTCGGGGCTCTTTTCCGGTGTTGGTGTATGCCATTCGCGGTTCAGGTTCGTACCAACCGCATTGGTCCGCAAATGGCCGCGCGCCGATCCGTCGGGATTCATATTGGGGACGATGTGGAAGGTCGCCTTTTCGCGCAGGACGCGGGCAACCGGATCGCTGAGATCGGTCAGCCGGTCGAGCGCACCCTCCATCCACCATTCGGCCATCGTTTCACCCGGATGCTGGCGGGCATAGAGCCAGACGGATAATTCGCCTGTACCGATCGCAAAATAATCAAGCTCCCGGCCATCGAGCGTCTGACCGAGCGAGGCATGGCTGACGCCTTCGCGGCTCGCAATCTCGGCCACCAAGTCATGATGGCGTTCCATCGTATAGGGCGCGAAATAGGCGAACCACAGGCTGTCCGCCTGGGCGCTGTGACGGATCGTCAGCTTGCCATCGGTATAGTCCGAATCGGCCAGATACCAGCTTTCGCGGTCGGCAGAGACGCGGGCCTGATACTTCTCCCAACCCTGCGGATAGGCGCTGTCACCGGCATTGGTGATAGTGAGGGTCAGGTCCTTGCCCGTGCAGCCGGTTACCCGGAAATAGAACCACTGATAGAAATCGGACTGGTGATCCTTGACGATTTCCAGAGCCGCGCTGCTGCTGGAGGTTGAAAGAACTGCGATATTGCCGCCATCAAAGGCGCTGGTGATGCTGAGTGTCATTCGACGGTAATAGTCTGGCCCGACTCACCTGGGAAGTCTTGAAACAGGGCGGCTGCAAGCGCTTCGACGATCGCGACAGGGTTTTCGGCGCCTGGTTCGGTGGCCCGCGTCGCCGTGCCTTCCCACATCACAGTGCCTTCAGAGCGTCGTTTGAGCGCAACCGAAAGCCGGGTGACGATCACTTCGCCGCCGGGCGATCCGCCGATACCGAAACTGGTGCCCAGGCCAACGCCGGTACTGCGCCCAGACGTGCCTCCGCCGATACCGATACTGAAGGGTGAACGCTGCGCCGCTTCTTCGCGGGTCGTCCGCTCGACACCGACCACGGCGATCATCTCGGCCTCTTCCAGAGCGGCCTGGGTGAAGCCGATGCTCTCAAGCTGTTGAGCGACAACGATTTCATATTGCCGAAATTCGAGACTATTTTCCTGTGCGGGATCGGCAGGCTCCATGTTGATCGCCTGTGCCGGGATGATCTGACCGATATGGAAGCGCGTGACTTCGGTCCCACGCTGCGATGGCGTCGCGCAGGCCGCGACTAGGACAAGCGCCGCAAAGGCCGGCATGCGCATAATCGTCTTCTTCATCATCAACTCTCTCCATAAGGCGACCCATTGCCCTATCAACGATTGTGACACGAAAAGGCTGCATAGGGGAGTCAGAAGGCAAAACCGGTGGCCTTAGCCACCCCGCCGAACCTTCGCTCCTTGGTTCCACATGCATATTGCGTCATCCTGCCAGCCTGCCCTAGGCTATGGCGCACCATCGTCTATTTCATGCTTGGGAATTTCCGTCTTGAACCTGAATTCAGCCCAGTCCCTCGCGGAAGACGCGAAACGCCATTTGTTCAGGGGCAAAGGCGCGCCTGCTGTTAAAGCGGCCAAGGACGCGCTGGCGATAAATCCGGCAACGCCCGATGCCTTGCTCGTGCTCGCTATGCTGGCCTGTTCGCAAAGAGAGTTTCAGCGCGCGCTGGACTTTGCCGATCAGGCAGAAGCAGGAAAGGGCGATCCCGGCTGGGTGAATGCTGTGCGGGGTCGGGCCTTTCATGAAATGTCCCGGTTTGCAGAAGCGCGCCGGGCCGCGCGCAAAGCCGCTGCCGCGCCGATCAATGATCCGGTCGTTGCCGATACAATCGGCGTGCTGCTGACCCGTACGGGCCTTCATGCGGAGGCTCCGGCCTATTTTGAACGCGCCTTCACAGCCGCGCCTGAGCGGGAGTCTTTCCTCTCCAACCTTGCAATTGCGCTGCAATTTGCCGGGCGGCTGGATGAATGCCGCGCCCGCTATCACGAACTGCTTGCCCGCAATCCCAATCATATGGCCGCCCGGCTCCAGCTTGTGCAGCTCGACAAGCAGACGCCTGAATCCAATATCGCCGGGGAACTGGAAGCGCTTATGGCCCGGCCCGGTCTGCCACCGCTGGATTCCGTCCTTATCGGTCATGCGCTTGCAAAAACCTATGAGGACCTTGGTGAGTGGGACAGGTCTTTCGACGCGCTTGAACGCGGCAAGGCTGCTATGGCTGCGCGGTCGCAGTTCAGTCAGGCCAATCAGGCGCAGATATTCGAAGCGACGAAAGCGACCATAGCTGCGCATAGCCGGCAGGGCGGTGATGCGAGCGATGCGCCGATATTCGTCCTCGGCCTGCCACGCTCCGGTACGACGCTGGTCGAGCGGATTCTTGGCAGCCACAGTCAGATAGGTCTGGCAGGGGAGCTTCCCGATTTCGGCCAATCCTTCAAAGCCGCAGCGCGGCCGCCGACAAACCGCGTTCTCGATCCGACGATCCTTGGCACCAGCAACAGCGTCGATCTCGCCAAGCTCGGTTCCCATTATCTTCACAGCGCCCGCGAAGCTGCCCCTGATGCGCCGCGCTTTATTGACAAGATGCCGCTCAACTTTTTCTACGTGCCGATGATCCTTGCTGCGCTGCCGCGTGCCCATGTCATCTGTCTGCGGCGTAACCCTGCAGATTCGGTACTCAGCATCATGCGCCAGCATTTTTCCGGTGAGAACAGCTATTATAATTATGTCTACAAGCTGGATGACACGGCGATGACGGTGGCCGGGTTCAACCGGCTTGCCGACAGTTTCGCCGCTGAGCTTCCCGAAGATCGCTATCGCGAAATTGCCTATGAAGATATTGTCGCGGATCAGGAGACAGAAACGCGGGCGTTGCTCGATTTTTGCGACCTGCCTTTCGAGGAGGCCTGCCTAACCCCGGAGCGCAACGCCCAGCCCGTTGCGACAGCGAGTGCGATCCAGGTGCGCGCACCTGTCTACAAGACCAGCATCGCGCGTTGGAAGCGCTATGAGAAAGCGGGGCCCCGGATCATTACCGCGCTTGAAAAGCATGGATTGACGCTGGAAGAGTGATTGGCTTTCTCGTCCGGCCTTGCCCCGGGTAGCTGAAAGCTTTTTGACATTATCACATGGCATAAGAACGCCGGAATGCGGTGCAGGAGAAACGAATGGCTGAAAAGCCCACAATATTGGTAACCGGCGGTGCCGGATATATCGGCAGTCATGCGGTTCTGGCCTTGCTCGATGCGGGTTGGCCAGTTGTCGTGCTCGACAATCTGGTCACCGGATTTCGTTGGGCCGTGCCCGAAGCCGCGACTTTTGTTGAAGGCGATATCGCTGATGGCGATCTGGTTGCCGGGGTGATTGCCGAGCACGGCATCGGCGCGGTCATGCATTTCGCCGGGTCGGTGGTAGTGCCTGAATCGGTTGAAAACCCGCTCAAATATTATGACAACAATACCGCCAAGAGCCGCACGCTGATCGAGAGCGCAGTGGCCGGGGGCGTGTCGCATTTCATCTTCTCATCAACCGCCGCGACCTATGGCATTCCTGAAACGAGTCCGGTTACCGAGGATATGCCCACCGAACCGATCAATCCCTATGGCCGGTCGAAACTGATGACCGAATGGATGCTACGCGATACCGCCGCTGCGCATGCGCTCAACTATTGCGCGCTACGCTATTTCAATGTGGCAGGAGCGGACCCCGTGGGCCGGTCTGGCCAGTCAACCGTAGGCGCGACCCATTTGATCAAGGTGGCGGTCGAAGCTGCGCTCGGCAAACGAGACAGTGTGGCGGTGTTCGGCACGGATTATGACACGCCCGATGGCACCGGCGTGCGCGATTATATCCATGTCAGCGATCTCGCGGCCGCGCATATTGATGCGCTGGAAAAACTGATCGCGGATCCGGCCGAAAGCCATATCCTCAATTGCGGCTATGGGACGGGATTTTCAGTGCTCGACGTGCTCGACAGTGTTGACCGGGTGGCGGGTATCACGATCAGGCGATCTATGGAGCCGCGCCGCCCGGGTGATCCCGATGCTCTGATGGCCGACAACAGTGCGATCCTGGCCACCCTCCCCTGGCGGCCACGCCATGCCGATCTCGACGGTATCGTTGCCGATGCGCTGGCTTGGGAAAAAGGGCTTGGCGAGCGGGGCTAGCGGCAGGAAATTATTGGAGCGATGGCCTTACCGTAGTGACGGCCAGTCCGTCGCTGTCTTCGCCGGCATCATAGCGCCGAGAGACTTCGCCCCGTACCATATTGACCGCCGCGATTTGGTTGCGACCGGTTTCCGCCACATAAAGCGTTTCGCCATCGTCCGAGAAAAGGATCGTGACCTGCGCTGCCTCCGCGGTGCCCGAAACCGGAATGGTGCGGATGACTGCGCGGCTGGCGGCATCAATGAATGTCAGGCTGCCATCGCCATAATTTGATGTGACAATAGTTTCTCCGTCCGGGCTTATCGTGACGCGGATCGGAATATTGCCAACCGCGATTTCGGCCAGCGTCTCAAAGCTTTGCGTGTCGATTGCGAAGAGCCGGGCACCGTCCCGGTCCGCCACCCACAATATGGCGCCGTCCTGTGAAAGCGCGAGACCCTCGGGCGTTCCGTCAAAGGGCACGTCACGGATCTTTTGACCGGCCACAAGATCGATCACGCTGATCGACCGGCTGCCCATATTCGTGACAAAGGCCCGGTCAAAAAACTCGCTGATCGCCACCATGTGCGATCCCTGCTGCCCGGTGGGGATTTGCGACACCGAATGGTCGGTCATGTCGACGATTGTCAGGCTATCGCTGCCTTCGGTGGTTGCAATCAACCTGTTGTCGGGCAGCCATAACAGCCCGTGCGGACGGCGGTTGGGAGACAGATCAATCCGCGCGACACGACTGGCGCTGGAAATGTCGATGATATCGATGGTCGTGCCACCATAAGCGACGACGGCAGCGCGCTGGCCATTCGGGGCAATGGCGATTTCATGGGGCTGATCCCCGGTTTCGAGCCGTGCATATTCGCGGCCGGTTTCAAGATCGATCAGGCTGACCGTGTCCTCCCCCTTGTTCCCGGTAATCAGCACATCGCCAATAATGGGCGTTGCGGGGTCATGTTCTGTGCCGTTCGCCGCCGGGGTGCAGGCGGTCAGAAGCAGAATAAGGGGAAGAAGAATTTTCATGGGGCCACCTAGCTTTGGATGAACCAGCGCGCGCTACCTTCAAGGCCAAGCGCAGTCAAAGTGTTGCTGAAATACGCGCCGGTGTCGATGCCGATTCGGTTATGCAGATGTTCGGGCTGCGGTGAAATGGAATGGCCATGAACGACGATCGCGCCATGATCCTCCTCACTGTCCAAAAATTCGGAGCGTATCCACAACAGGTCTTTCAGCTTCTGGTCGGGAAGAGAAACCCCGGGGCGAATACCCGCATGGGCAAAAATATAATCGCCGCGTTGCATCACGGTCGGGCGAGCCTTGAGCCAATCCCTGTGGCTGTCCGGCACGTGCAGTAGCGCGGCTTTCGAAATTTCATGCATGTCGCCGCGGGCGATTAGATCGGGCGAGACGCCGTAGCTTATAAGCGTTTCGCGGCCGCCATAGCCAAGCCAGCTGTCGATCCAGCCCGTCTCGCCCTCGAGAACGGCCAACAAAGAGGCTTCATGGTTGCCAAGCAGCACCTTCAGATCCGCAAAACCGCTTTCCCAGCATCGGGCATGATCGACGACTTTGGCCGATTCGGGACCGCGATCGATCAGGTCGCCGAGCAGGATGATCGTGGTGCTGGCATCGCCGCGCGCCGCATTATCAGCCTCAATTTTTTCAAGCAGTGTTTCGTAAAGATCGAAGCGGCCATGAATATCCCCTATGGCATACAGCCTGTCGCCTTGGGGCAGGCTGCTGGGTGCGGTATCGGGAAATGGCAGTTTCAACCGGAACTCCATGGCGTTTCAATGCGCGGCTATGCTTGACTTTGGCGCTTTTCAACCATAGGTGCACGCTTCGTTTCCGACAACTGAGATAAAGAAAAGGCCGGGCAGCGCCATGAAAGTCCGTAATTCACTGAAATCGCTCAAGGGCCGTCATCGCGACAACCGCGTGATTCGTCGCCGTGGCCGTACCTATGTGATCAACAAGACCAATCGCAGGTTCAAAGCGCGCCAGGGTTAATGGCTGTTCGCGCCGCCGTCTTTGACGTTGGCAATGTACTGTATCGCTGGGACCGGCGGTTTCTTTTTGAAAAGCTGATCCCCGATCCGCAGGAGCGGGACTGGTTTCTCCAAAATATTGTGACGATGGACTGGCATGCTCAGCATGATGCCGGTCGTCCGCTCGCGGCGATGGTCGCTGAGCGCAGTGCTGAATTTCCCGAACATGCAGGCCTGATCCAGGCCTATGTCGATCGCTGGCTAGAAACGATTCCGGGGCCTGTGCCCGGCGTCCATGCACTGGTTGAAGATCTGGCGCGTCGCAAAGTTCCGCTTTTTGCCATCACCAATTTCGGCAGTGAATTTTGGGCGCTGTTCCGGCCGACAGCACCCGTGATCGATCATTTTTCCGATATCGTGATTTCTGGCGATGAAAAGCTGATCAAACCAGATCCGGCGATCTACACTCTCGCGCTCAAGCGATTCGGGCTCGAACCCGGCACGGCGCTGTTCATCGACGACCGCGAGGAAAATGTCACTTCGGGCGAGGAACAGGGCTTTGTTGGTCATCATTTTCGCGATGCAGAAGGCCTGGCAGTCGCGCTACAGGGGCATGGGCTTCTGGGCTGACCGTTTAACGGTCGCGTTCGATTTCGTCTGCCGTATGGCGTTTCAGTTCCTTGCCGGTCAGGCGGACAATATGGAGCACATTCGTTGATCCTGGCGTCCCGAACGGCACGCCAGCCATCACGATCACCCGGTCTCCGCCCTGTGCGATCTGCGCGCGCAGCGCCATCCGCTTCGATTTGTCGACCATCTGCTCAAAATTCACGACGTCGCGCGTGTGAACCGAATGCGCGCCCCATAACAGACCCAGTCGGCGAGCCGTTTTAAGTTTCGGCGTGAGGACGAGGAGCGGCACGGACGGGCGTTCGCGGGAAACCCGCCGGGCGGTCGACCCCGATGTCGTGAAACAGATGATCGCATGGGCATTCACCGTCTGGGCAATGCCATTCGATGCTTCGGCCAGTGCGTCCGCGCTCGTCGAATCGGGCAGCGTTTCGGTGAAATGCACGCGCGCCCAGTGACTGGGGTCGGCTTCGACGGCGGTTGCGATCTTGTCCATCATCGCAACCGATTCTTCCGGCCAGTCGCCAGCCGCGCTTTCGGCGGAAAGCATGATCGCATCCGCGCCGTCATACACTGCCGTGGCGACATCGGAGACTTCTGCACGGGTCGGCGTTGGCGAGCGAATCATCGATTCGAGCATCTGCGTCGCGACCACAACCGGCCTTCCGAGCATGCGGGCCTTTTCGATTATCTGCTTCTGGAGCGGAGGAACGTCTTCCGGCGGAATCTCGACACCCAGATCGCCGCGTGCCACCATGACTGCGTCAACGGCTTCGAGGATTTCGTCGATCCGCTTGACCGCCGAAGGCTTCTCGATCTTGGCGAGCAGGGCGGCACGGCCCTGTATCAGTTTCCGTGCCTCTGCCGCATCTTCGGGTTTCTGGACGAAGGACAGCGCGATCCAGTCCACCCCCTGATCCAGTGCGAAGGTCAGGTCGGCGCGGTCTTTGTCGGTCATCGCTGCCATCGGGATGACCACATCGGGAACATTCAGGCCCTTGTTATTGGACAGCGGCCCGCCAACTTCCACGCTCGTTTCTATCACGTCCGGCGCGGCCTTGATCACCCGCAACACGATCTTGCCATCGTCGAGCAGCAATCGCGCGCCCGCTTCAATCGCCTGAAAGATTTCAGGATGGGGCAGGGTAACGCGGCTCGCGTCGCCGGGCCTGTCGTCCTGGTCCAGCGTGAAATGGCTGCCGGTTTTCAGCTGAACGAGCCCATCGGCAAATTCGCCCACCCGCAATTTCGGCCCCTGCAGGTCGGCAAGGATCGTCATCGGCCGGCGGACATCCTTTTCCAGCGCGCGGATCGCCGCGACGACTTTGGCATGATCGGCATGGCTGCCATGGCTCATATTGAGCCGGAATGCGTCCGCGCCCGCAACGTAAAGCTTGCGGATCATGGCCGGACCGGCGCTGGATGGCCCAAGTGTTGCTAGGATACGGACCTTGCGCTGGCGTGGGGCAGTGTCTGAAATCACAAAGCCTCCTGACTGGCTGGACTTATCCTTGTGGCTCTATAGCCTTATCATGACAGTGCAACTGCAGCGGAGCCAATTTGATGTCCGATTCCCCGATCATGCCCGAGATTGATGACGCGGTTGCCGCGGCGGCGTTTCGCCGTCTGGTCGCCCATCTTCGCCACCGAACAGATGCGGAGAATATTGATTTGATGGGTCTTTCCGGCTTCTGCCGCAATTGCCTCGCGGACTGGATTGCCGAGGCATCGGCGGACCGGGGGATTGCGCTGGCAAAAGATGATGCCCGCGCGGTAATTTGCGGCATGCCCTTTGCTGAATGGAAGGCGCAGTATCAGGGAGAGGCAACAGCCGAACAATTGCAGCGCATGAAGGATAGCGTTGCAAAGAACGCGTAAGCGCACAAAATTCACATCATTCGTCATTCCGGGCTTGATCCGGATTGCAAGGCGGCTAGGGACACCGCTCTTGTCGCTGGATCCCGGATCACGTCCGGGGTGACGATATTCAAAATAGACGGAGATATTCACCATGGCAGACGGCGCGGTACAGGCGGAAAGGCTCAGGCTTTTGATCGAGCGAATCGAGCGGCTCGAGGAAGAAAAAAAGGCCATGGCTGACGATATCAAAGACGTTTACGCCGAGGCCAAAGCGGTTGGCTATGATCCCAAGATCATGCGCACCATCGTTCGCCTTCGGAAGATGGATAATAATGACCGTCGCGAAGCTGATGATCTTCTGGAAACCTACAAGGCCGCGCTTGGCATGGAATAGGGCCCGCATAGAGGGGGAAATTGCCGGGCTGATCGACTTGGGCTATATTCGGCCACCGATCAGGAGCCGGCAATGGCCATCACGTCAGATCACTGTACCCAAGACCGCTTAACCTGCGGATGACGATTGCGGTTCGCCCCGGTCGGCCCGATGATGCCGAAAGCTGCCGGGCGATCTATGCGCCATTTGTCGAGAACACCTGGATCAGTTTCGAAGAGGACGTGCCGTCGGTGCGCGAAATGGCGCGGCGGATAGATGGCTATGGCACATCCCATGGCTGGGTGGTGGCCGAACGGGATGGCGAGGTCGCCGGCTATGCCTATGGATCGCCGCACCGGCTGCGCCACGCCTATCGCTTCGCCTGCGATGTCGCGATTTATGTGCCGGATGCATATACCGGACAAGGCATCGGCCGGGCGCTGTACGAAGCGCTGTTCCCGATATTAGCGGCTAACGAGGTCCATGCCGCCTTTGCCGGGGTAGCGCTTCCCAATGAGGCAAGCGAAGCCCTGCACAAGGCCGTGGGTTTTACGCCGGTTGGCACATACCAAGAAGTGGGCTGGAAATTTGGCGCTTGGCGTGATGTCGCTTGGTGGCAGAGGCTGGTTTGACGTTGCGCGCGGCCCGCCTGCTAAGCTAAGGCCGCGTCAGTCCATCATTGACGGGAATAGTAAGACTCCATGGCAGGCCATAGTAAATTCGCAAATATCAAGCATCGCAAGGGCGCGCAGGACAAGAAGCGCTCGGCGCTGTTTTCCAAGCTCAGCCGGGAGATCACGGTGGCGGCCAAGATGGGCACGCCCGATCCCGATATGAACCCGCGCCTGCGCCTCGCCGTCAACACGGCGCGTGGCCAGTCCATGCCCAAGGACAATATCCAACGGGCGATCGACAAGGCGACGGGCGGCGATGCGGAAGATTATGAAGAAATCCGCTTTGAAGGCTTTGGCCCGGGCGGCGTCAGCCTGATTGTTGAAACGCTGACCGACAACCGCAACCGCACGGTCACCGATGTTCGCACGATCTTTTCGAAGAATGGCGGCAATATGGGTGAAAGCGGATCGGTCGCACATGGCTTTGAACGGCTCGGCCTGATCACCTATCCGGCGAGCGTTGGCAGCAGCGAGACGGTGCTGGAAGCAGCGCTTGAATCCGGGGCAGAGGATCTGCAGTCGGATGATGAAAATCATGAAATCTGGACGCAGGCCGACGATCTTCATGCCGTGGTTGGCGAACTCGAAAAGGCGCTTGGCGAACCGGCTGGCGCAAAGCTGGCCTGGCGGCCCAATGTCGAAGTGACACTGAATGAAAAAGACGCCCAGACCCTTCTCAATCTGATCGACACGCTCGACGACAATGATGACGTCCAGACCGTCTGGGGCAATTATGACGTGCCGGACGAGATCATGGAGAAGCTGTCCTGAAACTCATCGGCCTCGACCCGGGGCTGGGCTGCACCGGCTGGGGCGTCATCGCGGCGGAGGGCAACCGCCTGTCGCATATCGCCAATGGCCAGATCAGGACGGATGCCAAGGCTCCGATGGCCGAACGGCTGGTGGTGCTGGCCGAAGGGCTGCGCGCCGTGATCGCCGAGCATCGCCCCGAAGATGCCGGAATTGAAGAAGTCTTCGTCAACACCAACGCGCAATCGACGCTGAAACTCGGCCAGGCGCGTGGCGCGCTGATGCTGGTGCTCGCCGATGCGGGGCTGCCGATTGGCGAATATGCGGCGCGCTTCGTGAAAAAGGCGATTGTCGGCACGGGCGGTGCGGACAAGGCGCAGATTCATGCGATGGTGTCGGTGCTGCTGCCCGGCGTGAAGATTGCCGGGGCCGATGCCGCTGATGCACTCGCCGTGGCGATCACCCATGCGCATAATCGGGCAAGCGCCCGGGCCGTGGGGCAGGCCGCATGATCGCAAAACTCAAAGGGATATTGGAAAGCTCTGCCGCCGATCACGCGGTGATCGATGTACAGGGCGTCGGCTATCTGGTCTCGGCCTCCTCGCGCACATTGGATGCGCTCGGCCCGGTGGGCGGCGATGTCACCATTCATACCGAAATGCTCGTCGGTGACGATTTTATCCGGCTGATCGGTTTTGCCAGCGCCAGCGAGCGCGACTGGTTCCGCCTGCTCGGCACGGTGCAGGGCGTCGGCAGCAAGGTCGCGCTGGCGCTGCTTTCGACGCTGGAGACGGCAGAGCTGCAGGCGGCGATTGGCGCAGGCGATGCGGCGATGGTCGCACGCGCACTGGGGGTCGGGCCAAAGCTCGCCTCGCGGATCGTCAATGAGTTGAAGGACAAGGTGGGTGGAATCGCGATTGCCTCGGGCGGCGTTGCGCCAGCGGTTGGCGGGGCGTCGTCGGATGCGGTGTCCGCGTTGCTAAACCTCGGCTTCAAGCCTGCCGAGGCAAGCGCGGCTGTTGCCGCGGCGCAGGGTGAATTGGGCGCGGATGCCGGACTGGATGCACTGGTGCGGGCGGCGCTTAAGAAGGCGGCGAAGTGACTGACACCGACCGCCCGCTCTCCCCCGAGCGTCAACCGGAGGACGTCGACGCGGCATTACGCCCCAAAACGCTCGCCGAATTTATCGGGCAAAAGGCGGCCTGCGATAATCTGCGCGTTTTTATCGAGGCGGCGAAGAGCCGTGAGGATGCGCTGGACCATGTCATGCTGTTCGGGCCTCCGGGGCTCGGCAAGACGACTCTGGCACAGATTGTCGCGCGCGAACTGGGCGTGGGTTTTCGGGCGACGTCCGGCCCGGTGATTGCCAAGGCGGGCGATCTCGCGGCACTGCTGACCAATTTAGAAGATGGCGATGTCCTGTTTATCGACGAGATTCACCGGCTCGCGCCAGCCGTTGAAGAAATCCTTTATCCGGCGATGGAAGACCGGGCGCTCGATCTGATTATCGGCGAGGGGCCGTCCGCGCGTTCCGTGCGGATCGATCTGCCGCAGTTTACGCTTGTCGGCGCGACGACACGGCAGGGGTTGATCACGACGCCGCTCAGGGATCGTTTCGGTATTCCCGTTCGCCTGACCTTTTACAGCGTCGAAGAGCTGGAGCATGTCGTTCGCCGCGCTGCCGGGATGCTGGGGCTCGGCATTTCGGATGACGGCGCGCGTGAGATTGCGGCCCGGGCGCGCGGCACGCCGCGTATTGCTGGCCGGCTGCTTCGCCGTGTCCGCGATTTCGCCCATGTTGACGGGGTGAGCGAGGTCGACGCCAAGGCTGCGGATGCGGCGCTCAACCGGCTGGAGGTCGACGCGCTTGGCCTCGATATGATGGACCGACGCTATCTGATGATGATCGCCGATATCTACAAAGGCGGGCCGGTGGGTGTTGAAACGCTCGCAGCGGGGCTATCCGAACCGCGCGATACGATCGAGGAAGTGATCGAGCCCTATCTTATCCAGCTTGGCCTGGTGGCGCGTACGGCGCGCGGACGGATGCTGAACAGCCGGGGTTGGAAGCATCTCGGTTTGAACCCGCCCAAGTCTGCAGAGGACAGCTTGTTCGATTGAATTTCTGCCCTTCCCTTTCAGGGGAGGGGGATTGTCGGGTGCGCTCACCGGTGGCCCCATCGCGACCATCCGAGAATCCATGCTTTGAAGGCGACTCAGGCCCGGCTAAGGCTGAAGCATGAACGACGATACGCGTGATCAGCCGGCCAGCGGCTATTTTGACGGGAAGCAGCACCGCTTCCCTGTGCGCGTCTATTTTGAGGACACGGACCTTTCGGGAATTGTCTATCATGCCAATTACTTGCGCTATATGGAGAGGGCCCGGTCAGATATGCTGCGCATTTCGGGAATTGACCAGCGCGGGCAGATGGAGGCCGGCGGCGGGGCCTATGCAGTCGTTGATCTGGCGATCAAATATCGGCTTCCGGCGAGGCTGGATGACGATCTGATCGTGATCAGCCATGTTGCCGCTGTCCGTGCCGCCAGCTGTTTCATTCATCAACGAGTCATGCGCAGCAACGACATACTGGCCGATGCAAAGGTGACGGCCGCTTTGGTCGCGCCAACGGGGCGACCGATTCGACAGCCGCGAGAATGGATTGAAGTGTTCAAGCGTTTGGAAACAGGAGAATAATAGACGCTATGGGTGGATTGGAACTCGGCGCGAGCGAATCGCTGATGAACCCGATGACGCTGTTTTTGCAGGCGGATATCGTGGTAAAAATCGTGATGGTCGGGCTGCTATTGGCCAGTATCTGGACCTGGGCGATCATTGTCAGCCATGGCCGCCGGATCAGCGCGATGCGCAAGAAGAGCGAGCGTTTCGAGCGGGATTTCTGGCGCGCCGACGATATCGACCGGTTTTACGATGCGCGCGGTGGTGAGGAAGTTCCCGCAGCCCGTGTGTTCAGCGCTGGCCTCAGCGAGTGGCGGCGTTCGACAAAGAACGGCACGATTGATCGCCCCGGAACGCGGCAAAGGCTCGCGACAGCAATGGGCGCGGCCGTGGCGGCGGAGATGGACAAGCTCACCGACCGGCTGAACATTTTGGCGACCGTCGGTTCGGTTGCCCCTTTCGTCGGCCTATTCGGCACGGTCTGGGGCATTATGCGCGCCTTTACCGATATTGCCGGGCAAGCCTCAACCAGCCTTGATGTGGTTGCGCCGGGCATTGCGGAAGCCTTGTTTGCAACCGCGCTCGGCCTGTTTGCGGCTATCCCTGCGGTCATCGCCTATAACCGGCTTACCCATGGGCTTAACCGTCTTGAGGCGCGGTTGACGCGCTTTGCCGATGGCCTGCATGCAACGCTGAGCCTTGAGCTGGAAGCGGAGCGCTAGGCCATGGCTGTGCATCTGCCTTCCCAGTCCATGCGCGGCCGCCGCGCGCCGATGGCCGAGATCAATGTCACGCCTTTTGTGGATGTGATGCTCGTCCTGCTCATCATCTTCATGGTGACGGCGCCGCTCCTCGCGTCCGGCGTTCCCGTACAGCTGCCGGAGAGCAATGCGAGCACGCTTGATCAGGAAAGCGAACCGACCCAGGTGGCGATTGACGATAGCGGGCAGATCTATGTCGATGATGTCCCGGTGACCGATATCGAGCTTGCATCAACCTTTAGCGCGATTGCCGCCCAGCCCGCCGGGCCGGACGGGCATGCGGTGTTCCTGCGTGCAGACACGCGGCTCGATTATGGCCGGGTCATGGTCGTGATGGGAGAGCTTAACCGCGCCGGTCTTAACCGGATATCGCTGCTGACGACCGCGCCGGGCGAAGGCGGCCCGGTGGATGACAGCGAAAATGACAGCGAAAATGACAGCGAAGAGGATACGTCTGGAGCGGACAATGATGATGCGCTGCTGGGCGCGTCAGAAGTGGAACCGATCTAATGGAACGGACGGAACGCATTGCTCTTGGAGTGGCTGTTATTGGCCATATCGGGCTATTCGCGATCCTGTCCTATACACTGATCCCGCGGGAAACGGTTCCGAGGCGAGAGGCTGTAGCGGTTACGCTGTCCGACGACATCGCCGAATTCGCCACAGCCACGGATCGGCCCGCGCCTGCGTCTGAAGAACGCGCGATGGAAGATGATCTTCAGGCGATGGTGCCACAGGAAATCGAACCGCTGCCGCAGCCTCGCGTCACTCCGACACCGACGCCAACGCCCACTCCGCGCCGAACGGTTGAACGACGCACCGAACCAACGCCCCGCCGCGAAACCCAGCCTGAACGTCGCGAGCCCGCACGCACGCGCCGATCGCGTGTTACGGGAATCACAGAGGGTATCGGCACGACCACAGATACCGGCACATCCGCATCAAATGCACCCGTCAGCGCGTCGGATCGCAGCAATATCATGAGCCGGATCATCGGCGCCTATCGCCCCTGCTACCGGCTGGGCTCGCTGAGCGGTACCGCTGCGGAGGATATCGTTGTCCGTCTGCGCATGCGCCCGAGCCGGGAGGGGCGCCTGAGCAGCAGCCAGGTAGAGATTGAAGGCTATCGCGGTGTCGATGCTTCCAATCGCCAATATCAGCAGCAGATGGGGGAAGCGGCAAGAAGCGCCGTGTTGAATCCCGCCTGCAGTTTCCCCACACTTCCTGCCTCAATGTATGAAAATGGGTGGAGCGATGTCATCATCAATTTCATACCAGGCCAACTGACCTGAGGAGCATGACCATCATGGCATTTCACATCTTTTCCCGCTCGGCGCTACGCAACGTTGCCCTTGGGCTTTTGCTGGCAATGGTTGGCGGCGCCGCTTCGGCTCAGGAAGACGTCGTTTCAGGGCCGCTTGAAGGCGATCTTGTCGGCGGCATCTCCAACCCGAGCAGCATCGCTATTCCCGATATGCCGACGCCCCGTTCGGTTGGCACGCCGGCAGGCAGCACCGAAGATCTCGGCCGTCAGATCGCGCGCGTGATTGAAGAGGATTTGCGCAACTCCGGCTTCTTCAATCCCGTCGCCCGGCAATTCCTGCGTGATGTGAACATGCCGCAGGTAACCGCGCCTGAATATCCGGCCTGGAATCAGGTCGGCGCGCAGAACCTTGTGCAGGGCTATGTTCAGGCGGGCAGCAATGGGCGGCTTACAGTCGGCTGCTATCTGTATGACGTGTTCGCACAAACGCCTCTGGAACGGGCTGGCTATGAAGTGGACTATGCCGACTGGCGGCGCGCCGCGCATCGCTGCGCGGATATGGTCTATGCCCGCCTGACGGGTGAAGGCGCCTATTTTGACAGCCGGATCGTCTATGTTGCCGAAAGCGGCCCCAAGGATAACCGGGTCCGCCGTATTGCGGTGATGGACACGGACGGTGCCAATCACCGCTTCCTGACCAACGGCCAGTCGATTGTGCTGACCCCGCGCTATGCGCCGGATGGACGGACGATCGTCTATATGAGCTATCTCAATGATGAACCGCGCGTCTATATTTATGATGTGAGCACCGGCCAACAGCGCTTGCTGGTCAACGCGCCTTACATGACATTTGCCCCGCGCTATTCGCCAGACAGCCGCTATGTCGTCTTCTCGATGGCGGTGAACGGGAACAGCGATATTTACCGCGTTTCGGTGTCGGGCGGCGCGCCTGAGCGTCTCACCAATACCCCCGGTATCGATACCAGCGGCAGCTTTTCGCCCGATGGCAGCCGCATCGTGTTTGAGAGTGACCGGTCCGGTGGGCAGCAGCTTTATGTGATGAATGCTGATGGATCGAACCAGCGCCGGATCAGCTTTGGCGGCGGGCGCTACGCCACGCCTGAATGGAGTCCGCGCGGCAATCTGATCGCCTTTACCCGGCTGGGCGGCGGCTTTCGGATTGGCGTGATGCGGCCCGACGGCTCGGGTGAGCGCATCCTCACCAACAGCTGGCAGGATGAAGGCCCGAGCTGGGCCCCCAATGGCCGGGTCATCCACTTCTTCCGGACGCCACGTGGAAACAGCCTGCCCAGTCTCTGGTCGGTCGATGTGACCGGGCGGATGGTGCGCAAACTGCCAACGCCGGTCGGCGCTTCGGATCCTTCCTGGTCTCCGCTTCGGGACTAGGTTTTCAGGTTTTTACTCCCGTGTGTTAAACAGGCGGCGAACGGGGCCGCATTGAACGAGAATGAAAAGGATGGGTTACATGATTCAGTTTTCTAAAACTGCGATTCTTCTGACCGCCAGCTCAGCGCTGGCCCTGGGTGCCTGTTCGCGCAGCGCCCCTGAAGAATTGCCTCCGGCACCGATTGGTTCGACCGGCCCGACCACACCGACCTATACCGGACCGGCAGCAGGCAGCCGTGCGGATTTCCTCGCCAATGCGGCCAGCGACACGATTTTCTTTGAAACCGATTCGCATGATATTGATCCCGAAGACAGGGCGATCCTCGATTCACAGGCGGCGTGGCTGGTTGCCAACCCGAATGTGCGCGTCACGATCGAAGGCCATTGCGACGAACGCGGAACGCGCGAATATAACCTCGCGCTCGGCGAACGCCGCGCCAATGCAGCGTCCAACTATCTTGCTGCACGCGGCGTCAGCGCCTCGCGTATGACGGTGATCAGCTATGGCAAGGAACGGCCAATTGCCCTTGGTTCCGACGCATCAAGCTGGGCGCAGAACAGGCGTGCGGTAACCGTTGTGCCGATGTAGGGCGCACGTTCAGACAGTGAATAAAGAAGGGCCGGGACCGTCGTTTTCCGGCCCTTTTCTATTCGTCACCATAGATGGCTACGCTTGGCTCACCCTCGCTGGATGCCATGCCGCGATACATGCCCGGGGTGTTGAATGAATAGGTGCCTGTGCCCCATGGCGTGGTGACGATGACACCGCCCGATCCGCCAAGCTCGGCCATTTCAGCGATGACGCTGTCGGCAATCTCCTGCACCTCATTGGCCTGCAGTCCGAACTCGCTGGCATGGACATAATATTCAGGCACGCCTTCGTCATCGACCGGCACGGAGGCCCGCGCGTCGGCAAGATCTTGTTCAAAGCGAAAACGAATCTGCGCGCAAATTTCGTGCGCGACACCCACACGGATGAAATATTCGCCGGATCCGGTGGCCGAGACCGCGCAGCCGCGATTATCGGCATAGGTGCCCGCTCCGATCACAGGCGAATCGCCGATCCGGCCCCAGCGCTTGCCTGTCATGCCGCCGGTTGAGGTTGCTGCTGCAACATTGCCGTTCACATCGACGGCCACCGCGCCGACCGTTCCGTATTTCAGATCGACATCGTAAGAACTCAGCCCGGCCGATTCTCCAGCAAGAAACTCTTCCAGCTGGCGGCGGCGATGATCGGTGGCGAACCAGCCATTTTCAACCTGCTCAAGGCCCTGTTCCGCCGAAAACGCATCGGCGCCCGATCCGCTCAGGAAAACATGGGGCGATGCCGTCATCACGCGGCGCGCCAGTGTTACCGGGTGGCGCGTCTGCGATGAGCCGGTCACCGCGCCCGCAGCGCGCGTCGCACCGTCCATGATTGATGCGTCATGCTCGATCGTGCCGTCATAGGTGAAGACCGCCCCGCGCCCGGCGTTGAACTGGGGATCATCTTCCAGCTCGCGGATCGTGGCCTCAATCGCATCCATCGAAGTCCCGCCGGCTCGCAAAATGGCGCTTCCGGTTTCCAGCGCATGGCTGAGAGACGCGCGGATGGTACTGTCCTGCTCAGCGGTGATCCGGTCCCGTTCTATGGTGCCCGCACCGCCATGGATCACCAGCGTCCAGCGCCCTTCAACGGCGGGCTGGGCCAATGCCTGATTGGCGAGCATCAAGGCTCCAATTGCCATGAAATATCTGAAACGCATAAGGAGCCTCCTGAGAAATCGACGGTGTCTGCCTAGCTGATTTTCCGCCAGGCAAGGTCTGCAAATTCGCACAATAAGGGCCGCGTGTCGCGGGGATCAATAATATCCTCCACCGCGAAATGCTCGGCAGTGCGAAAGGGGGAGCGGACCTTGTTCAACCGGTCACGAACATCTTCCAGTGCGGCCGCGGGATCATCGCTCGCCTCAATGTCTGATTTATAGGCAACTTCAATGCCGCCTTCGATGGGCAGCGAACCCCAGTCTCCGCTCGGCCAGGCAAAGCGATATTGAAACCGTTCGGCATTCGACATGGCCGAGCCTGCAATGCCATAGGCCCGGCGGATGATGACGCTCGCCCAGGGGACGGTAGCCTTGTAGATCGCGTTCATCGCGTTGACACCGTAACGGATCGTGCCTGCGCGCTCTGCCTCGCCGCCGATCATGAAACCCGGATTGTCGACCAGATGGACGACAGGCAGTTTGAATTGCTCGGCCAGCTTGACGAAGCGCTCAGCCTTTTCCGATGTTTTGGCTTCCCATGATCCACCCAGAAAGCTG
This sequence comes from uncultured Parasphingopyxis sp., assembly GCA_905479515.1. The sequence goes on from CAJQMX010000005.1 coordinate 33,825, forward strand.
GGGTCACTGGCCAGCACGGCGACCGGCCAGCCATCAAGCCGGGCAAAGGCGGTGATCGCGGCCTGCCCCCAGCGGCGGCCCATCTCGAACACGCTGCCCCGGTCGAACGCCGCATCCATGACCCGCCGCATCGAATAGACCTGCTTGGCCTCATGCGGGACAATCGAAAGCAATTCCTCTTTACGCCGGTCAATCGGATCATCATTGGCGGTACGGTTGGCCAGCTTGCCGACGGATGGTGGCAGGTAAGACAGGAACCGCCGCGCTGCCGCAAAGGCTTCGTCTTCGCTCGCTACTTCGTCATCAACCACGCCATTGCGGGTATGGATGTCGCTGCCGCCGAGCTCTTCCTTGGAGAGGTCATCGCCAATCGCCGCTGCCACCGCCGGGCCTGCTGCGAACAGTTGGGAGAGGCCGCGCACCATGACCGAATAATGGCTGGCGACGATGCGTGCCGCGCCAAGCCCTGCCGTCGGCCCCAGCGCAAGGGCGACAACCGGCACGGTATCTAGGTTGCGGACGATATGCTCCCAGCCCGGCACCATCGGCACATAGGTATAGCCCATGGTCTCTAGCGTCTTGACCGACCCGCCGCCGCCTGTGCCGTCGATCATGCGGATCAGCGGCAGACCCATTTCATGGGCCATGGCTTCACATTGCACGAATTTGCGGTGCAGCGCGGCATCGGCCGCCCCGCCGCGGACGGTGAAATCGTCTGCCGAGGCAATAATGGGGCAACCATCCATATTGGCGCGGCCAAAGATGAAATTGGAAGCGGCGAGATCGGCAAGATCGCCATTCTCGTCATAGGTTCCGCGTCCTGCAATCTTGCCGATCTCGCGAAAACTGCCGGGATCGACGAGCCGTTTCAGCCGTTCGCGGGCATCGAGTTTGCCGCGGCCATGCTGGCGCGCGACTTTCTCTGCACCGCCCATTTTTTCGGCGAGCGCTTCGCGGCGCCGGAGTTCCTCAATGTCTTTTTCCCAGCTCATGAAGCGGGCTTAGCAACGGCTGCAAACCAAAGCCAATATCTGGCGAACCAGAAACTAGCCGAGGCTGGGCGTTGCGGATGAAAGCGTGCTGGTATCGGCGTTGGAAGACGCATGTTCCAGCTGCCCAATACGGCGTCGCTCGGTATCGAAAATCGCGACCATCACCAGGAAGGAGAGGCAGATCATCGCGAATTCGCCGCCATCTTCGATGAAGGTAACGATCTCCAGTCCAGCCGGGCTGTAGCTGCCCGCGGCAACGAGCATGTCGACAATCACGCCGAATATCGCTGCCATCGCGATGCAGCTAGCCAGCAGCATTGAATATAAGGCGGGGCGGATACGCGCGTTTTTGAGGCTCAGCCCCAGACCGGCGAGCCAGAACAGGCCGATGAGCAGAAACAGCGACGCTTCGCCGATATCCTGCCCCGCAATTGGCAGGCCGGGAATTGCATCCAGAGCCGGGGCCAGCAACTGGCCGACATGCTCATGGATCTCGATACTGTTATCCAGGGTCAGCCAGATGAATAGGGCGGCATTGGCCAGATAGGTCCAGTCCCGGTCATTGCGCCACAACAGGATCAGCATCAGCGCGACACTGGCGGTAAGCGAATATTCCAGCCATTCGCCAAAGCCGCCGTCCGAGGCGAGGTTGAACTGCACGGGCAGTTCCGCATGGGTGATCGCGCCATAATGGCCAGCAACGTCCAGCCCGATCAGGATACCCGCATAGGGCAAAATCAGAAGCGCCGCGGTAAAGGCGCTGCGCGATGCGGCCAATTCCCTGATTACGGCATAGATCTCTCTGAAATAGCGCATGGCATAATCCTGTACGATCAAGTCTGGATGGTCAGCCCGATGTGAACTATTACGCCCAAACTCCTACTTTTGCGTTTCCTATGCCTATCCCGGCGCCGGAAGAAGGTGAAAAGAGGGTAAATGGCCGAAACCTTTTGGAATCAGGCATTTCTTTGGGTTTCGCTATGCATAGTCCTCAGGATTTTCCCATGACCAATTATGCAATTTGTGAGGATGACCTTGCCGGGCCGGAAATCAGAGCGCTCCTAACGTTCCATCTTTCCGAAATGCACCGCCATTCGCCTGAGGAAAGCGTCCATGCCATGCCAATTGCCCGCTTGCGGGGCCCGGATGTTACCTTCTGGTCACTTTGGGATGACGGCGCCCTTGCCGGATGCGGCGCGCTCAAACAGCTTGATGCCGGTCATGGTGAGCTGAAATCCATGCGCACGGACCCCGCATTTTTGCGGCGCGGTGTTGGAGAGGCGATCTTGCTACATCTGATCGCGGAAGGGCAGAGGCGCGGCTATGCGCGGCTCAGCCTTGAAACGGGAAGGCCCGCTCCATTCGCCGCCGCCCAAGCGCTTTACCGCAAGCATGGCTTTGAAGAATGCCCGCCTTTTGCGGACTATCGTGAGGACGCTTTCTCGATGTGCATGACGCGGACCATCTAAACGCGCGGCAGCCGCGATATTAACCGACTCTTCACCATAAAAACCTAGAAAGCAGAACAGCATATCGGATCGAGGTTGGAGGAAGGCTTGGCAGATTTGAAGGACAGGCTTTTCGGCGCGCTGTTTCGGCGAGCCCGGTCCTTCGGGGCGTGGTCCTTTGGGTTCCAATCCTTTGGGTCGATGCCGGATGACGTCAAGCAGCGCCTGACATCGGTGCAGGTTGAACGCGCGCTCGAACATGTGCCGATGATCTATGCGGTCGCCTTGTTCAACATCACGTTGATCATGGTTCTTTGCTTTCACATGGGACTTCCGGCTTCCAGCTATTCCTGGATGGGCGTCGTCGCAATTATCTCGTTCATTCGCATGATCCTGTGGATCAGAAAGGCGCGCTCCCCTAAAAAATTGCGTAATCCACACCAATTGCTCCGCAACCTTTCCCGGGTTTCACTCGGAATGATTTGTGGGCTGAGCGCCTGGTCGGTCTATGCGCTGACGACTGATATTTTCGGTGACATGATCCTGATACCGGTATCTCTGGTGTTCGGGTCTACCTGTATTGCCCATTGTCTGGCACCCATCAGGAAGGTGGCGATCAGTGTGCTTATCATTGGTGTCGTGCCCGCTGCGGCTTTCATGATGCTCTGGGGAGACTTCGAAAGCATCATTCTCGGCGCGAGCATGCTCTCGATCGCCTTGCTGATGACGATTTTCCTTTCCGAGAGCTATCAACGCATTGTCGACGGGATCGTGATGGAAGAACAGATCCGCACGCTGGCCAACACCGATCCGCTGACCGGTCTCGCCAATCGCCGGGCGATCATGGATGCGCTGAACAGGGCCGATGCGGAAAAGGCATCCTATGCCATCGCCATGCTTGATCTCGATGGATTCAAACAGATTAACGATAGCCTTGGCCATCATATCGGCGACGCCCTGCTGCAAACCGTGGCTGCCCGGCTGACCAAGGCCGCGCTTCCAGCTGAATATGTTGGTCGGATGGGCGGCGATGAATTCATCATCCTCATGCCTGGAGCCACCGGTTCGGGGGAAGCCGCAGCGCGAACGACGGCACTGCTCGGCGCGCTGTGCACCCCCGCGCATATTGAGGGCGAACGACTGACGCTGGCGGGAAGCATTGGCTATGCGCTCTATCCGAAACACGGGCTGGACTCCGAAGCGGTTCTGATTGCGGCTGACGATGCGCTCTATGAGGCAAAACGGATGCGCAACAATTCCGATTGTGGAGCGGACGAAGCACAGCGCAATCAGGGTGATCCGGAAAGCCAATTTGGATCCGGCTTTGGCGCTCAGAATGCCGCGTGACCAATTGGGTCCGCGACTGTCGTTGCCAGTGGCACCCAATCTCCTTGTCACCTGAGGGCCCGCTCGGCCATGCCGAAGCCCGTCGCTTGCCAAGCCGGGCCTTACGCGCCAGTAATTTTCCTATGAACATGAACAGGCGCGAATTCGTGGCGATCAGCGCAATCGCCGGAGCGGCCATATTGTCGCCTTTTCCATCATGGGCACAGCGAGCGGCGGAAGGGCTTTCCCCGATGACCGGCGATGTCGTGCCGATTTCGCCTGACGAACATCAGGCCCGCATTGCGCGCGCGCAGGAATTGATGGCCGAACAGGGGTTGGCCGCGCTGCTGATCGAGCCGGGCGCGTCACTCACCTATTTCACCGGCGTCCAATGGCGGCGTAGCGAGCGGCTGACAGCAGCGGTGATTCCCGCTTCTGGCGATGCGATTATTGTCACGCCGCATTTTGAAGAACCATCGGTGCGCGAAAGCCTGAAAGTGCCGGCCGAAATCCGCGTCTGGAATGAGCATGAGGATCCGTTGGCGCTGGTCGCCGCTTTTCTTGGTGAGCAAGCAATGCCCGGCCCGGTCGGGATTGAGGAAACTGTGCGGTTCTTCGCCGTGGAGGGATTGCGAAGCGCCATGCCGGGTGTCGAAATCCGGCCCGGTGCCCCGGTTGTGCGGGGCTGCCGAATGATCAAATCCGCACACGAAATCGCGCTGATGCAAAAGGCGTCGGACATCACGATGGCTGCCTATCGCCACACCTATCCGCGTATCGAGGCGGGTATGACGCCGGCTGATATCGCGGCGATCATGGGGGCTGCGACACGTGCGCTGGGCGGCGGGCGCGGCTTCGAGCTGATCCTGCTCGGTGAGGCAAGCGCCTATCCGCATGGATCGGGCCAGCCGCAAGCGGTTCGTGAGGGCGAAGTCGTGCTGATGGATTGCGGCTGCAATGTCGAAGGCTATCAGTCCGATATCTCGCGCACCTTCGTGTTCGGGGAGGCTGATGCCGAAACACGCCGCGTCTGGAGCGAAATGCACCGCGGCCAGCAAATCGCCAACGAAGCCGCACATATCGGCCGCACCGCAGGCAGTGTCGATGATGCCGTGCGCAGCTATTATGAAAGCCTTGGCTATGGCCCCGGCTATATACTGCCCGGCCTCTCTCACCGCACCGGGCATGGCATTGGCATGGACGGGCATGAGCCGGTGAACCTGGTGCATGGCGAGGAAACACCACTGGCGCCCGGCATGTGTTTCTCCAACGAGCCGGGCATTTACGTCCCGGGCGGCTTCGGCATCCGGATCGAAGATTGTTTCCATATGACCGAAGCCGGGCCGCAATGGTTTTCGGCGCCGCCACCTTCGATCGACGATCCGTTCGGCTGATCCGGGGTAGCGAAAACCGCGACTTCCCCTTGTAACGCGAAGCGCCTATATCGCAGCCATGTCATTACGCCCCTGGAGAGATATTGCCCGGCGCCAGTCGCGCCAGATCATGGTTGGCAGCGTGCCGGTTGGCGGCGACGCGCCGATCACCGTGCAGACGATGACGAACACGCCGACATCCGATGCCAAGGCCACGATCGACCAGATCCGGCGCTGCGAAGAGGCCGGTGTCGATATCATCCGCGTTTCCTGTCCGGATGTGGAATCCACGGCGGCGATGAAACAGATCGTCCGCGCCTCCAAGGTGCCGATCGTCGCGGATATCCATTTCCATTATAAACGCGCGCTGGAAGCGGCAGATGCGGGGGCGGCGTGTTTGCGCATCAACCCCGGCAATATTGGCAGCGAAAGCCGCGTGAAGGAAGTGATTGCGGCGGCCAAGGCCAATGGCTGCGCGATCCGCATTGGCGTTAACGGCGGCAGCCTCGAAAAAGATCTGCTCGAAAAATATGGCGAACCCTGCCCGGAGGCGCTTGTCGAAAGCGCGCTCGATCACATCAAGATTCTCCAGGATCATGATTTTCACGAGTTCAAGGTTGCGGTGAAGGCGTCGGACCATTTCCTCGCTGTCGCGGCCTATCAACAGCTTGCCGAAACCGTCGATTGCCCGCTCCATCTCGGAATTACCGAAGCGGGCGGCCTGATCGGCGGCACGGTGAAAAGCGCAATCGGCATCGGCTCTCTGCTCTGGTTCGGCATTGGCGATACGATCCGGGTTTCGCTTTCAGCCGAGCCCGAAGAAGAAGTGCGCGTCGGATATGAAATCTTGAAGACGCTGGGTATCCGCACACGCGGCGTGCGCGTTGTTTCCTGCCCAAGCTGCGCGCGGCAGGGCTTTGACGTTATCCGCACCGTTCAAACGCTTGAAGAGCGTCTTCAGCATATCCACACACCGCTCTCGCTCTCGGTCCTTGGCTGCGTCGTCAACGGACCCGGCGAAGCGCGCGAAACCGATATCGGCATCACCGGCGGCGGTGCGGGCAAGCATATGGTCTATCTTTCCGGCGTTACCGATCATCATGTCCAGAATGATGATATGGTCGAGCATATCGTCGCGCTGGTGGAAGCCAAGGCGGCCGAGATTGAGGCGGCAAATGCGGAGACGGCTGAGGCAGCGGAGTAACAATGCGTATCGCTGCCATGGCCAGCCTGTTTCTGGCCCTTACCTTCGCCGCCTGCGCGCCCGCCCCGCAAACCGGCCATGCGCCGCCCGACCATCCCGAGGCTGCTCTTTACGAAGCGGGCCGCGATGCCATGGCCGATGTCGATGACGCGCTTGTCAGAGCGGCGGAGCGGGATACGCGTGTTCTTCTCGTGATGGGAGCGAACTGGTGTCACGATAGCCGCGGTCTGGCCGGCTGGCTGAGCACGCCGCGCTTCGCCCGGATGATCCATGCCCGGTACGAGCTTGTCTATATTGATGTGGGAATCCCACAGACGGGAGAGGGCCGCAATATCGAAATCGCCCAGCGCTTTGGCATAGACGATATAATCGGCACGCCCACCGTCCTGATCCTGTCGCCCGATGGCGCGCTGCTCAACGCCGAAACCGCAGCGACATGGCGCAATGCGGCGAGCCGTTCAGAAGGCGAGATTTTCGAGTATTTCATGCAGTTTGAGCCCGAAGGCTAACCGCGGCTAATCGCGCACTTTCTCCAATGCGGTCTGTGGCATTGGAAGGCTTTCAGCATATAGCCATTCCAAGCTGTTTTTGATGTGGTCGGGCTTCACGTCCGTAAGCATCTGGGTAGCCAGTGCCGCAAGCGATACCGATGCCAGTTCTTTGCGAAAAGTCTTTTCAGCGTGCCGGAAAGCAGCGGCGATCCCGCAGGCGGTTCGGCAGTCTTTGGCATCCAATCCACAGGGGCCATTTTGCCTGACCTCGGTACATCGGAAGATTGAAGCGGGGCCTTCTATCGCAGCGGTGATATCCCAAAGCGAAATATCGCTTGCCGATTTGGTCAACCGATACCCTCCCTGTGCCCCGCGTGACGATATGACGAGGTCCGCTCGCCGCATCGCTTGCAGCTGTTTGGCGAGATAGGCTGGCGGCACGCCCAGATACACCGCCAGTCTTTCCGCTCTGATTCCATGGCCATCGGGCAGGCCGACCATCAGGATCGCTGCATGCGCTGCCCATTCCACACCATTTGATAGTCGCACCTGATCCTCGCACCGATAGTTGATCTTACCGCAACATATCTGGTTTTCCATTGACATCAAATCAATTAGGATATTTATTATCCGAATTAAATCGGGCTAACGGATACACTGGCCATGTTGCGCTGAAACCGTTGCTCACCAAACATTGGGGAGGATTAATCATGGCAACTGGACCTTCAGACTTCCTCGACCGTATCGTCCAGGCGCTGATCTGGATCGCGCTTCTCTTCAGCCTCGCGAACGGCGCGTTCATGCTGTTTGATCCGATGGGCTGGTATTATGCGATCCCCACCATTCGCGCGACGGGGCCAGCGAATACGCATTTCATCGCCGATATTGGCATTGCCTATATCGGGTGCGGGATCATTCTCCTTTATGCTGTGCGCAATATCCGGATGCGCTGGCTTGCAGCGCTGGCGGGTGGTTTCTGGTTGATGGCGCACGGCGGATTGCATCTCTACGAGCTGATGGCCGGTATTTGTTCATCGGATCGCTTCTGGAAGGATGCGCCCGGCACGATCGGGGTGCCGCTGCTGGTTTTGATTGCAGTAGCCATCCTCTTCGTGCGCCAGCGAATTGCACCGGCTGGCCTGCCCAAGGCCATGTTCCTGAACTTCGCCGACCGGACGATCCCGGAAGATAGCCAATATCTGCATGAGATCGCCACCGCGCCAGGCCATGCGATTGAGAAATTTATGCATTTCATGCCAGCAAGCAATCATCGTCATGCCGCGCCGCCCAGTCTGGTCGTCGCCGCCTGTATCGGTGCCGTGCTCGTTGAAGATTGTGGGCCATGTGCCCTAATCTCTGCCAGGGGCGGCCTTGCCGATGGGGTGCCGCGCGATGTGCTAAACGCTGCGCTGGCGGGCGGCGGGGGCCTGCAGCCCGATGATGCGCTGGCATTCCGATTTGGCGAAGCGATTGCGCGGCATGACGTGGACGTCAGTGAGCTGGGCGATGCCATCGAAAGCCGTTTTGGCCGCACTGTGCGTCTAGAACTGACCCTGGCGGCGGCAATGGTGCGGGCTTATCCGGCGATGAAGCGCGGGCTGGGGCTGGCCAAAGCCTGCTCCATGACCAAGCTCGCGATCTAGTACCTCCAGCGATCGGCCGATCGCAACGGCTCCCAAGCAAGGGGTCGTAGCCGGGCTCTTGCGAAGATGGGGAGCGAAATTGCGCTGCGCTGTCAGTCACCCGGGCATTATCCCGGCTGAAATCAGGGGGTATGATTTCGGACCTCGCCGCAAGCCGGGGCTGCAGCTATGGGATCAGTCATGTCTGCACAATCCACGTCCGACTCGCATAGCATCCTGATGCCCGCACTTATGGTGCTGGCCGGGCTTGCCCTGTTCGCCGGCATGGATGCGGTGATGAAGGGTCTGTCGATAACCATGGGCGTATATAATGCCCTGATGTGGCGGTATGTTGCGGGCGTGATCCTGATATCAGTGCTGTATTTCCGGCTTCCGCGAAAATGGCCGAGCGGGAGCGTAATGCGGCTGTACCTGATCCGCGGCGTGTTGATTGCCATCATGGCGTTCCTGTTTTTCTGGGGGCTGGTGCGCGTGCCGCTTGCCGAAGGGGTCGCACTGTCTTTCATTGCTCCGCTGCTTGCCCTGTATCTGGCGGCAGTGTTGCTCAAGGAACGGATCGGCAAGGCCACGATTTTCGCGTCCTTGCTCGGGATTGCGGGGGTTCTGGTGATTGTCGCCGGCAAGATGGAGGGCGATTTCGGGCCCGATGCACAATGGGGTGTCGCCGCGATCCTGCTATCAGCGACGGCCTATGCCTATAACCTTGTGCTGCAGAGGCAGTTGGCGTTGATTGCGCCGCCGGTCGAGATCGCCTTTTACCAGAACCTGCTTGTCTTGTTCTGCCTTCTGCCCTTTGCGCCCTTCCTCGTGATATTCCCGGAAATCGCTCAATGGCCCGCTCTTGGCGGCGCGGCGACCCTCGCGATTGTTTCGCTTCTCTTGGTCACATGGGGCTATGCCCGGGCCGAAGCGCAGCATCTTGTCAGCCTCGAATATAGTGCCTTTATCTGGGCCGCGATCCTGGGCTGGTACTTCTTTGGAGAGGCGATTACCTGGATGACGGTTGCCGGCACGCTATTGATCGTGACAGGCTGCCTGCTTGTCGCGTGGAGGCGGCCCAAAAAGGCCGAGATAGTCGAAGCGGCGGTCGGATAAGTTTGTAGCGGGAGTCGTTGGCCAAACTTTTTGGGAAAAACCGACATGTCGACCGAGTGGGCTGGCGCAGCGATTTCCTGCAAAGGAAATTCTGACAGTCAACGGCGATCAAAAAAGCCGCGCACTGCATCTCATGTCTTGACCCTTGGCGCGCGGGCGTTCACCAAAACGCCATGACAGACGACACGCCCGACAGCCTGATTCCCTATGATGAAATCGTGCAGGAGGCCCTGCGCGCGGTTGTCGGTCGGGTGCTGAGCGAAGTTGGCGATGCCGGCGATCTGCCCGGCGAGCATCATTTCTATATCACTTTCAAAACGCGCGCACCGGGCGTCGACATTCCCGGCCATCTGATGGAACGGTTTCCGGATGAGATGACAATTGTCCTGCAAAAACGCTTTTGGGATCTGACAGTAGATGATGAGGGCTTTTCGGTGGGGCTGAGCTTTAGCGATATTCCCTCGACCCTGATCGTGCCGTTCGCGGCGATCACCGGTTTTGTCGACCCGGCAGTGAACTTCGCATTGCAGTTTCAGGCGCAAGGCGATGACCATGCGCCCAATGACCATGCCGAGAATGATCCGCCCGCAGCCGAGCCTATCGAAGACGGCTCCAACGTCGTCGCGGTGGACTTCAAACGGAAAAAATGACGTCCGAGTCAGGATAAGGAACGTAACCCTGAACATATGTCAGGGTCCACTTCACTTCTTGCGATGGTCTCGCGAATTTAGGAGTGGATGCTGAAACACATTCAGCATGACGAAAAAGGCGAGAGAAGCATCATGACCACCGAAACCCGCACCGAAACCGATTCTATTGGCCCGATTGAGGTTGCCGCCTCTGCCTATTGGGGTGCGCAGACACAGCGGAGCCTGGAGAATTTCCCCTTTGGCGCAAGCGAGCGGATGCCGATTGGCATTGTCCATGCTCAGGCGGCGGTGAAGCAGGCGGCGGCGCGGGTGAACAAGAAGCATGGGCTGGACGCGGGCCTCGCCGATGCCATTGAGGAGGCGGCGACGGCCATCCGTTCAGGCCGGTTCGATGCCGAATTTCCGCTGACCATCTTCCAGACGGGCTCGGGCACCCAGACCAATATGAACGTCAACGAGGTGATCGCCGGGATCGCCAATGAAACGCTGGCTGGCACGCGGGGTGGCAAGGCACCGGTGCATCCCAACGATCATGTGAACATGTCGCAAAGCTCGAATGACAGCTTCCCGACAGCGCTTCATGTGTCGACGGCGCTGGCGACGCGCGATCGCCTGGTGCCGGCACTCGACATTCTGATCGCCGCTCTGACGGCGAAGGCCAAAGCCTGGGATCATATCGTCAAGATCGGCCGCACCCACACGCAGGATGCAACGCCGCTGACTCTGGGCCAGGAATTTTCCGGTTATGCGGCGCAGCTTATCAGCTGCAAAGCGCGGATCGAGGGTGCGCTAACCGGCAATATCGCCAAGCTCGCCATTGGTGGCACGGCGGTTGGCACCGGGCTCAATGCGCCTGAAGGCTGGGCGACGGACATGGCCGGAGCGATCAGCGACATTACAGGTTTTGCTTTTGAAAGTGCGCCCAACAAGTTCGAGCAGCTCGCCGCAAAGGACGGGCTCGTCTTCTTCTCCGGCGCGCTCAACACGCTGGCCGTGGCGCTCAACAAGATCGCCAACGATATCCGGTTCCTGGGGTCCGGCCCGCGTTCGGGCCTTGGCGAGCTGTCTCTGCCCGCCAATGAGCCGGGCAGCTCGATCATGCCGGGCAAGGTGAACCCCACCCAGTGCGAAAGCCTGACCATGGTTGCAGCCCAGGTGATCGGCAATAATCAGGCAGTTACCGTAGGCGGCATGCAGGGGCATTTTGAACTCAATGTCTTCATGCCGCTGATCGGGGCAAATGTTCTGCGCTCGATTGAGCTGATGGCGACCGGGATGACGAGCTTTGCCGAACGCTGTGTCGAGGGCATCGAGGCCAATGAAGACAAGATTGCCGAACTGGTCGGCCGCTCGCTGATGCTAGTCACTGCGCTCGCCCCCGAGATCGGCTATGACAATGCCGCCGGCATCGCCAAGCATGCGCACAAGAAAGGCATGACCCTGAAAGAGGCCGGTCTCGATCTTGGGCTGGTCGATGAAGAGACGTTTGACCGGGTTGTCAGGCCGGAGAATATGCTCGGCCGCTAGGCCTGCAGCGCGCACGGCGGAACAATCGCCCTATTTGCCCCGTTGGTAGTGAGAATGCTGCACAAAGGGGCAATGATGGACGCGAGTTTTATAACGATATTGCAGGACCAGCTCGGTGATATGGCCGAGACGACCGTGCGGATGCTGCCGCAGATGGCGGTCGGGCTGATCATCCTCGTCCTCACCTGGCTGATGGCGAAAGCCGGACGCAAGATCGCGCATCGCTTTATCGGCAAGACCGATATCCGGCCCAGCCTGCTTACCCTTGTCGAAACGGTCGTGACGATCCTCATCTGGTTCATCGGCCTGTTTGCCACGGCGGCGATCATCCTGCCCGGTGTTACCGCAGCGAGCATCATCGCCGGTCTTGGCATCGGTGCGGTGGCGATCGGCTTTGCGTTTCAGGATATTTTCGAGAATTTCCTCGCTGGTGTCCTTATCATGATCCGGGAGAAGATGCGGATCGGCGATGTCATCGAATGCGAGGGCATTTCCGGCAAGGTCGAGGCGATCAATCTGCGCGAAACCTATGTCCGCAAGCTCTCCAACGAAGTGACGATTGTTCCGAACTCGATGCTATTCAAAAACCCGGTCGAGATTTTTACCGATATGGATGGGCGGCGGCACGAAGTGGTGTGCGGCGTTGCCTATGATGTCGATCTCGACGAAGCGGCAAAGGTCATCGAAGACGCCGTCAGAAGCTGTGACAAGGTCGATACGGATCGCGGTGTCGACGTGTTCGCCAAGGAATTTAATTCGAGTTCAATCGACTATCTGGTTCGCTGGTGGTCGGGCTCTACGCCCCGCGCGGGCCATGAGAGCCGGGATCAGGTCGTGCGCGCCGTGAAAGCCGCGCTGGACAAGGCCGGGATCGAAATTCCGTTCCCTTATATCACCCATACTTTCAAGGAACCCGTACCTCTGGAGAATAAGGAATGAGCATTTTCAGGGAAATCGCCCGCGGCGCGCTTGGCGGCCATGTCCGCAGTAGAACCGCCGGACGCGGCCTTTTGGGCGCAGGCATCGGCCTGATCGCGGTACGCATCGCGACGCGTTCGCTCCCCGGAGCTGCCCTGGTCGGCGGCGGGCTTGTCGCCAAATATCTGTGGGACAAGAAGCGCGAACGTGGCGAGACGGCAACGGATGCCCCCGACGCGCGCACCACCGAAGCGGAAACAGCGCACGCCGGGGACGATACCGCTACCTCTTAGAAACTGCCCTGCCAACCGACAGTCAGCGACCAGTCTCCGCTCATCTGCGGGCCGTTAAGGTCCTGATAGATAGGCGCGCCGATCTCAATCCCGAGCCGCTGGCCATCAAGGGATCCCTGTGCGGCGAAGTTGACACCGAAATAGGCGTCAACGCGTTCACCGCCCTGGAAATCAGGATTTGCTGCCTGATTTGGCCCCATGATCGCCGGATCAATGCCGTCAATCCTGCCGGTTGTCCGCGCTGCGAGACGGCCAGACAGGCTTACCCAGTAAGCCGGTTCATAGCTGACCCAGCCCGTCACTTCATGCACGTCACCGCGGCTATAGCCTTCGTCGTTGGTGCCGAGCCGGATCGTGGCGTTATATTGCGCGCCCCAGCCAAGCTGGCCCGCATAGCCCCGATAGGTAATCGCGGGCTTGAGATCCCATGTCCCCGATCCCGGCTGCATTGCATAGCCCAGTCGCATCGTTTGGGTGGTACCCATCGGCGTCAGCATTTCGCCCGTTTCGGTTGTCGAGCCGGTCGGGATGCCGACTGCCGCGCGGGCGACGATCTCATGATCGCCTTCCACTTTCGACAGCGGAAAGAGCGCGCCGACGGTCATATCGCCAAATCCGTCGACCGACATGCTTGAGCCGCCAAGCACGGTTGTCCCCATGCCACCCTGATAGGTGGTCGATTCCATTTCCCGGGTCACATAGCTGCCCGATGCGATCAGCGTCATCCAGTCAACAGGAGCATACATCATGCCCATCATGTGCATCTCCATGCGCATTTCCTGCGGCACGACACGCAAGGTTGGCGGCTGACCGGGCATACCGGCAAAGCGGTTTGGAACGCCGGTAACGATGTCGTCGGAAGAAATGGAATCGGTGCCGATTTGGTTGCCAGAGCCTTCCATATGCATGAAGCGATAGGAGAACATGATCTCCCCGGCATTGTGGGTGTGATCTCCCATCACGCCGATCGGCGCGTGGCCATTGGCATGGGTGCCCTCATGGGCGGCGAGAGGAGCAGTAATGAGCGCGGCCGAAAGCGCCGCGAGAGAAGCGTATTTCACGAAATTATCCTTGCTGAATCGATAGTAATTGCGCCCGATATGGCGCGTATTGGTCGGTTCAGAAGGAGGTGGGCGGCCCAGTTTGTGGAGGCGGAGGCGCGGCAAGGCCCATCCCGATGGCGCCGATGCCTGCGGGCGGGAAGGTGGTCTCGGCATGGATAACCGGCATCGATGCGCCCGAAGGCGCAGACGTGAAGCTGACGGGGCTGGACGCCGCCGCATAGTCGCAGGGCGTGGTATCGGTTTCCGCTGGGTGCTCATCGTCCAGCGCTTCTGCGAGCGCGATCATCGCGGCGGACGCGTCATCCGGCAGAGGGGCGGCCTGCAGACCCAAGCCTTGCCCGGTACACAGCATGATGGTCGTGCCGCCTTTGGCGAAAACCGGCATGAAGCCCGTCGGTACGATCGCCTGGGCAAACAGCAATATCGCTGCAAGGATCGTGAACCGATCCTTGCGCAGCTGTCTGAAAAGGGAAAGCCGATTCGCCATCGCGCGCCCTATGCCCGACCGCGCCGCGTTAGGCCATCCCTTGTTACGCCGGGGAATTGCGTTGATCCCGATCCGCATCTATCAGTAGGAAAAAGGGGCCTGACATTACCGATAATCGCATCAGGAGTGCGTTCACGCGCCGCTCCTTCCTGTCCCGCGTTGCTGGCAGCGCAACCTTGCTGATCGGTGCAGGCGCGGTGGTCACCGGCTGCAAGGCACCGGAAGGCAAAGCAGCACAAGCGGCGGGCCTTACCGATTGTGACAGCGGAGCGAATGCCGATGGAGCCGGTGCGGGTCGCTCCGGCGGGCATACAGGGATCAGCGATAGCGATGGCGGCGCATCGGCCGATCCCGCCGGTTGCGGCAATGGCAATGGCCCGATTACCGACAGCGACCGGGGGCGGCATGCCGATCCGGTTGGCGAAGGACGCGGGCCCGATCGCCATACCGACAGGGATATCGGGTTCAGCGCCGATCCGATCGGACGCGGTGCCGGGCCAGTAGAGTCTGGTGACAGGCAATGAGCGACAAAACAGTTTCCATTGCCGAAACCCCTTCCACCGCTACGCCGACCGCTGAAGAAAGCCGCACTGCGCGCCGCATAGTCGGTTTCGATATAGCGCGCGCTTTTGCGATTTTTGGCATGATCACGGTCAATTATCGCTCAACCTTCCATATTACGGGCGAAAGCCCGGCCTGGCTCGAAACCGCCTCCGGCATGGTCAATGGCCGGGCGGCGGCTTTGTTCGTGCTGCTCGCGGGCATCGGAATTTCGCTCCTCTCTCGCCAGAGCCGACTCTCCGGGGAGCGAGCGGATATTCGCGAGGACCGTTACAATCTGCTGCGCCGCGCGGCCTTCCTGTTAGCCATTGGACTGCTGTTCCGGCAGATCTGGGACTATGATATCCTGCATTTTTACGGCATCTATCTGATGATTGCGGCCGTGCTACTCACCGTATCGAACCGGAACCTGGCCATTACCGGCTTTCTGGTGGCTGCGGTTTTTCCAATACTCTATTATGTACTGCCCGCGCAGTTCGGCATTTCCTTCTGGGCGACGACGAGTGAATTCACCTTTCGGGAAGTGCTGATCGATTTCTTCTTCCAGGGCTATCATCCGGTGACTCCGTGGGTCGCTTTCCTGATTGCCGGGATGCTGTTGGGGCGGCTCGATATGCGTGATCCTGTCATTCGCCGGAAAATGCTGATCGGCGGCGTTGCGCTCGCGCTCGCGGCTGAAGCAATTTCCTATGTTGCGCTCGACATGGGGCTGTTCAAACTGATGGAGGATGTGTCGCAGACGATCGATCTGGAAGAAGCCAGTCTGTTGCTCGGTACCGCGCCTTATCCGCCCATGCCGCTCTTCCTGGCGGTCGGCATCGGCTGGGGCATGGCCATCGTATCGCTCTGCCTCTCCTTTGGGGATCGGTTTGCCGATCGCCGCTGGATCACACCGCTTGTCCATACCGGCCAGCTCGCGCTGACCATCTATATCCTGCACGGCACCGTGGGTGTCTGGGCGGTCGGTTGGGCCGGGTTCAAACCGCACCAGACGCTCGAATGGATTATCGGCTATTCCGCGCTTTTCTATGTCGTCATGATCATTGCCTCGACCCTTTGGCGGCGCCGGTTCGATCGCGGGCCGGTTGAGGCAATCATGCGCAGGTTGACGGATAGCTGGAAAAGCGAGATCAATCCTATGGGTGAAAAACCCGAATAGTCGTTATGCCCCGCCTTGCCACACCCGGATCGCGTCAATCGGCCAAACGAGCATCAGCACGTTTAGCGTCAGATTGTCGCGGATCATCCAGAGGGTGAACAGCTCGAAGATCACGGCTATCGCGACAGTGGGCCACAGACCGATCCGCCGTGCGATCAGGAAGCCCAGCGCCATCCAGCCGATATCGGCGATGGAGTTGATAATCGCGTCGCCGGAATAGCCAAACGCTGCCGTTGCCTCACGATAGCGGTTGATGATGATCGGCGAGTTTTCGAGGATTTCCCAGCCTGCCTCTATGGCCACGGCAAGGCAGAACCACAGGCCTGGCGATTTGCGGCGCAGCAGCAGCCAGCCCAGCCCGCAGAACAGGAATCCGTGAATGATATGGCTCGGCGTGTACCAGTCCGTCAGATGCTGGCTGTTGTCGGGGCCATGCACCTCGCCCACCCAGAGTTTGATCTCGCCACATTCGCAGATCGGATTGCGGCCCATCCAGTAGAGGATGGCGGCGGCTGCGATGATTAACGCCGTGGCAATGACCCAATAGCGCTGGCTCACCCTTTGCGCTCCTCTATCATGTCCTGAATTTTGCAGACGGTACGCAAATTCCGTCCGGTCGCTGTGGCGCCGAAAGCCTTGTCGATGGCAGCGGGAGTGAGCTTGCTGCGTGCGACACCCGAACAATAGTCGATCCATATAGCATCGCCTGCCCTCCGGATGTTCTCTCCACCTTGCGCCCGCTCGCAAAGCATGGCGACCGCCGATTCTGGAGGACTGGTGGCGGCGATCAGCAGGTGCAGCATTTTTTCCGAAACCCTATCTTCCCCGGCAAACGGATTGTTATCGATATAGGCTTTCCATGTGTTTGCCGCCCGCACGATGAGCGGGACCTCAAAACCGAAATGCCGGCTGACCGCATTGGCGAGCATATCTCCGGTCTTGGCCAGGGTTTCCCCAGAGCCGATCAGCAGGTTGCCGCTCTGGATATAGCTTTGCGGATTGGCAAAGCCCAAATCGTTGCACAGCGCACGAAGCTCGGCCATTGGCATCTTGCGATTGCCACCGACATTGATGCCGCGCATCAGGATGACAAACTCAGGTATCTGCATCGGACGCGATGGCGGTGTTCTGATCATGCACCAGTCGCCAGCTGCCATCCTCCAGCGCGAAGACCAGCAGCAGGAAATAGCGTGATGGTTCTTCTTCTTCTTCGCCCTCATTGCGCTGCGTCATCCGCAGCAGCGTGTAGCCGAGGTCCGCACCGATCCGCTGGTCGATCACTTCCTCGCTGACCGTGAAGCCGCCGCCGGTCAGCCATGGCTCCAGAATTTCGAGATAGGCCTCGCGGCCGTCGATCAACGTGCCATCGGGCAGGATCAGTTGGAGATTCGGTTGGTTCGTGATGGTTGATGCGAAGCTATCCCAGTCATGCGCTTTGATGGCTGAAACATGGCGCTCGACGGTGCAGTCATAGTTGCAGGCCGGATCGGGCGCGGTCGTATCAGTCGCGGTGCAACCCGCAATCAGGGCCAGCGAAGCGGTTAGGGCCAGTGTTAGGTGATGATGCATCTTTGTCCTCCATCTTGACCTTGCCGCGCGCTTGCGCGAACCGGGTTCATGGTCGAACCGATTCAGCTTGAGCGCCGCGGGCTCCTTTATGTTCTTTCATCGCCGAGCGGAGCGGGCAAGTCCACTATCGCGCGGATGTTGCTGGAGGCCGATGGCGAGATTGCGCCGTCGGTATCGGCAACGACCCGCCCGATCCGGCCGGGAGAAGAAGACGGCACCCATTATCATTTCGTC
>CAJQMX010000006.1 GCA_905479515.1 uncultured Parasphingopyxis sp.
CTCAAAAGTTCGAGCATCGAGGATCGTCTCATACTTGAAATCCAGCAATGGCGGCAAACCAGCACGCTCGTGCTCCAGCATATTGTCGGCACGCTGTCTGAGCGTATCCCAGAAAAGGATTGTCCGTTGCCAGACGTCAATTTGATAGTCCAATAAATCCCGGCCATGTGGCACTAATCTCTCAGCTGGGGCAGCACCGTCCAATGTGCTAGCATTGTCCTGGTTCTGCTCAACGGAAGGAGACGGAATGTTCTTCACTACTTCGATAGTGGAAATTTTTTTCACAGCTGAGTGGGTCATGAATGATTCCCCGACCCGAGAGCGGCAAAGAAGTTAAAGAGCGGTCCAAAGATTAGGGCGACATACCAGCCATAAGCAAAGCTCTCACCGAGTCCCAGGAAGAAACTTGGCCAACTCAGCCAAGTAAACCCGGGCAGTAACCCGAGCCATGTTTTGTACATTGCCTGATCAGGGAAAAGCAGATCAAAACTCACACATAAAATGAATGTGACGGCAAAGAACAATCCGAGGCTCATCCCGAGTGCAATAACCGGTAGACGGAGGCTGGTCCGGCTTCTTATGTAGAGTTCTTGGCGTGCTTCAGAAGTATTTTCTTTTACCAGATCAGGCATGCTTAGCCTCCGTTTCAGGGGCTTGTATTTTCAAATTCTCGACACTGAGATACTCTTTCGGATTTGCTTCAAAGATTTCACGACACTCTCGCGAACACAGGTAGTAGACTGACCCATTGTAGACGCTTGATTTGGCGGTTTTTGTGTTGACCTGTGTGCCGCACACCGGATCGATATCACGAGGTGGAGCAACCCAAACCATGTCATTGGAGTTTTCCGAAGCCGCGGGCGGACCACCTTTAGAATGCTTGTGCTTTGATTTGTGACCCATCACATGTGCGCCACAGCCAAATCGCATCATTAGAAAAATAAGGCCTGCCCAAAAAAGGAAATAGAAAAGTGAGCTCATCTCATCGACTTTCAGTGCATAAATTAGAGATCTTACGCAACGATACTTATGTAGTCGGGGTGAGATGTCGAGGCGGCAACCGATCATTTCGGTCACATTTAGTGACAGATTACCACGCAGTTACAAAGTGTTACAAATGAGTTGATCGAGCCCGAATGAAGGTCGGTCAGAATGGCAGATACGCTTCAACTCTCAGGCCGCCTTCTGCGCGGTTTCGTATGGTAACGTCGCCACCGTGACTGCGGAAAGCTGATCGCGCAATTGACAGGCCGAGACCGGTACCCCCTGTTTCCCGGCTTCGAGAGCCTTCCAGTCTAAAAAACGGCTTGAAAACGTCTTTTATGTTTTCGGGAGCGATTCCTGGGCCGTCATCATCAATGGTGATTATGAGCTTTCCGTCAGCAATTTGTATATGAATAGAGGCCCATTCTCCGTATTTCGCCGCATTTTCAATCAAATTTGAAAGGGCGCGGCGTAATAGGTCTTTTTGCCCCTCAAGACTGATGGGATCAGGAGGAACCCATGAGATCGAAAAACCTAACGTGCTCAAATCCACAACGACGTCCGAAATAAGTTTTACTATATCGAATCGATCATTTTTCTTCCTTCCCGCATCTTCGGATGCAAAGGACAACGTTGCCGTAACAATCTGATTCATTTCGTCAATATCTTCGCTAAATTTTCTTTTTAACTCATTGTCATCCAAGAGTTCGCTGCGAAGCTGCATTCTCATAAGAGGTGTTCGCAAATCGTGAGCGATTGCTGCAATCATTTGTGTGCGGTCCTCCACGAAGCGGTAAATTCTTGCTTGCATTTTATTGAAAACGCGAACTGATTGTATAACCTCCAAAGGTCCCTTCTCCGGTATTGGGCGCGCTGTTACGCTACGCCCCAGATCTTCTGCAGCAATACTCAATTTTTTTAGAGGATCGGTCAGATAGTGGGCAGCCCAGGCAGAAAATATTGCAGTTGCGATCATCATCACAGCAATCGATAGGACAAATCTAATAGACCAGGGCATCGTTGCTTCAACATCAGGGGCTTGATAGTTTAGCCAGCTGTTATCTCCAATTTCTATTGAAACCCGGATTAAAGCGCCCGTCCGAATTTCGTTAACAATGTGCTCGAAATGATCAGTAATAGAAATATGTTTTTCGGTTGATTTGCCAGAAAGATGTCTCCATATGCTATCCTCGCCCGAAACCGTCTCCGCGAGAATTGGCATTCTTGAATCAAACGAGGTCAGTTCCGAAAGCGCCGCTGAAAAGCGTTTAGCTACGAGGGGGTCGTTATTTTTAACTGTACTTGTAGTGCCCAAATCTAGCTGAAAAGTAGAGCTATTGGCAAAGCTGATGATTTTTTCTCTTTCCTCTGGCGGCGCATTTTTTATTATACCGGTTATTGTCGTTATGCGCTCCGTTAATTGTGCTCTTCCAATCAGATTTACGATCTCCTCGCGATCAAAATTGTAAACACTCAAACTGATTACATGTGAAAGACCGAGCCCAACCAGGAGCAATAATACAATCCGGGCCGCCATAGTTTTCGGCCACAATGAACGATTGAATGTCATGTCCGCGCCGTCATGGATTGAGGGGCAAATAAATACCCGCCACTGCGAACCGTTCTAATAATCTCCGGATTCTGGGGATCGCTTTCAAGTTTCCGTCGCAGTCGGCTTATTTGCATATCTATGCTACGCTCAAATGGACGAGACCAACGGCCTTTAACGAGATCCATAAGTTGGTAACGTGTCAACACTCTACCGGGATGACTTGCAAGAGCTGCGAGCAACTTAAACTCACCGGTTGTTAATTCTACATATTCTGAAGTGGCGGATTTCAAACTATGACGGACCAGGTCAAGCTGCCAGCCATCAAACTCAATAATTGTGTCTTGCTCGATCTCAATTGCAGCAACTTCACCTGCACGTCTAAGCACAGCACGTATTCTCGCAAGTAATTCTCTTGGATTACAGGGTTTTTGAATATAATCATCCGCGCCGATTTCGAGTCCCAGAATTTTGTCTGAATCTTCTCCAAGTGCCGTCAGCATTATGATCGGAATATTTGATTGTGCCCTTAGATCACGGCACAAAGTTATGCCGTCTTCGCCTGGAAGCATAAGATCCAGAATGATTAGATCGATCTTCCAATCTCTCAATACGACGGTCATTTCGCGGCCGTCATTAACGGCGGTGGCTCGGAAACCGTGCCTCTTCAAAACCCGGGTCAAGAGATCTCGTATTTCCCGATCATCATCGACTATCAGGATATGCGGGGATTCATTCATTGCATCTATCTATCTGAAAACTAACTCGCCGACTTTAATCCGGGACAAATTTGTCCATAAGTGAGTCCTTAAAAAGCCGGTTCAATTAAAATTGCCCAGACTACCGGTTAGCTATTAGCTTATTTTCTGTAACAAAATCTCATGTCTTGTTCAACGTCACCATTCTATAATTTGTAACATTCCGTAACGATTTGCTTCACTGTTGCAGAATGTGACTAATTCTTATTTGTAATACCTATAAGCAGAGAATTACTCTGACTGTTCATTGATCTAAAACAAGGGCATGAAAGCAATTTTATTCGCCCATAGCTAGTTTGAAAGAATAGCGTTCGAAATGAACCGTATACCCACAATCACCTTTGGATTGAGCCTAAGCGCTTTCACAGCGTTTAGTTATATTTTTTGCGTATTGTTCGATTTATGGCTACCTAATTATGCTATGCACGAAATTTGGCAAAACCTGTTGCCGGGCTTTATTTGGCTGACATGGCCAAGCTTTTTTCTGGGTTTGGCAGAAGCTTATGCTTATGGATGGTACATCGCACTTGTTTTCGGATTGATTTCATATTTTCTCCCGCTGATGAGCAGAGTTTTTACGACTAAATTCCGCTAATACATTTCTACTATTATCTCGTAAAATGTACTAACTCTTCTCGTCTTCGTGCCACTTGAGGAAAAACCTCTCTCCAACGAAGATCGCGACAACCCCAATCAATGCGGCATAGATAACCAGCATATCAGTTGACGCTTTCACTGCCAGGAAAGCACCGAGCACGATCACATCGAAAACAATCGCCGCCAAAACGATAATTCCGTTGGCATTAACCTCTTCGCGCAGGTACCGATACACTCCCCAATGAATAAAAATATCCATGATAAGATAGAAAATGGCGCCGAGGGAGGCGATGCGGCTCAAGTCAAAAAATATGGTCAGGAAAATAGCAAATACAACCGTATAGACCAATGTGTGTTTCTGGATATCTCCCGGCATCCCGAAATGACTATGCGGCACCAGTTTCATATCGGTAAGCATCGCGAGCATCCGTGAAACGGCAAAGACACTTGCAATCAAACCCGACACAGTCGCAACAATTGCCAGACCAACTGTAAACCATAGTCCGTAACTGCCAAACGCCGGACGCGCGGCCTTCGCCAGAGCGAAATCCTTTGCCGAGATAATTTCATCCAAAGTCAGGTTTGCGGCAACCGCGAGAGCGACAAGCACATAGATAACAAAGCAGAGTAAAATTGAAATGATGATTGCCCGGCCAACATTCTTGTGAGGATCGACAATTTCCGATCCGCTATTTGTTATAGTTGTAAATCCTTTAAACGCGAGAATGGCCAGCGCCATCGCTGCTAGAAAACCGGTGATCGTCGTATCCGGGGACGATTTTGGTATGATACTATCAAACGAAATATCCGCGATCCATAGACCTCCGGCCGCAAATACAACGATCCCACCGATCTTTAGAAACGCCATAAATAGTGAAAATCCGCCAATGAGACGATTGCCCGAGATATTCAGAAAAAAGGCGAAAACGAGAACGCTAACGCCCAAGACCGTTACAGCCCAACCGGCGGGTTCGGCATCGAACAATTGCATGGTGTAGGTGCCGAATGTCCGGGCGACCAGACTTTCGTTGATGACCATCGAAAAATACATGAGCAACGCACCACCTGCCGTGACCGTCCCCCGGCCATATGCCTTTTGCAAAAACATGCCTATCCCGCCAGCAGAGGGGTAAGCGTTTGCCATCTTGACATAAGAATATGCGCTAAAGGCCGTTACGATAGCGGCAGCGAAGAAGGCGAGGGGGAACAACGATCCGGCAAGCTCCGCAATTTGGCCGGTAAGGGCAAGTATGCCCGCGCCGATCATCACGCCGGTTCCCATGGATACGGCGCCAATGAGTGTCAGGCTATTTTCCTTGTATTGCGTTGATCGGCTGTGTTCTGGATGGTCTGTCATGGCTTCCCTCTCAAGCTTCTGTTCGATAATTCTCTTTTAAATTCCCTGCCTGTTTCGAGATAGTGGCCGCCGGCCCGGGTCAACATTTTCTCGCCATGCCAGATGATTATTGTTTTGACGGCGCTACATGTGCCGAAATTGGCATTTCCCCATTCGTAAAAACCAGTTTCAAGTCTATCTTTTGATCTGCTTTTATGGGTTCCGTAATATTGGAAAGCCGCACAAATATATGGGTGGTTGTCAGATCCAGATTTTCCTCACCCAGCAATGTTATAGATCCAAGCTCCGCATAATTTTTATCATCTATCCTCGCCATGAATTTTGACTGTATGTCATCGGCATTTGTAACTCCGATAATTGTCAATTTCCCAAGGCTGCTGTTGACTATTCGAAAGCGTAAGTCTCCCGACGTACCCGAACT
>CAJQMX010000007.1 GCA_905479515.1 uncultured Parasphingopyxis sp.
TTCTATTACGGCATGGACCGCGACTGTCAGGCCTGGGAACCGGGCGGCGATGAATTTCTCTCCTCCGCGATGATCGAGGCGCTGTGCATGCGCACTATTCTGGGCAAGGCGGATTTCGGCGAATGGTTTGCCGCATTCCTGCCGCGCCTCGATATCGGTCAGCCGGTTAGTCTGTTCACCCCAGCTGTGCCGTCCGACCGTAGCGACGGCAAGATCGCCCATCTCGACGGTTGCAATCTCAGCCGGGCCTGGTGCTGGCGCAGCATCGCCGATGCGCTACCCGAAAACGGTGCCGCGCAGGCGCATGAACTGGCCGAGCGGCATCTGGCGGCAAGCCTGTCCCATGTCGAAGGCGATTATATGGGCGAGCATTGGCTGGCGAGTTTCGCCGTGCTGGCGCTGATGGCTTAGCCGGTTTTTGTACCGGGGAGAAAGCGCGGGTGATGATTTTAATGGGATATCCGCTTTGGGTGGAAATCAGTCTTGGGAGTTTTCACTAAGTTCCTTCACTCTCGTTGACCCCACGTCGTGTTAAACCGATCATGACATTCCAGCATCTCCCCATCATCATCGCGAACTTCGACAACCTGATGAACAGTCGCCATATCGCCGCCGTAGTACAGAGCGGGAAAGGTTGAGTGAATAACGGGAGCGCCGAAGTCTATGATCCCCACCAGACAAATCCCTCTAGATGCCAAGGAAGTGATCGCCCGTCGGTAGATGTCAGCCGATGCATCAGGAGGTAGTTGTACAATTATGTATGATTCAGAGCCGTACTCGAATTGCGATTCAGGATCATTGCCAACGAGATATGGCTCAAGTTCGTCAATGACATTCCCATTCTCTATCCATTGCTCATTAATCGCATCAAAGGAGGGAATACCATCTGCGTTATTGTTATCAAACACCATGCCATTTTTGTTATACGCCAATAGAAATTCGTGAGTTTCATGTGATGTATAATTGACTAAGAATATTATGTTCGCAATGACTGCCGCCGCGAGCGCAATTAGCAGCACTCTTCGTCTTACCAGATGTGTTCGCGTCATTTGGCTAGTTTGCTATAGACCGTGAATGTCCGCAATGGTGCGAAAGCAGATTCTGAACTTGAATACTGTCAAACGCCGTCATGCCGGACTTGATCCGGCATCGAGTACCAAGAACGAAATCATCTGCCCGTTCTGGATCCCGGATCAAGTCCGGGGTGACGAATGGGGATTAGCTCGCCGCTTCCAATATTTCCAAAGCTGCCGCCCATGCGTCTTCCTGCTCGGCAATCTTTTCGTCCAGCGTCGCGCGCTTCACCATCAGTTCGGTCATCGTCAACTTGGCCAGGTCGCCCTTGGCCTCGGCCGGCGCGAACATCGCATGGTCAATGGCGGAGCGATCCTTTTCCAGTTTGGCGACCAGCGCTTCGGCGTCTTTCGCAGTCTTGCGCAGTTCCTGCGTTTTCTTGCGGGCCTCGGCGGCTTCCTTGCGGGCCTGTTTCGCGTTTTTCCGTGAGCCGGATTTCGCCTCAACGCCCGGATCATTCTTGCGCAGAACAAAATCGGTATAATCGTCGATCGAGCCGTCATATTCGGTGGCCGTGCCATCATCGATCAGGATCAACCGGTCGGCTGTAAGCTCCAGCATATGCCGGTCATGGCTGACGATAACGACGGCGCCGGAATAATCGTTCAGCGCCTGCACGAGCGCTTCGCGGGCATCGACGTCGAGATGGTTTGTCGGCTCATCGAGGATCAGCAGGTGAGGGGCATCGCGCGTGATCAGTGCCAATGCGAGCCGGGCGCGTTCTCCGCCGGAGAGCTTGCGCACTTCCATCATCGCCTTGTCGCCCGAAAAGCCGAACCGGCCGAGCTGCGCGCGCACCGCGCCGGGTTTCGCGTTGGGCATGGCGCGGGTCATATGGTCGACCGGACTGTCGCTGCCATCCAGTTCCTCAACCTGATACTGGGTGAAATAGCCGACCCGGGTCTTGCCTGAAACGGCAACTTCGCCGCCCATCGGCTCAAGCTGACCGGCGATCAAACGCGCGAGCGTCGTCTTGCCGTTGCCATTGCGGCCGAGAAAGGCGACCCGGTCTTCAGGATCGATCCGCAGCGACAGGCGCGAGAGAATCGGCTTGCCTTCTTCATAGCCGACGGACGCATCGTCGAGCAGGATCATCGGCGGTTTCATTTCGCCCGGGCTCGGGAAACCGAACACGAGCGTGGGATCTTCAACGGCCGCCTCGACCGGAGACATGCGGGCCAGCGCCTTCATCCGGCTCTGCGCCTGTTTTGCGGCATGGGCCTTGGCCCGCCAGCGATCGACAAAGGCCTGCAGCTTGTCACGCTCGGCCAATTGCTTGGCGCGAATGCCCGCCGCTTGGGCTGCCTGTTCAGCGCTTTGCCGTTCAAACGCATCATAGCTGCCCGGATAGAGCTTGGTCTTGCCGCCTTTGATATGCAGAATATGGTCGACGACCTTGTTCAACAGATCGCGCTCATGGCTGATGACGAGCATGGTGCCGCGATAGTCACGCAGGAAATTCTCCAGCCATAGCGTCGCTTCGAGATCGAGATGGTTCGAAGGCTCATCGAGCATCAGCATATCGGGTTCGACGAACAGCAGGGCCGCAAGCGCGACGCGCATGCGCCACCCGCCGGAAAAGCTTTCCAGTGGCCGCGCCTGCATTTCCTCATCGAAACCAAGGCCGCTCAGGATGCGGGCCGCGCGTGCCGGCTCGGCATGGGCATCCATCGCATTCAGCCGCTCATGGATATCGCTAATGCGCTGCGGGTCGGTTGCCTCTTCGGCCTCCGCGATCAGGGCCTCACGCTCCTCATTGGCGGCAAGAACGGTGTCGAGCGGAGATTGCTGGCCGGCAGGGGCCTCCTGCGCCAGATAGCCGATCCGCGTGTCTTTCGGCATGTCGACCGAGCCGTCATCATGGTCAAGCTGGCCGGTCAGCGCGCGCATAAGGGTTGATTTGCCAGCGCCATTGCGCCCGATCAGCCCGATCTTCGCGCCGGGGGGAAGCGCAGCCGTCGCGCCGTCGAGAATCACGGTGCCGCCAAGGCGCACTTTAATGTTGCTGAAATTGATCATCGGGGCGCCGCCTATAGAGAAATTGGGCGTCTGGCCACAAGGCTATGCCGCAAAGTGCAATGCTGCATATGCAAATAAAGCTTGCGCCTGGCGGGAAACGGGCCAAGGGGGCGGCATGCCCTTTTCAAAACTGCCTCCTTTGCTCGCCGAAGCGCTTGCTGCGCGCGACTATGTCACACCCACACCGGTCCAGGCCGCTGTCCTTGAACCCGAAGCGGAAGGCCGCGATTTGATCGTGTCCGCGCAGACCGGCTCGGGCAAGACGGTTGCCTTTGGCCTCGCCATGGCTCCGCTGCTCCTCGATGAGGAGGGCAGGGTTGCGCAAACCCGCGTGCCTTTGGCGCTCGCCATCGCGCCAACGCGTGAGCTGGCCCTGCAGGTCAGCCGTGAACTGATGTGGCTCTATGGCAAGTCAGGCGCACGGATCGCGACCTGTGTAGGCGGTATGGACGCTTCCAAGGAACGCCGTGCGCTCAACCAGGGCGCGCATATCGTTGTCGGTACACCGGGCCGTCTGCGTGATCATCTGGAGCGGGGCGCGCTCAGCCTCACCGGGCTATGTGCGGTCGTGCTCGATGAAGCTGATGAAATGCTCGACATGGGCTTTCGCGAGGATCTCGAGGAAATTCTCGACGCAACGCCGAAGGAACGCCGGACCTTGATGTTCTCGGCAACCATTCCCAAGCCGATTCTCAATCTCGCCAAACGCTATCAGCGCGATGCCTTGCGTATCTCCACCGTCGGTGAAGATCGTGGCCATGGCGATATCAGCTATCAGGCGATGGTTGTTGCCCCGGCCGATATCGAGAATGCCGCGGTCAATCTGCTGCGTTTCCATGAAGCGGAATCGGCCATGCTGTTCTGCGGAACGCGCGATGCTGTCCGTCATCTCCATGCCAGCCTGATCGAGCGCGGCTTTTCTGCCGTCGCCTTGTCCGGTGAACATAGCCAGAGCGAGCGCAATCAGGCGATGCAGGCGCTGCGCGACAAGCGCGCCCGGGTCTGCGTGGCCACTGATGTTGCCGCGCGCGGCCTCGATCTGCCGACGCTGAGCCTTGTTATCCATGTCGAAACGCCGCGTGATGCGCAGGCGCTTCAGCATCGCTCCGGTCGCACAGGCCGGGCGGGCAAGAAAGGCACGGCAGTACTGATCGTGCCGTATCAGCGGCGCAAGCGTGTCGAATCGATGCTGCGCGGCGCGAAAATTCCGGTCGACTGGATTGATCCACCAACGCCCGAATCCATCCGCGCCAATGATCGCGAGCGGCTCGTTGCACAATTGCTCGAACCGGTAACCGCCGATGAGGAAGATCGCGCACTCGCTGAACGCCTGCTGGCCGAGCGCAGCGCTGAAGATATCGCTGTCGCACTGGTGCAGGCGCACCGGGCGAAGATGCCGGTTGCCGAAGAGATGCTCGGCAAATCCAAAAAGCCGGACAACCATCGCGATGCACCGCGTCCGGGTTTTGAGAATACCGTCTGGTTCCGGATGAGCATTGGCCGCAAGCATAATGCAGAGCCGCGCTGGCTGTTGCCGCTGCTGTGTCGCCGCGGCCATGTGACCAAGGACGAAGTCGGCGCAATCCGCATCCTGCCGGGCGAAACCTTTTTTGAGGTGAAGCAGGAAGCGGCCGAGAAATTCGCCGCCGCGCTCAAGCGCACAGTGGCCAGCGAAGATGGCGAGCATGGCGAAGAAGACAATATCGCGATTGTTCCGTCCGCCGGGCCTCCGCCTGATCGCGGAAACCGGCGCAATCATCGCAGCGGCGGGCCGGGTGCGCCGCGCCACAAGCCAAAACCCTATCAGGGTAAAAACAAGGGCAAGGGCAAGAACAAGGGCAAGCCGAACCGCAATCGGCCTTGACGCGATAGCGCCAGCCCGTTTCTCCGCATGATCGGTTCGCTTCCCTTGTCGATCGAGAAGGGCTAGCGCGCTGTCATGCTGCCCCGGATATTGATCGATACAGCTGAAACCCCGGATGGTGCCACTCTGCGACTCATGCAGCGTGGCGACGAATTCTCGATCATGCTCGGCGCGAACGAGCTTATGAACAGCCGTCTCAGCGGCTCCGAAAAGGCACTGGCCACGATGAGCGTGGCGCGCCTAGCATACAAATCCCGCCCGCATCTGCTGATAGGCGGGCTTGGTATGGGATTCACGCTACGGGCGGCGCTGCACGTACTTGGCCCGGATGCGCGGCTGACCGTCGCCGAACTTATCCCCGAAGTTGTTGATTGGGCGCGCGGACCAATGGCCCATATTTTCAAGGACTGCCTGGATGATCCCCGCGTTGATCTGCAGGTGGCCGATGTTGCGGGGCTGATCCGCGCTGCCAATGGGGAATATGACGCGATCCTGCTCGATGTCGATAATGGCCCGGATGGCCTGACCCATGAAAGCAATGACCGCCTTTACGACCGAAGGGGCCTCGGTTCGGCCAAGGCAGCACTGCGCCCGGGCGGCGTATTGGCGATCTGGTCAGCCGCGACGGACCCGCGCTTTGCGAACCGCCTGAAGAGCGCAGGCTTCTCCATCGAAGAAGTCCGCGTACGCGCCACGAGCGGCGGTCGCGGCGCCCATCATATCATCTGGTTTGCCAAAGCCTGAAAAATCGGGTGCGGATCGTCATCAAGAAGAGGTGGAGGTGTGAACACCCCTCTGATCACCCGTCTCTAAGGGTAGATTCCCTGATATCAGGAAATCTACAGGGAAAATATCAAATTCAAGTAAAATTCCGAACCTGAGGCCCTTCTCAACCCCGCGGATACGAGGCATTCTTCAAGCAAATTCCCTACTCGCGAAACAGGGTATAAATTTGGCCATATCAGGGATGAAAATCGAGACCGCTGGGAACAACCGCCGTACGCTTACGGAGTGGCTTTCGAACCTTCATTTTAAAAGCTAAGTATAGGAGAAAGGTTTCGAGAACCGGTGCATCGACAATTTCTCGACATTAAGGGAGGGCCGACGTGGAAGTTCAATTCCTTTCAGCGGCAGCGGTAAACGACAAGCTGGACAGCTTGATGGAGGCTCATGATGAGTTTCACTGGGCGGTTGCCTGGGGCACGCTGGCGGAGCACGGGAAAAACCTGATACGCTATCAGCAAAAGTTCCGCGCGGTGACCTTTGGCGTGGCCTTCAGCCAGACCGACCCCAATCTCATTGATGCACTGGTAGGCGTTGCGAATGCGAAGGTAGTCCGGCGATTCCCAGACGGAACATTTCACCCGAAGGTCTATTGCTTTCGAAAAGCAGACAAGGCCGCAGCGATTGTTGGCAGCGCCAACTTTACGCTGGGTGGTCTAGGGCGCAACCAGGAGGCGGCTATCCTGATCGAAGGAGGTTCATCCGAAAAAATCTTTGCGGACCTTTTCAGATTTGTGGCGACCAGCGCGCAGCTGGGAGAACCGATTACAGAGGATTTTGCGAGCGCTTATCGGATCAGTTGCATACGCGCTAACCGGATGCGGAAACCGCCTCGAGACCCAATCGCAAATGTAGCGAAGGAAGACTTGCGGAGCGCCACTTCTGATATCGTCGGCATGAGCTGGTTAGAATACGTCAGCAAGGTCCGGTCACCTGGAATCCACAACGTTGATGGCAGCCTCGAACTGCTTCGCATTGCACTGCAATGGTTTGGATCGGTCGAGTCATTCGGCGATCTCGACACTCCTAGGCGAAAAGCCATTGCCGGCACGCTCGGGGAGTATCAGAAGACCGGCCCTGAGTTGAGCCGAGATTGGGGCTGGTTCGGATCGATGAAGGGTATGGGCGATTTCGCGAACCGGGTTGATCAGAATGACCGGTACTTGGCTCAAGCAATTGATATAATTCCCAGGCATGGTGAGGTGACTAGGCCGCAGTATGAGGAGTTCGCAGCGAATTTCCTCAAGGCATTCGAAAATTCGGCTCGGAAGGGAAGCTATCGGACTGCCAGTCGCCTTCTGGCAATGAAGCGCCCGGATACATTTCTGTGCGTCTGTGGTCCCAATATCGATGCAGCTTCCGAGACCATGGGTTTCGCCAAATCATTAACCTTGGAAAACTACTGGGAACGCGTTGTCGAAACAATCCGCTTGGCTGAGTGGTACAACGCTCCCCAGCCAGGCAACCGCGACCGAGAACTTTGGAATTTCCGCGCAGCGATGTTGGACACGATCCTCTACCAACCCTAGTCGCGAAGGGCTCAGAGAATAATGACCATATTCAATGAACTGCTGGAGGAGCACGGGATAGACCCCGTCGACGTTGCGGTCTTGCGTCATCATACCCCTGCTCGGGGTGCTAACTTTGAAAACCTTGCCCAGCTCTGGCGCGAAGATCTCGCTGGGTTCGCTCTGTATCAAAATACCCAGCGAGCGAACCGTCCAATATTCCGCAAACGGCCCATTTGGGCATCGTTTGTGTGCCCAACTCCTCATGAAACGCTGTTTATCGGCCTTTTTGATGCGAAATTGTCTGCGACCGAAGTTGTCGATTGGATATGCCCTTACCGCGGTGAACAACCTGGCAAAGGTCACCCCGTTGATTTGTTCGACACCGAGTTACGCCCTGAGTTATCCGAACTCGTCGGCAAAATGAAGGTTGATTGGCCCCGAAGCAACGTGCGTAGCTGGAAGCGCAAAGCGGAGAGAATAGAATTGCCGATCCATTCTGGATCGGGCGCGATATCCAAGGGCACGCAAATTTACGGTGACGAGCTAGTGGCAGCACTCGAGGTCCTCGGCTTCAATGTTCGCATTTCGACTAGC
>CAJQMX010000008.1 GCA_905479515.1 uncultured Parasphingopyxis sp.
CCATGAAAGCGCTGATGCAGGATTATGCCCTGACGCTCGACAAATTGTTCGATCATGCGGCGCAATGGCATGGCGACCGCGAAATCGTCTCGCGACTGAATGACGGCACCATTGTCCGCTCCACCTATGCGGAATTGCATGGCCGGTCGAAACAGTTCTCCAATGCGCTGCTGGCGGCTGGAATCGGTGTGGGCGATCGTGTCGCAACCATGGCATGGAACGGCTCTCGCCATTTCGAAGTATGCTACGGCACGCTCGGCATCGGTGCGGTCCATCACACGCTGAACCCCCGGCTCTTTCCCGAACAGATTGTCTATATCATCAATCATGCGGCCGACCGGATGATCATTGCCGATGCGGCCTGCGCCGATCTTCTCGAAGACATCCTGCCGCAATGCCCGACTGTCGAAACGGTCATTTTCCTGACTGATGAAGCGGGTATGCCCCGGACGAACTTCGCGGCGCTTTCCTATGAAAGCTGGATCGCGGATCAGCCCACCACATGCCCTTGGGGTGACTTCCCGGAGGAAGAAGCCGCCGGGCTATGTTATACGAGCGGCACAACGGGCAATCCCAAGGGCGTGCTCTACGGCCACCGTTCCAATTATCTGCACGCGCTGATGACATTGCAGCCAGACGCGCTGAACCTGTCGAAGCGCGATACGGTGCTGCTCGTAGTCCCGATGTACCATGCCAATGCCTGGGGCGTTATCTATTCGGCGCCGATGGCGGGCGCGAAGCTCGTGCTGCCTGGCCAGCATATGGACGGAGCCTCGATCCACGAACTGATCGAGACCGAGGGCGTTACCTATTCCGCCGCCGTTCCCACCGTCTGGCAGATGCTGCTCGATCATATGAAGGAAGCCGGCGCGCGTTTCTCAAAGCTCAAGCGCGTCACGGTTGGCGGCGCTGCCTGTCCGGAATCGCTGATCCGCACCTTCCATGACGATTACGGGATCGATGTTATTCAGGGCTGGGGGATGACTGAAACGTCCCCGCTTGCAACCGTCGCCTCTCCGCCCCCCGAAATCGCCGACCTGCCTTTTGACGAACAGGTTCCATTCAAGCTCAAACAGGGTCGGCTGCTGTGCAATATCGATCTGAAAATTGTCGATGATGCGGGTGAGCGCCTGCCCAATGACGGGCAGACGCCGGGCCGGCTGATGATCCGCGGTCCGGCCATTGCCTCAGGCTATTATGGCGAAGAGGCGGACGCGCTCGATGAAGAGGGTTTTTTCGATACCGGCGATGTTTCGACGCTGACCGAAGACGGGATAATGCAGATTACCGACCGCGCCAAGGACGTCATCAAATCGGGCGGCGAATGGATCAGCTCAATCGATATCGAGAATATCGCGGTCGGCCATCCCAAGGCGCAGCTCGCGGCCGTTATCGGTGTCACCCATCCCAAATGGGACGAGCGGCCAGTGCTGCTGGTCGAACTGAAAGCCGGCGAAGAAGCCGAGCCGCAGGAATTTCTCGATTTTCTCGACGGCAAGATTGCGCGCTGGTGGATGCCCGATGCGGTCGTGTTCGTCGACGAAGTGCCGCTCGGGCCAACCGGCAAGATCGACAAGAAGCTCATTCGCGAACGGTTGAAAGATTATGACCTCCCGCCGGCCGCAGTGATTGCAGGACCAAGAGACTAAACAATAATCAGGAGAGTGTGACGATGGATATTTCAGGCAAGGCAGCGCTTGTAACCGGGGCAGCAAGCGGCATTGGCCGCGCCACGTGTCAGGCATTGGCCGCCAAGGGGGCGTCCCATATCCATCTTGTCGACATGAATGGTGATGGCTGCGCGGAAACGGCCAAGCTTTGTGAAGAGGGCCTGGGGACGACCGTGCACCAGTGCAATGTCTCCGATCTTGCGGCGCTGGAAGCCGTTTTCGATGCCGCGGCTGCGGAATCCGGGCTCGACATCGTCTTCAACAATGCCGGCATGGTGACCGGTGAGCATCTGTTCCCCGACACGCCGAACGACCGGATCGAATTGATCACGGCAGTCAATGCGACGGCGGTTTTCGCGGGCACGCGTTTCGCGATCAAGCATATGGAGGGCAAAGGCGGCGTTGTCGTGAACACCGGATCAACCGCTTCGCTCCATAACCGATTCATCGACATTCTCTACAGCGCAACCAAGGCCGCCGTGCTTCAGTTCACGCAAGGCTGCGCCAAGCTGATGGAAAGCCATGGCGTTCGCGTTTGCTCCGTTTTGCCAGGTCTCGTCGACACGCCCATCGTCGATACGACAGCCGGGGACAAACGCGCTGACTGGATGCAGGTGATCCTCGACGAGAATGTGGCAATGGCGCCTGCAACGCTTGCGGCCGGGGTTATCGCGCTGATCGAAGATGACAGCAATGCCGGTGAATATTCCATCGTTGCAGATGAAGCGCAGGTAGAAGCAGCTACGGCATAGCCACTCCGGGAGTTTCCGATGTTTTTCGAATATCGTTTCTATGATTGTACGCCCGGGCGTCTTGATGAAGAGACGGCGCGTATGGAAGAGGTGTCCATTGCCGACTGGCAGGATGAACAGCGATCCCTGTTTTCCAAATATGGTATCACCCCACCTATCGCGGCCTGGTCTGCAATTGCCGGCCGTCGCCAGCCCGTGTTCGGCTATCTCCTGAAATGGGACAGCTTCGAGCAGCGGGACACAACTTTTCCACCTTTCTGGGCGAGCCCGGAATGGGCCGAGGTGCGGGATCGGAGCAATGCCGCATTTCCGATGGTAGATTCTATCGAGAATTGGATCATCCGAGCCAGCACCGTCTGGGACCGGTCAGGCGGTGTAGATGGCGAACCGGTTGGAGGTATTCACGAAATGCGGGTTTATCAGGTTCGCGCTGGATACGGGCCGGAGGTAAACGCCTATCTGGCAGAATTCGAACTACCGCAATGCGAGCATCTGGGCGGGGAAGTTCTTGGTGTTTTCGATGTTGCGGTGGGACCAGACCTTCCGGCAATCGTCAGCTTCGTCGCCTGGCCGGATTTCGAAACGCAGCAACGCGCGGCCAATCGCCTGCACATCGATCCACGCCTGCGGGATCGCCAAAACCGCTGGAAAACCGAGCTTGGTGTAAACCCTGTTCGCCATGTCGAACAGACCATCCTGCGGCCGCTTCCTTATGGAAAGCCAAAACCCAATTTCGGAATGGCAGCATGACATTGATCAACGATTATCTTGAACTGCGCATCTATCTCGCTTCTCCGGGCCGGATCCCTGATCTCCATCACCGGATGGGCTATGAAGTTCCGAAGCTTTTCGCCAGGCACGGCATTCCCGAACCGCTCGGCTATTGGCAGGGCTTCGCCGGCGCCTATGCGCCAACCTATGCCTATATCCTGCCATGGAAGAGTCTGGATGATCGCGCCGCCGCCTTCGACAAATTCTATGCCGACCCCGATTGGCAAGCCCATAGGGATGACAGCAATGTCGGCGATCATATGATCGAAACGATGGACGTGATGATCATGCGCCCTTCCCCGATGTGGAATCCCCCTGAAGACACGGCCCCTCAACCGATCGGCGGACTACACGAATTGCGCATGATCCCGCTAAGCACCCGCGACGCGCAGGAATCGCAGCGCGCATTGGCGGAGATCGACATTCCCTTCCTGCAGGAACGCGGCGCGAAACCCCTCGGACTTTTCACCGTCTGGTATGGAAGCAAGATCCCGCAAGCAGTGATGATGCTGGCATGGGACAATTTCGAGCAGCGCGAAGCGGCTGTGCTCGCGCATCAGGCCGATCCGGCGATTGCCGCGCAGCGCAAACAGGAACGCGAAACCCATGGCGGGCCACTATTCATGGCCAGCGAAAACATGTTGCTCGAACCTGCGGACTATGGCCTGCCAAAGTCTGACCTGTCGCCGCGACGGTAACTATCGTCTGAAGCAGTGCTCAGATCACAAAGCTCTCGAACGTCTCCTCGGCGAACAGCTCTTCCGGCTGAAGGCGGCGTGACGAAAGACCCTGTTCATGGTGGTAGCGCAGGAAAGTGTCGATGGCCGCGCGGTTGCGTTCAAAGCCATAAGGCCACCAGTCATTACCCAGTAGCGCCACCGTTTCTTCCACGGCAGCGATTTGCCATGGCAGCATGGTTTTAAGTGAAGCGGTCACCAGCAGTTCGTCATAAAGACGGCGCTGTGCTTCGCAGAAAGCCTTGAACAGGGACTGGGCAACCCAGCGATTGGCTTCATACACTTCGCGCCTTATCGCCACGACATGCATGATCGGGAAAATGCCGGTCCGCGCATAATAGTCTTTCTCGACCGGCACGAAATCGGGAAACAGGCGCCGTACGGCGTTGGGCTCTGAATAAAATGTGCTTGGCGTGCGTGCGGTGTGCAACGCATCGATTTCACCGTCTGCCAGCATCCGGGAAAGCGTTTGGTCCGGCCCGATCCGTTCGAGGCGAAACTGTTCGGGAAGGTCGAGCTTGAGCTTTTCCTCACGGCCCGGCTGTTCTTCGCCACCTGTGCAGTAGGTGACGCTTGTCGGGTCGACACCATATTCATCCTGAAGGATCCCGCGAATCCACACGGGCGCTGTCATTTGATATTCGGGCACGCCAATCCGCTTGCCGACCAGATCTTCGGGCTTTTCAATCCCGCTTTTCGCCGACACGAAAATGCAGCTGTGGCGGAAAAGGCGTGACGGAAAGACCGGAATTGCAACGAAGGGCGGATTGTCTCGCGCCAAGGTTACGCAATAGGACGACATCGACAGCTCCGCCGCATCGAATTCGCGGTGCCGCAGCATTCGGAAAAATGTCTCTTCGACTTCGAGCTTCTGAAAATTGAGATCGATACCATCAGGACGGACCGAGCCATTGGCCAGAGCTTCCGTTCGGTCATAATTCCAACAGGCAAGAGATAGCGGAAGCAGAGACATGAAAAACCCTTTTACGTTAACTGGACTTGGATAGAATTTCGGCGAGCATGATCTCACGATTTTCATCGCCAGACTGCAGCATAGCATGGCAGCAAGCCAACGTTTCCAGCCCCCATACTCCATCAAATATCGGCGTTTCGCCATCAAGGGCACAAGCTGCAAAGATATCGCCTACACCCATGCGCGATACTTCGGGCAATGGCGCGGCGACTTCCTCACGCGATGTGTCACCATGAATGACAACGCCGCGAGCCGTCAGCTCGATATCGGCCCGCTCACAGCTGGCCACAACAAAGCCGAAATGTTCGTGAGCGGCTGGGGGTTCGGTTGTGGTCGAGACTGCACCGCCAAATCCCCTCGCCCGTTTAAGTGTCGCTTCAGACCCTTCAGCCAATCGATCACGTGCGCGCGTGTGCGCATCGCGGGCTTTAGGCCTGCCCAACTCGCCGACCCAGCCTTGCAGCGCATCGCTGTCATAATGGGCATATCCCGAATAGCTAAGCGTTGCGGTCGCGCCGTTCTCGAAGAAGAGCATCGCGGAATAAGCGCCATCAGCCGGGCGCTTGGTGTCCCAGTCGAAAAGCTGTGCGCGGACGCTTCGTATCGCACTGCCCGTCAGGCGGCGGACAATATCGATCTGATGCGTTGCCTGACTTAGGACCACACCCCCGCCCCGCGCGCGGTCCAGCTCCTCGGGCCTGCGCGGCCGCAACAGGAAATCGGTATAATTGAACGCCTGGATCATGCGCGCCTTGCCAACATCGCCAGCTGAAATGATGCTGGATGTCAGCGCGACGGGCCCGTCATAGCCATGGCTTGGCCCGATCATCAGACAAGTTCCGCTGTCCTTCGCTGCCCCGACCATGGCGCGCGCCTCGGCGATCGTAACCGCCATCGGCTTTTCGACGAGCAGATGCTTGCCCGCACGCGCTGCTGCTATGGCTTGCGATGCGTGATGTTCATGGGGGGAGGCAATATAGATGGCATCGATGTCGGGATCGGCGATCAACGCCTCAAAGCTCTCATGCGTTTTCGCACCATAAGCGCGGCTCAATCCCTTTCGAGAGTCGGCAGAGGGATCGAAGCCTGCGACCAGTTCGATGCGCGGGCTGGCAGCTAATCCCGGCACCGTTAACATCGCGCCGCGCCCCAATCCTGCAATGCCCAAGTGTAGCCGCGCCATTTCGTCCCTTTTCCGGCGGCCGAATTAGCCGCGCACAGCTTGAATTGCAAATTACTTCGTATTAGAAGTATTTTCTCAAACTAGGCCGTAACAGACCATTTTCTCTCAAAGAAGCCAATATGACACCCAAACAAAATGACATCCTCTGCCGCGTTGAAGGAGATGCTCCAATGGGCGCTCTGATGCGTCAACACTGGATCCCCGCCTGTATGATCGAAGAGGTTGCAGAGCGCGACGGAACGCCCCTGAGGGTGCGACTGCTTGGCGAGGATATGGTTGTATTCCGCGATACAGAAGGCCGAGTCGGCGCGTTGGATGAGCAATGTCCGCACCGCCGCGCATCGCTGGCCTTTGGCCGGAACGAAGAATGTGGGCTGCGCTGTCTCTATCATGGCTGGAAATTCGATGTGAACGGCAATGCCGTTGAAATGTCGTCAGAGCCGGTCGATGCAAAAATCTGCGCAACGATGAAAACAAAAGCCTATCCGGTGCGCGAAGCAGCAGGCTTTGTGTGGGTCTGGATGGGCGATCCCGGCCAGGCTGACAGCTTTGATCCACCCGCATGGTCGGCAGCCCCCGATGACAAGATCGCAATCGTGAAGGCACATGCGGCCTGCAACTGGGCGCAGGTTTTGGAAGGCGCGATTGATTCCGCGCATAGTTCCAGCCTGCATTCGTCAAATATGCCCACAGCGGAAGATGTCTCAGGCTCAACCGCCACCGACGAACACTGGCTACGGCCTTCCGCAGATAAATCGCCGCGCCTTGAAGTCGAGCGGACGAGCTATGGGTTTCGCTATGCGGCAATACGGACGCCGGTGCAGGATCCTGACAAACAGGATTATGTCCGCACCACGCTTTTCATCGCGCCGTTCACGGTGATGATCCCGCCGAATAATCGCTACAAGCTCATCCAGATGCTGGTGCCCATCGATGACACCAACTGCATGTTTTACTGGATTGCCTGGCATGAAACGGAAGGCATCTCAAAAGATGAATGGCGTGCCTTTTGTGGAGCGGTGCCGGGCGTCGATGTCGATCCCGTAACATTCCACAAAGTAAGAAACGCGGAGAATGACTATCTGCAGGATCGTGAAGCGATGAAAGCCG
Source organism: uncultured Parasphingopyxis sp. (assembly GCA_905479515.1). The sequence continues at coordinate 7,197 of CAJQMX010000008.1, forward strand.
GCGATTTCACCGGAATCAGCGGCATCCCGACCCAGGATATGGCGATGTGGGAATCGATGGGGCCGATTGCCGATCGCAGCCATGACAAGCTCGGTTCCAGCGACAAGGCCATTTTTGAATTTCGCAAACAGATGCTCTCGGCAGCCAATGCCGTCGCTCGCGGCGAACCAGCCATAGGCACCGGCGCAGACCGGATACCGCACGCGAAGCTTTCCAATTATGAGGGTATGGTCTCCAAGGACGAGAACTGGCGCGACAAAATGCCGGGCTAAGGCTGGACGGACCTAGCCAACGGTCCGGTCCATTCCTTCCCAATGCCGGTCACGCAGTTCGCGGCGCAAGACCTTGCCTGACGCATTGCGCGGAAGCTCATCAACAAATTCAATCGATTTCGGGACTTTGAAGCTGGCAATCCGCTCCTTTGCCCAGGCGATGACCGCGTCAGCATCGGGCGTGGTTCCCGGTGTGGGAACAATGACTGCCCGCACCTCTTCTCCCCAGCGTTCGGAGGGGATCGCAATGACGGCGACATCGCCGACACCGGGGCAACCGGCAATCGCATTCTCAACTTCGGCCGGATAGACATTCTCACCGCCGCTGACGATCATATCCTTGATCCGGTCATGCACGAACAGATAGCCATTTTCATCGGCATAACCGGCATCGCCGGTGTGCAGCCAGCCATCCCGAATCGCTTCCGCTGTTGCCTCATCGCGCTGCCAATATCCGGGGGAGACAGTCGGTCCGCTAATCACGATCTCGCCCACTTCACCGGTTGCTGCATCACTGCCATCGGCCCGCATGATCTTCGCTTCCACGCCCGGCCAGTTCTTGCCGCAGGATCGCAGCATTTCCGGTCGATGGTCGCGCGGCGCAAGATAGGTGCCGGAACCTGCAGACTCCGTCATCCCGTAATATTGGGTGAACTGGCATCCCATGCGCGCCTGCGCGGCAGCGAGCAGCGATTCCGGAATTGGTGACGCGCCATAACCAACCGTCCGCAGGCTCGACAGGTCAGCGCCTTCAATTTCGGGCGCGTCCAGCAACATCCGGATTAGCGTGGGCGCGAGGAAAACCTGCGCCACGGATTCCTGCTCTATCAATCGCAGCACGCGTGCAGGATCAAAAGCCTGTTCGACGATGACCCTGCAGCCATGCGCAAGCCCGGCCAGCGAAACATTGGTGCCGGCGACATGGAAGAGCGGCATGACAATCAGCACCGTCTCATGGGATTCATAATCAAACCCCTCGATCCGGGGGCTATATTGCAGGAATGCGCCATAATTGCTGTTGGTCAGCCGAACGCCCTTGGGCATGCCGGTTGTCCCGCTGGTGTAGAGCTGGAAGATATCATCATCCGCTCGCGGCTCAACAGGATCACGCGGCTCGCCGGCAAGCGGCAATCTTTCAAGACTGGGATGATCAACCCCTATCGTCAAAATCCGTGGCGGGTTTTTCAGCTGGGAAACGGCGGCCTCAGCAAGCGCGCTTTCTCCCGGTCCGACAAGGAGCAGCCGTGTGCCGCTGTCTTCAAGCATATAGGCAAGTTCAGCCGGGTTGAGGCGGATATTCAGCGGCATGAAACAGGCGCGCAAGCCGATGGTCGCAAAAAATGCCTCGAACCACTCGGTTCCATTGGCCCCGATCCAGGCGACGCGATCACCCGGGCTCACGCCTTCCCGCTCCAAAGCGGCCATGGTCAGGCCGATCTTGTCGGCCAGATCGCCATAGCTGATTTCCTGGGTTGCGCTCTTTAGCGCCAGTGAATCGGGGCGCGCCTTTTTCTGGGCTTGGGGGATGTCCCCCATGAAGCGAATGGCCTTGTGATCAATCATAATACACCTTCTTATTCTTAGATTACTAAGTAGAACAATGGCCGAGAGGCCGCAACACCGTGATCAGTTTAACCAATATGCCAACATCATAATGCGAAATGGGTTGACCTTCACGCCGCGCATCTAAATTATTAGAATGCTAAGCAATGAGGAGCTCCATTCGTGAAACCACTACCCGCCCTGCCGCTTCTTCCAACAACCATTGTCGGAAGCTATCCGCAACCCGACTGGTTGATTGATCGCGAACGGTTGAGCGCCCGCCTTCCTCCACGGGTCCGCGCCGATGAACTTTGGAGTATCGCCTCCGATCAACTCGCCGACGCGCAGGAAGCCGCCACCCTTGTCGCAATCAGCGATCAGAAGCTCGCTGGTCTCGATATTATTGGGGACGGCGAAATTCGCCGGGAAAGCTATTCCAACCGCTTGGCCAATGCCTTTGACGGCATTGATATCGACAATCCGGGCACTGCGATCGACCGAACGGGCGCCGCCAATCCGGTGCCGCGTGTGGTTGGCCCAATCCGTCGCAATCGCCCGATCGAAGCGCAGGATGCAGCCTTTTTCAAAGAGCGCGCGGAAAGCTGCGTGAAGCTCACCCTGCCCGGTCCCTTCACGCTGACCCAGCAGGCGCAGAACGATTATTATGACGACGATGAAGCACTGGCGATGGACTATGCCGATGCGCTCAACGCCGAACTCCGCGAGCTGTTTGAAATTGGCGTCGATATCGTTCAGCTCGATGAACCCTATCTTCAGGCGCGGCCAGAAGAAGCCCGGCGCTATGCCATTCCGGCGATCAACCGGGCTCTGAAAGATCTGGACGGTTTGTCGGCGCTGCATATCTGTTTCGGCTATGCCCATGTCCATGGCGGCGCGGAAAAACCCGGCGGCTATGATTTTCTCGCCGAGCTCAACGATTCGCAGATCGACATCATCTCCATCGAAGCCGCCCAGCCTAATCTCGACCCCAAAATTCTGACCGAGCTTCCCGACAAGCGGATCATGTACGGTGTGATCGACCTGAACGATCCCGCTATCGAAACGCCCGAACTGGTTGCCGAACGCATTCGCGAGGCCCTTCCCTATATCGATGCGGAGCGCCTGATGATCGCGCCGGACTGCGGTATGAAATATCACAGCCGCGCCGATTCCTTTGCGATGCTGAAAGCGATGGCCGATGGCGCTGCAATCGTCCGAAAGGAAATCGGCTAGCGTCCGCTCGCCTCAACACACTCCGCAAAGGAGGCGCTAGGGGAATAGCGGTGCTTTAGAAACCATGGCGGGCAGGCTCCGTTCCATGACGCCCGATAGCCACTGCGAGGCAGCGATGGCCTTTTCAAGCTCTAAGCCCGTCGCGACACCGGAGCGATCAAGCATGTAGATCACATCTTCGGTCGCGACATTGCCTGCCGCGCCGGGTGCAAACGGGCAACCGCCCAGTCCGCCCAGCGAGGAATCGACGGTAACGGCGCCGGCCTGCACCGCGGCCCAGACATTGGCGATCCCGGTGTTGCGCGTGTTGTGCAAGTGGATACGCACCGGAATTGGCGCGATGACTTCGGCAACTGCAGCGACCAGATCACCCACCTGCGAAGGCACACCGACGCCAATCGTATCTGCCAATGCGATTTCGCGCGGAGAGGCTTCGGCGAGCTTGCGCGCCATGTCGACTACCGTCGCGGCCCGGACTTCCCCTTCAAACGGGCAACCAAAGGCCGCCGCGATGGTGACCTGTCCCGTTAACCCGCTTTCCTGCGCGCGCCGGACTGTATCGCTCGCAACAGAAACTGATTCCGCGCGATCCTGCCCTTGATTGCGAATGCCGAACTCGTTGCTGGCAACACAAACCGCGCCCAGTTCGTCGACGCCAGCTGCTATCGCGCGTTCGGCACCGCGGCCGTTAAGCACCAGTCCGATATAGGTAACATCATCGCGCACGGGCAGCAGCCGCATCAGCTCTTCCGCATCGGCCATTTGCGGCACTTTTTTCGGATTGACGAAACTCGTCACTTCGATGCGGCGCGCCCCCATGGCAATCGCCTGCTCGACAAGACGAAGCTTCTCCGCCGTCGATATCTGGCGGGATTCATTCTGCAGCCCGTCTCTTGGAGAGACCTCGACGATTTCGACAGAGTTTCTGGAAAGCGTCATTGCTGGAACGCGAGTTTGAGGCCCGGGCGCGGCCAGCGCACCTTGAACAATTTTCCTGAAGTCGCTCCGGTAATCCAGGCATCGCGCATATCGGCACCTCCGAAACAGATATTGGTTACCCCGATATCGGGCACCGGGATATGGATCAGTGAACCGTCCTGATCAACAATGCTGATCCCACCGTCTATCATGGTTGCGACGCACACCGCACCGCCCGCTTCCACAGCCAGGCTGTCAAGCGGACGATAGCCGTCGGTTCGTGCGAGCATCTGGCCGGGTTGCCACAGGTTGGGCGGGGGAGCCAGTTTACCGGGACCGACCAAATCGAATGACCAAATCCGACTGGTGAATGTTTCGCTGACATACAGCTTGTCGCCGGCCGGAGAGAGGCCGATCCCGTTCGGTCCGATCATCTCACCCCGCATTTGCGCCAGTGAGGAGCCATCCGCCGCTGCGTAAAATACGCGCCCCTGGTCGCGCGATTTCTCATCTGCATGGCCATGATCGGTAAACCAGAACCCACCGGTCTCATCGAAAACCAGATCATTCGGTGCACGCAGGCTTTCGCCCTCATAGCTGTCGTACAGCGTTTCGAACCGTCCCGATGCAAGATCTACGCGCTGGATGGATCCTCCACGATTATCTTCAGCGCGGCCCACAGGAAACAGCATTCCATCCTGCTCATGCCAGGCAAAGCCGCCATTGTTGCAGATATAGATGCTGCCATCAGGGCCGATCGCTGCACCATTCGGCCCACCGCCCAACTCGCACACAACTGATACGCAGCCATCGGGCGCAACCCGCGAGAGCGTTCCGCGCGCTATCTCGACAAGGATGACGGATCCGTCTGCCATCGCGATGGGGCCTTCGGGAAATTTCAATCCTTCCGCGACGATTTCTATCGTGTCTTCTGTCATTTTATCAGCCTGTTTGCTTGGCCGGGCCGCGATCATTGAGTGACGGCTTTGCCATGTTGAATCAGATGATGCCCTGGGCAGTGAGTTGGTCCTGCTTTGCCTGATCGAAACCCAGATTTTCCAGAATTTCGGCATTGTCGGCGCCGACTTCCACTGGTGCTGTTTTGCGAATTTCTCCCGGGGTGCGGGACAGTTTCGGGAAAATCGATTGCATCTGCAACGGACCATGTTTCTCCGTCATTACCGAGACGATGGCCTTGCGCGCCTTGAAATGCGCATCCTCCATCATGTCTTCCGCCGTATAGACACGGCCGGAAGGAACGGCATGCTCTACCATCAGCGCCTCAAGTTCCTCCACCTTCATGGTGTAGGTCCATTCGGCAATGATCCCGTCGAGTTCCGCCTGATTCGCCCCGCGCGAAGCGTGGTCCACAAAGCGGGGGTCTTCGGCAAGCTCAGCCCGGCCCATTGCCGCAGCAAGCCGCGCAAAAACTCCATCATGATTGGCAGCGATCAGGAAGTCGCCATCACTGCACGGATAGACGTTGGAAGGCGCAATGCCGGGAAGAATAGCCCCGGAACGCTGCCTGATGAACCCGGATGTATCATATTCGGGCACGAGGCTCTCCATCATCTGGAGAACAGCTTCATACAGGGCGGAATCCACTATCTGCCCCTTTCCACTGACGTCCCGTTCACGCAGCGCCGCAAGCGCGCCAAGGGCCCCGAATGTTCCGGCAAGACTGTCTCCAATCGATACGCCCATCCTTGATGGCGGCTCATCCGGGCTGCCGACAATGCCGCGCCAGCCGCCCATCGCTTCGCCGATTCCACCAAAGCCAGCCCGCTGC
>CAJQMX010000009.1 GCA_905479515.1 uncultured Parasphingopyxis sp.
GGGATGTTTCAGGTCGTCACCGTGCGCCCGCTGGATGGAGACAAATCATGAAAATGATGATTGCTCTCCTGCTGTCAAGCACAGCAGTGCCCAATGTCGCGTTCGCGCAAAGTCATGACGGTCATAATATGCCCGCTATGGCGGACCCTGCCGAAAAGCCGGTTGCCGATGAAGCCGATCCCCATGCAGGCCACAACATGGACGCGGCTAAACCGGCGCTGGATGATGTCCCCCTCAATCATGATGAAATGGATCATGAAGGGCTGCCGCATGAAGGCGCCGATGAAGTGGAAGCATCTCAGGGAATGCAAATGGATTCCATGAGTGATCAACAGATGGATCACAGTCAAATGGACCAGCAGTCAAAAGAGGCCGATCCCCATGCCGGTCATGACATGCCATTGGATTTGCCCGTAAATGCGCCCCCACCCCCAGAAGCGTTTGAAGGGCCCACATATGCCGCTGATCAATATGTCGGCGCAGATGAAATGGCCGCTTCGCGTGCTGGCGTGGCGCGCGCCGTCAGCGGCACGCCAGTATTCTGGTTTCAAGGTGACCGTCTAGAGTACCGAGCCCGGGAAGGTAAAAGCGGTTATTTGTGGGACGTCCAAGGCTATTATGGCGGCGACCTCGAAAAGTTCTGGTTCAAAAGTGAAGGCGAAGGCAGCTTTGGAGAAGCAATCGAAAGCGCAGAAGTTCAAGCTCTTTACAGCAAAGCCATTGCCCCATTTTTTGATTTTCAGGCTGGTATCAGACAAGATCTGACAGGCGCCGAACGCACCCACGCGGTGATTGGAATTCAAGGGCTGGCACCCTATCTTTTCGAGGTGGATGGTGCGCTGTTTCTTTCCAATAAGGGGGATGTAACCGCAAGAATTGAGGGCGAACTGGATCAGAAAATCACCCAGCGGTTGATTCTGCAACCGCGCGCCGAAATCAATCTCGCGGCCCAGGACATCCCAGAACTCGGCGTCGGTGCCGGCATAGACAAAATGGAAGTGGGGTTACGGCTGCGCTATGAATTTGCCCGCGAATTTGCGCCCTATATCGGCATCGAACAGGAATGGAAGCTCGGTGGAAGCCGCGACTTTGCAATCGCTGCGGGCGAAGACCCGTCTGTCACCAATTATGTCGTCGGGATCCGTTTCTGGTTTTAGCAGGATTGCTGGTGGTTGCGTCCAAAGGAAAGTTTGATGAAAAATAACAAGTCGGCTTCCCGTCGTATCGCGTTAGCGCTTGCCTATATTATCGTTTTTCTGGGTGCTGTAGCTATGGGTGGCTATTTGATGACCCACCAACATCAGGCTCATATTCCTGGTGTATATCTGCTCCTTGGCGTCTTGCTGTTAGCTTGCATAACCATCTTTCTGTTTGTTCGTGGAGGAGGGAATGGGCCGTCAAATAAGGAGGGGAAAGAGTAGATGTTAGATCAGCGCCAGATCTAATAAAACCTGGATTACCTACCGAAAGGGTTCTGCGTTTCTTTACAAGACCAGAAACAATCACCAGTGGAAAAGAATCATGATAATTTTCAATGCACTCTTACTCGCTCTTGCACCAGCCAGTGCATTCACAACGCAATCCAGCGACACTCAAATTGACAATGCGACACTCGCCAAAGAAGAAGACCCGCAATATTTTGGAGATTTATCTCCAAAGGACATATTAACTGCTTACCGGGAGGCCATTCAAGAACTTGATGCTTCCAAAATGAAGTCGCTATTTTCAGAAGAATCTCAAATATTTGAAAATGGTAAGGCAGAAGGAAGCTTTGTCCAATATATGGAACATCATCTCGGTCCCGAATTAGCTCATATAAAGAGCTTCACCTTCACGCAGCCGACGATCTCTATGACGGAGCTTGGTAATACTGCCTTGGCAATAGAGACCTACGACTATGTGATAGTCTTGAGGGATGATCGTAAAATCGAACGCACCGGCGTTGCTACATCAGTATTGGTTCGGGAGCGGGATAGCTGGAAAATTCTGCGATATCATTCTTCTTCACGCACTCCCAAAAAGATTCAATGAGGCACGACATCAATTAATAGTCTGCGATTTATCGAGGGAATAGATGTCGACAAAAATTCACATCAAGGCGAGTAAGCTGCATAAATGGCTCGCGCTGATCATCGGCGCGCAATTGCTGCTCTGGTTCGTTAGTGGTTCGATCATGAGTATTTTACCTATCGAAACCGTGCGGAGCGAACATCTGGTTTCGCGCGAGCTGGAACCTGTTGGAAACATCAGCGGGCTAGTTTCTCCCAGAGCTATAGCGGCGAAAATTAATGGGCCCATTCGCTCGTTACGTTACCGCATGCTGATGGACCGACCGGTTGCCGAAGTGACTGACACGGAAGAAAGAACATATCTTGTTGATGGTCTCACAGGTGAACCACGCGGACCGATTGAGAAGAAGGAAGCCCTCAACATTGCGGAACAGGCATGGATCGACGGCGAACCTGATTTTACTTCGGTCGCCAAGATTACGCAAGGTTCTGTAGAATATCGCGGAGCTTTGCCCGCATGGCGGGTCAGTACCGATGACGATGTGCGTATCTTCATTCCCATGGCCACAGGTGAAGTGTCTGCTGTCCGCAGTTCTACCTGGCGGTTTTATGATTTCTTCTGGTCACTCCATATTATGGACTGGAAAAACCACGAGAATTTCAATAGTTGGTGGCTCATTGCCTTTGCGCTAGGGGGTTTTATCATGGCTGTTTCTGGCATTACCTTGCTAGTCAAGCGGTGGCCGTTTAAGAAAAGGCGGCGAAAAATTGCCAGTTAATATTCTGTCGGAAAATTGGTTTTGTGATGTCCAAAAGGTCATGCCACTGACTTATGCCCGAAGTACACATTCCAGATTGGTATAGGCATTCAGATTCCATTTGGCGTGTCAAACTTCAACTGCATCGCCAAATCCAACAATCAGAAGGCCAAAAATCACTAGGACGGCGAAGAGAAGACTGCGCCAGCGCTGATCCGGCAGAAGAAATGCAATGCGCGCGGCGATCGCTGCTTGTAGCGTGTAATAAAGCGCAAATGCGCGAGACGCATAGCTGATGATCTGAAACACATCCGCGCTCCAGGTTAATGTGAGCCCGATAATTACCAGTAATACATAGGCATTGCGCGTGCTAATCCTCTCTCTTGTCAATTCTGCAATCAAACCACCAGAACCACTGGTGTCGGCGATAGCTGCGCTGAATTGGGCTGCCAGCGCGCCGGCAACAAGAATCCAGGGTAATACTGGGGCAACCATTCCCATCACATCGATGATTGCTGTTTCGGTTAGCTGGAATTCTTCATGTTCAAACGACAAGGCGAATAGCGTGATATAGATCATGTAAATTGCGGCGGCCACGAGCTGCGCTAGCCGCATCGATTTGATCCGATCAGCGGCGCTGTATTCATCGCCCAGATATCTTGAAGTCTCAAACCCCTGGACGGTAATAATCAAGCCAAAGGCCAGCGTTATGGCTGCCCAGCCAGTCAATTGCGGCGGATGAACGACCAGTGTTGAACTGACTGCCTTGGCGTAACAGTAATAGCCAAGTCCCACCAACAATCCGGCGATGATGGCAAGTTTGAATGTAACGGCAGTATATTCCATTTTCTCAAGCGCAGAAAACCCGCGCATATAGCCAACGGCCAAAATGATCAGAAAAATGACGGAGGAAAGAAGTTTGGCACTTTGAGAGCTATTGAAAGCCGTTAGACTTAACCCAAACGCGCCAAAAAGGTTGAGATAATAGGTAACAGAAATCATGAAGGCCAGCGCCAGCGCCCAGGAAGCGCCTATTTCCAGTTTCTCTGCAATATAATCATACACAGAAACGGGGGCGCTACGGATCGATATATTGAAGCGGATCGCGCTCCCAAATAAATAGGCACCAAGGACCAACGCGCCCATGACAAGTGGTGCTTTGCTGCCATAAGCATAGACTAGGATGGGTGCGAGAACAAGAAATCCACTACCGATGATTGACGCCAGTGGAGTAATGGTTGCCCGCCACAAAGTTGATCGCGAAAATCTCGGGGAAAACTGTAATGCACCAGCTAGGATTATGACTGCGATGATTACAACGTTTAGTATCACGAGATCATCCGGATATATTTAGCATTTTGAAGGATAGCAAACTCCGTCCAATGCCAATATTCTCCACCACCATCTACCTATTTTTTTTAGGAGCTTTGTGAACTTTTTTTCATTTCTTTCCACTGTCCCCAGCGTGGGAAGAACATCGGGACCTTGGCTCGATAAGCGCGATAGTCATTACCAAACTTGCGCAACATGTCGCGCTCTTCCTTGCGTGCGAGGAAATAATAAGCAACCATTATTACCGGAAGAAGGCTGACCGAGAATATGGTAGGCCAATGAATGACCCCTTCACCGAACAAGGCAATGAAAAGGCCGGTATATTGCGGGTGTCTGACAAACTTGTACAGGCCGGACGTAACCAGCCGATCTTCTTGACGGGCACGATAAACTTCTCGCCAGCCCTTGATGAAAAGCCCTATTCCAAAAAATGCGACGATATAGCCCAAGATCATCGCCACAAACATTCCAGTTTCGCTGAAGTTGAGCAACGTCGACCAAAGGCTGAAACTTACATATTCTCTGTCCAAGCCAAAAAAGCGGATGGCGAGGTAAACCGTCAGCGGAAACCCGTACATTTCAGCATATAGCGCGATAATGAATGCTTGTACTAACCCTGCCCCTGCCCATTCGCGCCAACCCTTTGGAGCCAAATATTTGTAGAACATCCAAGAGACCACAATGACCATAATCACGGCCACTCCCCATCCAAACGTACCCATGTATATTCTCCGTTCTAATATTCAGTTCGATCATTCGTTTTGAAGGATGCCGAGTGCTCCACCACAAAATAGTGCCAGCCTATCTCCAGATGACCAGAAAGCCTCCGGCCTAAAAGGCAGACGCCAACAAAAAGAATTCCCGCAACACCTAGTACAGACGCGGGCCTAGCCATTTCGTTACAGTTTTGCCGACATGTTCAATCTCACAGCCCGAGAGGCTGTTGGCCCGATGCGAGGGCAAAATTCTCTGTTTCCAATGATGTGGTCCATTCCCTGACCCGATCCTTGAATCGGGAAACTGGCAAGTTAAACTGTAACATATTGCGTGAGGCGCCGTCATTATCCTTAGCGATGCCGCACATCCGTGCTTTTTCGAAAGGATCACCCATGAAAACCATTCTCCTGCCCATTGTTGGTGATTCAGGTATGGAGGGTCGCTTGGAATCAGCACTGTCCTTGGCCCGTGATCAGAAAGCCCATTTGAGCTGTTATCAAATATTGCCAATACCATATGTGTTATGGTCGGGCGAAGCGTCGGGTATGAACTATGGTTTGATGTTGCGTGACGCTGAAGGAGCAGCCAAGGATCTTCGCACCGAGACGGAAGCAACGCTTTCTAAAGAAGGAGTCCCTTGGGACTGGCATGTGCGCACAGGTGATCCCGTTCGCGAAATAATCTTGGCTGCAAGACTGGCTGATATGATCATCGTTGGCAGCGGATCAGAAGATGATGCTCCGCCGCTTCATATCGCTGCCGATCTATCGTTTCATGTTCCCATTCCTGTACTCGCTATTCCGATTAATGGCGCGCCTCTAGATCCATCTGGGCCAATGGTCATTGCCTGGAACGGTTCTGCAGAGGCCGCCAATGCACTTCGAAATAGCTTGCCGTTGATTTCCAGCGCCTCTAGCGTCCACCTAGTTACAATTGATAATGGGGATGCTGCCTCAGCTTTTCCGGCAGAAGATGCAGGCATAGTTTTGTCGCGGCACGGCATCCAATTTGAAATAAAAAATCTTGCTGTCGGCACGTCGGTCGAAGAAACTTTAGAAGCTACCGCTCACGACATCAACGCGGCTTGCATTGTCATGGGTGCCTATGGCCATTCGCGAACACGCGAAATGATATTCGGCGGCGTTACCCGGCACATGCTGGGCAACAGCGCAATTCCTCTGCTTTTGTCTCATTAAGGACCGCCGAAACTAAGGGCCTGACCGAATATTTGTTATATCTCACTTGGCGATGTTGAAAGGCACATCTGATGAAAACTAAAATCGCCGATGAGATCCCTCGAATATGGATACCTATGGGGCTGGAATATCTGCTCAACAGAACCGGTTCAGGCTATTGTGCTCTTTAGTGAAAAACTTGGAGACGAAGGCGAAACCATGGTTTTTTTACATGGGATTGCGGGCTCGACGCGTTATTGGAAATCCCGCGTAGTACCATTGGCCGATCACAACCGGCTCTTATTCGTCGACCTGCTAGGCTATGGTAAATCACCAAAACCCTGGACGAAATATACGGTGGAGCGCCACGTAGACGAACTTTACCAGCTTCTCCAGGATCAAGAACCAATGACCCTGGTCGGGCATTCATTTGGGGCATTTGTCGCGACAGCATTTTGTGCTCGCTACCCGCATTTGGTAAAACGCCTGATCCTAATTAGTCTTCCATATTTTGGCGATAAAGAAGGTGCTATCAAATATTTTAGCGAAAGTCATTCTGCAGAACGATATGTAACGACCAATATTGCGTTTGCAGCAATCGCTTGTATTTTGACACGTTGGGTTCTGCGATGGATTCTCCCTTACGTGCTACGCGATATGCCGCTCGAAGTCGTGCAGGACTTGAGCCGACACACCTGGCGTTCTTACACCTCATCATTGTGGGACGGTGTATATGGCCACGATCTTTTTGCAGATGCGGATAATCTCGATCCTGATTGCGACGTTTTTTGCCTCCATGGGAGTGCAGATAAAACCGCTCCCTTGTCCGGCATTTTGAAGCTATCCTCCCGCCATTCGCGGTGGCGATTACAGATTTTACAAGATGGGGATCATCACCTTCTTTTACGAAATCCGGAATGGTGTTTGGCGAAAATCAATTCGGCGATGAAAAGATAATTTAAACAATAGTTAAGTTGATGTTCTTGTTGAGTTATATGATATTATTGCGACAGGAATCGCACCAGCCAGATATATGGAAGTCTAAATGCACCTGATCAGTAAATATTCAAACCGAAGGTGATCTATGCAACCAAATCGTCGTACCTGAAATGAACCTGAATATCGCTGATATTTTGTCGTTTGCTTACGTCACGGTGGAATGGATCATTCGAATAGCGATGTTGGTCGTGGTGCCGCTAAGGAGATCTCCTGGCGCGGCGCGCGGATGGTTGTTGGTGGCTTTTTTCATACCCATTCCAGCGCTTGTTATTTATTTATTGATTGGCCGGCCTACTTACCCGAGGTGGCGACAGAAGCGGTTTGTAAATGCCCGGGAAATGCTCACTCGCGCGACGGATGAAATCAGTCATTCTGAGTTTTGCTCGCATCCGATATTGTCTGAGAACTACGCTCCGGCTGCTAAACTCGTGCAGAATCTGGGTCAGTTTCCCATTTTGGGCGGCAATAAAATTGATCTTCTCTCGGATTATTATGGCGTAATTGACCGACTCATTTCCGCCATCGATCATGCCAAGCATCACGTTCACATTCTGACGTATATTTTTGCCGATGATCGCACTGGTTCAAAAGTGATCGATGCCTTGCTAAAAGCGGCCGAACGCGGCGTCGATTGCAAGGTGTTGATGGATGCCCTGGGGTCGCGCCGTTGGTCACACGCTGTCATTGATCGCTTGACAGGCGGCGGAGTTCAGGTTGCTCGGGCGCTTCCGGTGAGTTTTTTCCGGCGGCGTTCTGCCCGCGCCGATCTGCGTAACCACCGAAAAATTGCGATTATTGATGCGTCTATGGGTTATATTGGTTCACAAAATATCATTGATGCAGAATATGCACCCGGCTTGTTCAACCGCGAGCTTGTCGTGCACGTCGCAGGCCCCGTAGTGCTTGAAATGCAAGCTGTGTTTGCAGCAGATTGGTATCTTGAAACCGGGCAGGTTCTGGACGACGCGGCATTCTTTCCGCATCGTCATGGCGAAGGTTCTATGATGGCTCAGTTGCTGCCCAGCGGACCCGATTATCCCGTTGCCGGCGCAGGACGGCTTATAGTGGCGCTGATCCACAATGCCCGGCGGCGCATCGTTATCACTACTCCATATTTCATTCCAGACGTTGCCTTGGTAGAGGCGCTAGAAACAGCAGTTTTGCGTGGTGTTAAAGTAGATATTATTCTTTCAAAGGCCTCGGATAGCGTATTGGTGGGCCTTGCTCAGCGCTCATATTATGACCAGATGCTACGTGCAGGCCTTAGCATTTATCTATTTGGAGATGGTTTGCTTCATGCAAAGCACATCATGATTGACGACCTTATTAGTGTAATAGGCTCCACCAATATCGATATTCGATCATTTCAGTTAAATGCTGAGGCAAGCCTGATCATATATGATGAAAAGATAGGGCTGATGCTGGATGCAGAACAAAACAAAAATATTAATGCAAGCGTTCTCTTAACCGCAGAAAACTGGAGTAAACGGTCGCGGCCATACAAGCTGTTAGAAAATATCGCGCGATTGGTCAGTCCGTTGCTGTGACGGATTTATGGGCTTTATATTCTGCTAGTCTTTTAGCCATCCGTTCTTCAATATCACCGCCCCAATCGGGTTCCAGTTTGAGCAAGGCTTCCATCGCTATTTCCGGATTGTACAGGAACGTCATGACATCGCGCGCAATAGGATAGGCAGAGCCCGAACCGCCGCCATGTTCCACCACGACAGATATTGCATATCGGGGATTTTCGACGGGCGCGAAAGCGACAAAAAGCCCGTGATCGCGGAACTTCCAAGGCAGGCTAGCATTGGACCGAACGCCCCCTGCCCTTTCTGCCATCGTTATACGCCTTACTTGTGCGGTCCCTGTTTTACCGCCCATTTTTACATCCGGGATCGGCAGCGCGGCGCGGCGTGCTGTGCCTATTTCGCTTACCACATCTCCCATCGCGCTCCGGACAAAAACAAGATGTTCTGGCGAAATATCGAGAATTTTAGGTAGCTGTGCGGTCTTGTTGAGCAACAATGTAGGAACGATATTCCGTCCCGAAGAAATTCGGGCGGCCATGATGGCCAGTTGCAGCGGATTGGCAAGCATATATCCCTGACCGATCGTGGTATTGACCGTATCATAGGCTTGCCATTTTCGATTATATTTGCGCTCCTTCCATTGCGCATCAGGGACCGTGCCATAGCTTTGCGATGAAACCGGCAGATCATATTTTTTGCCCAGACCTAGAGTTCTTGCCATCGCCGCGATGGGCTTGATTCCGACCCTCAGCGCCATTGTATAGAAATAAACATCGCAGCTTTGATATATGGCCTTGGCCATGTTGACTGTCCCATGCCCGCCACGTTTCCAGCAATGGAAGAAACTATTGCCAACTTTTAAGCGCCCGGTGCAAAAGACGGTTTCATCCTCTCTCACCCCTTCCTTCAATAGCGCCAATGCAACCATAGGCTTGATTGTTGATCCAGGCGGATACAGGCCGCGCAGTGCCTTGTCCCGAAGGGGCACATGATCATCGCCGGACAACATCTGCCATTCATTCTGACTAATACCGTCCGAGAAGCTATTGGGATCGAACGAGGGCATAGACGTGATCGTTAAAATCTCCCCTGTTTGACTATCCAGAACAACGACGGAACCGGATTCCTCACCCAATCTTCTTGCAGCATAGCGCTGGACATCAATATCTAATGTCAGTTGAATGGATTTGCCTGGGATATCAGGACGCGACGCAAGTTCCCGTACAATCCTTCCTCTCGCCGTAACCTCAACCCGTTTGGCGCCTGGTTTGCCCTGCAACCTTGCCTCAAATTTCTTTTCTAGCCCGTCCTTGCCAATTTTGTACCCCGGTGTGACCAGAATAGGTGATGGGTTTTGCTGATATTCTTCAGCCGATGGCGTTCCAACATAACCGACAAGATGTCCGACAGCTGCTCCAGGTGGATAATTTCTTGAAAAGCCGCTACTCGCTGACACCCCCGGTAAATCCGGCAAGCGGACAGTCACTGCTGCGAAGCTGTTCAAATCAAGACCTGAGGCAATATGGATTGGCTGAAAATTATTTATTGCGGCCAATTCAGTGTTTATCCGCCTAACCTCTTCGGTATCCAGCCTCAACAATTTGCCAAGCGTTGCGATCGTCGTTTCTTTTTCCTTCACGCGACCGGGATTTAAATCGACACGAAAATCGGCTTTGTTGTTTGCGATCGGCTTTTCGTTGCGGTCTAAGAACCAACCTCTGCGCGGCGGTACAAGGGTGAAATTGACCCGGTTACTCTCGGACAATAATTTGTAGCGACTATTTTCAACAACGGAAATATAGCCCATTCGGCCTATGAGAACCAGTCCGACACCTAATGACGCGCCGCCCAGTAGAGTTGCACGCCGAGAAAATGTGAGAGATTGAACGCTCCTCGTTATTGTTTTGGTATTTTTCATAGTACCAGCCGGTAATAACCGGATTTCAGACGGAAAAAATTGTTCTGAAAGGCAGCGCTCCAACCCAGGACCTTGGATGAGTGGCCAGTTGTGTCTGTCATGGGACTGATAGTTTCTGGTTTGATCCCAGCAAAAAGGTCATCAAAACTCCAGATATAGTTAGAGCGATACCAATCCATTGAAACAAGGTGATATGTTCGCCGAAAAAAAAGGTACCCAAGGCCAAACCGAAAACCGGAATGAAAAAACTGAAACTATTGGCCTGGTTTAGTGGCGTTTTTTTGAGGATGGAAAACCACATCCAGTAGACCAACGAAGTACCAAAAACACTGAGAATTCCGAGTATTAATATGAATTGGGCGGACCAATCTACAGTTGTCGGCTCTTCTAATACGAAGGATGCTATCGCAAGCGGAATGCTCCCAATTAGGAGCTGAAGACCCATTGCCATCAATGCATCGACGGATCCGGAAATTTTTTTAATCCAGACATTACTAAAGGTTATGCCCAAGGCCGCGAGGATGATATACGCCACGCCAATCCCATAGCTTGCATTTCCCCCCGAAAGATATCCAGGTAGCGCTATGAAGATGATCCCGCCGAAGCCGAGCAGCATCCCGAGCATACCCAACCGAGACAGCCTTTCCCTCAAGACAAAAGCTGCGAGAATTGCGGCCAGCAAAGGCTGTGCATTTGAAATTACGGTAGCGATACCTGGCGACACGAATTCAGCCGCGTGAAACATTCCAAAAAAACCAAAGCTGGTTGCCCCTATACCAACCACGGCTATGCTTTTCCAATCATGCCACTTTGTAGGGAATGGTTGGCGTAGCATTAACGCAATCACAATCAACACGAGGCCTGACAGGACTGCGCGAAGCGTAGCAAATGTCAGATGAGGCGCCGACTCTATGCCCCAGGTGATGAATGGAAAGCAGATGGCCCACAGAAACATCACAGTGATGACTTGCAAAATAGTGGATATGTTCATTCTGAAGTTCGCAACTTATACAATGTTTGAGGCGTTTTTTTGGCGGAGGTTCAAGTCGTCTCGACCTTTATCCGCTATCACGGCGCTATTAGTTTATTTTTGAGATGCTTCTCTTCAAACGGAAAGACTATATTGGTGTCAGGTTGCTCAGCATGTTTGTCCTTGTCTGGACAATCAACGAGGGACATCAAGTGACTAATGACGTTTAAACGGGCCGTTTTTTTATCGTCCGCTTTCACCACAAACCACGGCGTCAGGTCGGAGTGAGTGCGCCGAAACATTGCATTTCGCGCCGCACTATAATCGTCCCAATGTTCAATTGCGACTTCATCTATTGGACTGATTTTCCATTGTTTTAAAGGATCTACCCGGCGATCTAGCAAGCGCCTCTCTTGTTCGTCCTTTGAGATATCAAGATAATATTTGTAGACTTGCATTCCCGAACCGATCAGTAACTGCTCGAAAGGTACTACGGACGTCATAAAGTTTTGATATTCACTTTCGGTGCAATAACCCATAACACGTTCGACACCGGCCCGGTTGTACCAGCTTCGATTCATCAAAACCATTTCCTGACTGGTTGGAAGGTGGGCGACATATCTTTCGAAATACCAAGAACGGAGTTCTCTGTCCGAAGGCTTGCCCAAGGCCACAACGCGCGTTTCCCGCGGGCTCAAATGCTCGGTTATCCGCTTGATCACGCCGTCCTTGCCTGCTGCATCTCGTCCTTCAAAAATAATAAGGATCTGCAAATCATTCTTTATCAGGTGTCGTTGCAATTTTACCAGTTCCAACTGCAAGCGTTGCAAAGAGGCCTTATAGTTTTCTTTGCCGATCCCTTTGGTCCTTTTTTCCTTTTTACTCATCTTGTCACCTTTCCAAAAATCATCTCAATTTGCGCAGAAATGGTCACGCTGTTTTTACAATTATATTGTGCAGAATATCACCGGCATGGGCGAAATGATCCGATGCGTTTGACAAATGGCGATAGATTTCCCGCCGCTTCAATACTTGCATTACATAGGCCAAACCTCGAGCCGCTGCTCTGCAATCGGTATCATTCAAGGGATCCAACAGATGCAAAAAATCATCCTCATTATTGGATAGTTCTGCTGGAGGTTTAGCGGCATAATATTTGGCATTAAACAGCTGGGAAATTGCATTGCGATACAGTTTTTCAACCTGCCGCTCGGCTTTTTGGACAGCTGCGGCACCTTGTTCGGCTTTTTGAGGTTCCTTTTTCAATGCAGCAAATCCTGCCTGAAGCTCCCGCGCACTGGTTTGCAGGAGTTTGGCCATTTCAAGCATTTGGTTATCAGGCTCTATCCCGAGTATTTCCATTTCCCGCACCGTCGTGTTGGCATAATTTAGCCCCTCATCGATCGAGGTGATGGCGCGATAGATATCTTCGCGATCAAACGGTGTTGAAAAAGAGCGATTGAGGGCATCAATATTTCTTATTTTAAGAATATCGCCTTCGTGTTCTAGTCTTCTTACATCATCTGCTCGTTTAGGGTCGCCTGTCTGCATATAGTCAGCCAACAATTCCATTGCGCGCTCGACCACATCACATTGATCATTGAGCATTGAATAAAAATCCGGTGTCCGCGGAAATACGGAGTTGATAATTCTCGAAAATCGCGAGACGGGTTTCATCGCCGCTGCGCCTGTTTCAGATTGCATAGCCTCTCCAATCAATGATTGCGTGAATTGAATATGACGAGAAAGCCGTTACGCAGCAGCGCCCTGACATTGCTTCCTTTCCGATTGGCAGTTTTCGCTCACAACCTGGTTCAAGCATAAACATTCACCAAAACTCCTACCAGAATTCCGATCGCCAATGACAAGTAGCCGGCAAAAATTGGCAATCGAAGTTTCTTGTCCGCAAACACAAAAACGATGCCGAGCTTAAAAGCGAGATTGGCGAAGAAGGCTAAGATAATGGCATAAACTGCGATACTGGGATCGAGGACATTATCAGACACGAGCTTCACATTTGAAACTGTAATGGCGTCGATATCGGTCAAACCTGATAGAAAGGACACCAGGAATACCCCCGCATCGGCGAAGACATCATTCATCCAAGCTACGAGAAATAATATTCCGGCGAAACTGACAGCGAATATGGCCGCGCTAATTATTTCCGCAGGATTTCGGGTCGATACCGCTGGCAGAGGCTCCTTGGAATTTGCAATCCGGCGATATGACCACAAAATGAACAGGCTGCCAGCTACCCCGCCCCCTATCAACCATGGCAGCATCAAGGGAATCAGCGTAAATTCCAATATTCCCACGATGATTCCGATGCGTACGAACTGAACCAAATGGGACATTAAAATTATTGTTGCGGCAATGTTTGAGAAACCCGCCTGTTTTTTGCTGTATTTTGCGTAGACAAGGGTTGTTGCGGTGGTTGATGCCATGCCGCCCAGAATTCCGGCTATAACGATGCCAGACCTATGTCCAAATACCCTAAGCGCCAGATATCCCAACAAGCTGAGGCCGCTTATGAGCACAACCAGCCAGCCAATTTGATAGGGATTGAAAACCTCGTAGGGACCGTAACTGTTATTGGGTAACAAGGGCAACAGGATGACGGCGATTGCTGCGAACTGAAAAAAGGATATGATTTCCTGTTTGGTTAGTCTTTGCGGCACTTCTCGCAATTCTTTACGAAAATAGAGCAATGCAGTCATTGTCACAGCAATTGCTGCGGGTAAAATCGGATGGCCAATCCATAAAATATAGCCCAGAATGAAGGTGACTAAGGCAGCAATGACCGTTGTGGTATCTGGGTCCTTCGCCGGGGATTTTAACTGCGCGATCAACAGGCTGGCGGCCACTAGTGCTAAAATTACCCACACACTTACGTCGGTACCGCTTTGCAAACCGATATATCCGCCTAGTGACCCGGCAAGCGCGATCAAGGTAAAGGTTCGCAGCCCCGCTATGGAATTTTCATGACGTTCTCTCTCCAGTCCAACCAAAAAGCCGATGACAAGACTTTGCCCAAAAAGCATCAGATGCGAAAGTTGAAGAGCGCTGGCGTTCACCTTCGACCATCCAGCCCAATGACGGCTTGCGAAACATACGCTGTGCCATCAGCTATAATTCTGGCTCCAGAGTAATCGCGACATTTGGTTCTTTTCTCTGTTTTGGACCATCGAGGATGTGAGCTTCCCATCATAACATATTCCCGGCCAGTTGAATCAACCAGTAGATGGCAATGGAAACGCTCGCTGCACCCGGGATCGTGATCAACCATGTCCCGAGGATATGTTTTGCAGTACCCCAACGAACAGATTTTGGACGCTCTGCCGCGCCAACACCCATAATCGCCGTGCTGACCACTTGGGTGGTGGACACTGGCGCTCCGAGCGAAGAAGCTGCCAAAATCACTCCCGCCGAGGTTATCTGCGAATCCAATGCATGGATAGGTCTCACCTTGTAGATTCCAAAACCCAATGTCCTAACAATACGCCAACCACCGGTCAGTGTTCCGATCGTGATCGCGGTTGCGCTTGCCATAATGACCCACAAAGGCACGTAAAATTGTGCGTTTACTCCTCCGAGGACGAGGATCATTGCAATCATGCCCATGCCTTTTTGCGCATCATTTGTTCCATGAGAAAAGGCAAGTACGCCCGTGGTTAACCACTGAAAGGCACGCAGATATTTATTGGCTGAAGGTCTTGCGGCACGCAGGATAAATGCCATGAGACGTTGCAATAAACCGCCAAGGAAAAATCCCAAAACTGGGGAAAGAAGCAATGCTCCCAGTATCTTGGCAACCCCGGTAAGATGAAAGCCGTCAACTGTCTCAAAACCCCAGACCACATGATCAGGACCTGCGGCCACAGTCACTACCCCAACCAAGCCGCCAACAAGAGCTTGAGAAGACGATACTGGAAGTCCGAACCACCAAGTCGAAAAATTCCAGATAATCGCGCCACCGAGCCCTGATAATATGACGGTAAGTGATACGATATTTGTCATATCGGAAACGTCAACAAAGCTGCCAATCGTATTGGCAACTGCGGTCCCGCCAATGATTGGTCCGAGGAATGTGAAAGAGGAAACCAGAATAATTGCCTGTATTGGCGTCATAGCGCGCGATGCAATGACCGTTGCCAGCATATTGGCTGCATCCTGCATTCCATTTGAGTAGTCAAACAACAGAGCAATAAAGACACCCAATACAACAAGAGCCAACGCGCCGCTCATCGCCGAGCCCTTTTTCGATCTCGTTTGAACCGGCTTGCTATCACATTCCGATTCTGCATCGGAATTAGTTTCTATCCCAGAAAGCATAGGTTTTGAGGAACCGATTTACATCCTTGAAAAGCTTTTTTTCGGTCAATTTGGCTTCGCGGCGGTGCCATCCGATGACAATACCAGCGGTATAAAGCCATGCTGGAGTGGCAGGATCGGATTTCACACCCATCAATTTCTCGACAAGCAGTTCCGCAGCGAGGACATCATTCAAAAAACCCAGCCCAGCCTGAACCGGATTGAGCCTCTTCTGAAAAATAGAAACTTGCTTATCTAGATATATATTAGCACAAAAATCTATAGTATAACGTAGTTTCTTAACAGATAATCTTAGCTTATGCCGTTCGTCCTCGGACATTTTACCAAGCTTTTTAAACTTTTTGCGCACGATTTTATTCTGCTTTTTGAGCTGCTTTGCGCAAAACTTTCTAACCGGCTCTGACAGGTCTATTGCTTTTGAAGATGCTGCACTATCCCACCAGTTATCACTACACCGCCAGATACTAAGTTCCAGAATAAATTCCGTATAGCGCGCGGAATTGACTGCGCTGCGGGCTTGTTTGCGATGAAGAACTCTTTCTTTCTCTGCAGCCGATAAAAGCAGTTCAAATCCGGTTGTCGGTCTGGAAAGTTTGGCGACTGGTGCCACAAATTCATCGATAAAAACATCCCAGCTGCGCGCTGCCGATAGTTCATCGCCGAGCCATTGTGCTTCACCCACAATCCGATCATATTTTTCCTGGACAATATTGGTCTGGAAAACCTCCAAGCCTGCACGCAAACGCCGCAAGGCAACACGCATTTGATGGATGGCTTCGGCATCGCCCAGCAGAACGAGCGCTTCGTTGGCTAGTAGAGAACTGATTGTCTGCTGGAGATTGTCAACAACGGCCTGCTCTGCAGTGGAATTCTTCAACAGCTTAGGCCGTTGCCATTTTTGAGCGCGTGGTTCTTCCTTGGATAACAATGAATAGCCACGCGCTGCTTTGCTCACGGTGCTGATCCGGAATGGCACTGTCTGATTAATTATTCGCCCAAGTTCAAATATATGAGCGGCTGAACCGCTCAAAAGTTCAAGCTCGAATTCACAAATTGGCTGGACTGCATCACCTAGGGTGACTTCGCCGACATCGATGTCGAGCGACACTGTCGTACCATCATCAAATTTGAGTTTACGGGACTGCCTTCTAACAACGGATTGGAAAACAGCTTGTAGATTGTCTCCCGTCAACCGTTTTAACTTGGTCCGGATTTTCTTGTTTTCAAGAAGGTCAATTTGTGGGATTTGATCCGGTATTTTAGCCTCCCATTCTGTTCTCCCTATGATCGCACCCAGAGGTTCGCTTTGCCGTTTCAGGCACTGGGTATAAGTCTGACCGGTTTTGCGTACGCGCAATGAAAAACCGTGCTTGTTCAGCGCGTGATCCGGCGTATCAAAATATGTCGTTGTCAGTACTCGAGAAACTGCTTTGTCAACTGCCAGCTCCCTAATGACAGAAAGACCTTTTAACTGCTCTAGCTGTTCAGCCTTGAAGACCCCTTTCAATTCCATTTCATTGTTAATCGACACTGGTTCTTTCCTTTGCAGTAAAGCGGTTCTGCGGGATTCCGCGCTCGCTAGTTAAATTGCAGGCCAACGCATGAAATGCTTGGGTCACTCCGTCCGGTCAGAGTCAGGCATCTTGATGTTCTCGGTGATGGCTGGTCTCATGACGGATTGTCGTTGGTTCAAGCTCAGCGCAGGTTTGCGCACGATCAATCCGCGATAATACTCCGCGCAATTCATCTGCCTCGGCGGTGTCTTGCTGCCCGTGCGTTTCCAGCCTTGCAAGCTTCTGCCGGAAAATTGGGGCGTACATCGTGATAATTTCTCGGTTTGCATTATCATTTTTGGCATCGTCCATCTGAAATTCTCCAAAGCTTACCTATGTGATTGCATACATGGTGATGGCTCAAACCAGCGGCGTTCCACGACATCAGGAACGGTTCGATTGGGTTCAATTATAAGGACGTGGCAAACGATGATTTGTTACACTTATGTTAAATGTACCTCCAAGCCTTCATGCCAAACTCTAGGATCATGCAGCGCGCCTTGAATTCTCTTCCTCTGCTTGCGAATGAACCAGATAGTCGCGCGTAAGCGGAACAGCGTCCTGTTTTTTGGCTAATTGAACCTGAAAAACCACATGGCCATTTTGTCTGAACGCGAGCTCGCTGACGACAAGGTAGAATCGCCACATCCGGCAGAACCGTTCATCATATATTTTTCGAACCTCATCGATTTTTTGTTCGAATCTGTCGCGCCATGCTTTCAGGGTCTCGGCGTAATGGAGGCGCCAGACTTCGACATCTGTGACATATAAGCCTGAACGCTCAGCAGCGGCCATTACTTCGGAAAGAGCCGGAGAATAGCCTCCGGGGAATATATATTTTGCAATCCACGGGTTTGTTGCACCCGGACCATCGGCTCGACCAATAAAATGCAGGAGCGCTATACCGTCGTCCGCGAGACTGCCATGTAACTTGGAAAAAAACTCCGAATAATGGGGTATCCCGACATGCTCGAACATACCGACCGACACAATGCGATCAAAGGTTTCGGTGACCTCTCGATAATCTTGCAGACGAAATTCTGCGCAGGCGCCTGCCTGCAATTTTTCTGCCCTCTCGAGGGCTACGTTGTGCTGCTCACATGACAGCGTGACCCCGGTTACTTGTGCGCCATGCTCTTTGGCCAGATGAAGGCCAAGCCCGCCCCAACCGCACCCGATATCCAAAACGCGATGACCTGGTTCAAGCATTAGCTTGGCGGCAATATGATGCTTCTTGCTTTTTTGTGCCGTTTCCAGGCTGTCATCGGGACTGGTAAAATATGCGCAGGAATATTGCATATCATCGTCCAGAAAGAGCCGATAAAAATCTTTCGAAAGATCGTAATGATGCGCCACATTGTTGCGCGCTATGATTAGCGGATTATGTTGAGTAAAATATCGATGAAATTGCCGATAAAGGGCAATTTTGCGAGAAAACCAGCTTGGGCGTTGCAACGATTGGTTGTTGATCAAGAATTCCAGCAATCCATAAATATCGTCATTTGCTACGGTCAGCGAACCGTCCATATAGGCCTCGCCCAGAACAAGTTCGGGGTTGAGGAAAAGCTTCCTGGGCAGACCGCGCGAATGTATGTTGATTTGTACTATATTCTCACAATCTGAGCCATATTGCTGTTCCTGTCCGTCCGGAAAGATTACACGCAGGCCACCGGTTTTTATAAAACTGGATAGAAATTTTGATAGTAGATATGTCCACATTTGCTTTCCTCACTATCGATCGCTAATTGCAAGACAGGGCTATTCGGCCCGCTGGAAATCTCTCGCGTCAATAAGAAGGACGGCAACGGCGCGCGTTCGTTACAGTTTGACAATGACAAGGCAATCGGGTCCACTAAACAGCTTAGACATGACAAGATAAAGGCGCGGAACGACCAAGGCGCTGCTTGCCGGGAGTGAATTATGGCATCTGAAGATAATGAACCGGGGGAGGACTATTCGGTGCATAAGGTCATGGCCGAAGTCCAAGCCGAGTTCCTGCGATATTTGGTGTATAAGCTTGGGAACCGAGACGAAGCAGCGGACGTGCTGCAGAATTTCTACGTCAGGGTGTTGGATCGTATTGAAGATGTACGAGACAGCGAAAAATTAAGAGGATGGATGCGCAAGGTGCTCCATACAACCTTGATCGACCATTATCGCACTCAGAGCAAACGACGCGGCATTGAAAAGGAATATGCAAACTTCGAAAAGCTGATGGATAGCGAAGAAACGGAACATGAGTTGGACCGCATGATTTGCATTTGTCTGTATCAGCTCCTCCCAACCCTAAAATCCGATTATGCCGATCTTCTCTGGCGTATCGACATCGTCGGCGAAGCCCGCGAGAGTGTATCCGCCTCCCTGGGTATCCGTGAGAGCAATTTACGGGTCCGTTTGCACCGGGCGCGTCACGCTTTGCGCACCAGATTGAAAGAAACATGTGAAACCTGTCCTGTGCATGGATTTCTCAATTGCGATTGTTCACATGCGACCCACTCCGTTCCCTTAGATTGAGCTCTGCTGTCGTTCGACTGTAACGAAGCGCATCCCGTTCCGTCTATCTTGCTGCCGGGTTCAGTATCGTGGTTGCGCGCTGTCCGCCTACCAACGGTCTTTTGACTGGCTGATATCTAAAACCATGCTGTGGCTTGGCAGATTACTGCCAAAATATATGCAAAATCTAAGAAGGAATCACAATGCGGACCGCTGTACTTGAAGTCTCTGGGTTGATTTCACCGCTCAGTTCACAGGGTGTTGAAAAACAGCTTTCCAAGTTAAGGGGGATTGAAAAAGTATCGGTAAACCATGCCAGCGGCAGCGCCACCGTAACTTTCGATGAAAAAGAAATAGAGCTCGTAGAAATCGAAACAAAAATTGCCGAGTGCGGCTATCACTGCGACGGAGAGCTGTTGCCAAAGCATTTATGCGAAAAAGGACAACAAAAGACCGGCGCTCCTGATCATAAGAAACACGCCGATCATGGCAAAAAAGCCACTACGTCGAGCGAAAATGACAAGCAGGCCGCTACCGATCATACCGCGCATGAAATGGGCCATGGCGGCGGTAAGGATATGGCTGACATGGTAAAAGATATGCGCAATCGCTTCTGGATTGCGCTGATATTTGCTATTCCCATTTTCATTTATTCGCCAATGGGCGGACTATTTACGCCGCCAGCGCCGCCTTTTGGGCTGCGCCTGGATCTTTGGCTATTTATCCTTGGCAGCGCAGCGATAGTTTATCCGAGCTGGCCTTTCTTTGTTGCAGCTTGGCGCGCGCTGCGAAACGGCGTTCTCAATATGGCGGTGCTTGTC
>CAJQMX010000010.1 GCA_905479515.1 uncultured Parasphingopyxis sp.
GACCCGATACCTACGACCAAGAGCCTCCCCGTGCTCTTTGGATACATGGGCCAACCTTGCGCAGGTTGAATGCGCGCAAGCGTTTCGCCGCTGGACTACGACCAAGGAGACGCCCTTGGATGCGCTTGTACTCTGTGGGAATTTTCGGAAATACCGTTGGCAGAATGTGTATCCAACGGCTACACTGACGCCCATGAAGAAGGACGTTGGCATGCGGGTCCGAGTCAATCGCGAGTTGCGCGATGAATTCCTTATGGCATGCCAGGCCGACGACAAGCCAGCGGCGCAGGTGATCAGAGAGTTCATGCGCGCCTACGTCGAAAGCCACCTCGTACCTTCACAAGACAACACGAAAAACAAAAGCAGGGGCGAACATGCTGACAGGCGAAATTCGAAACAAGGTTGACCAAATCTGGAATGCGTTCTGGTCGGGCGGTGTTTCGAACCCGCTTTCAGTGATCGAACAGATCACCTATTTGCTCTTTATCAAGCGGCTCGATGATCTGCACACGCTCGAAGAAAGCAAAGCCGAAACGCTTGGCCTCGAAATGGAACGCCGCATTTTCCCTGAAGGCAAGGACGATAAGGGCCGCGCCTACGAGGACATGCGCTGGTCACGCTTCAAGAACTTCGAAGCCCGCGAAATGATGGCAGTCGTCGATGAGCATGTCTTCCCGTTTCTTCGCCAGCTTGGGGAAGAAGGCTCTAGCTATGGCAAGCACATGAAAGATGCGCGCCTCGGCTTCTCCAGCCCCTCGCTTCTGTCCAAAGTCGTCGAGATGCTCGACCAAATCCCGATGGATGATCGCGACACCAAGGGCGACCTCTACGAATACATGCTCGGCAAGATCGCGAGCGCTGGTCAGAACGGTCAGTTCCGCACGCCGCGCCATATAATTCAGTTGATGGTCGAGCTGACAGCGCCGACGCCCGACGACGTGATCTGCGACCCTGCCTCGGGCACATGCGGCTTCCTGGTTGCGGCCGGGGAATACCTTCGCACCAACCATCCCGCGCTCTTCCGCAATGAGAAGCAGCGTGCGCACTTCCATAACGACATGTTCCACGGCTTTGACTTCGACCCGACCATGCTCCGCATCGGGGCTATGAACATGGTGCTGCACGGCGTCGAGGATGCCGATGTGTCCTACCGCGACAGCCTTGCAGAAGAGCACAACGCCGATGCGGGCAAGTATTCCCTGATCCTTGCCAATCCCCCGTTCGCGGGATCGTTGGACTATGACAGCACCGCCAAGGACCTCCAGAAGATTGTCAAGACGAAGAAGACCGAGCTTTTGTTTGTCGCACTCTTCCTGCGCCTGCTGAAGACAGGCGGTCGCGCTGCCGTGGTCGTGCCCGATGGCGTGCTGTTTGGCTCCTCCAATGCCCACAAGGAAATCCGCCGGATGTTGGTTGAGGATCACAAACTTGATGCAGTGATCAAACTGCCGTCCGGTGTCTTCCGCCCCTATGCGGGCGTATCGACCGCGATCCTTATGTTCACCAAGACGGGCGTCGGCGGAACCGATCAAGTCTGGTTCTATGATGTGCAGGCCGATGGCATCTCGCTCGATGACAAACGCACTCCACTTCTGCCGACCGAAAAGCTCGGGCCAATTCCAACGGAAGAGCTAAGCGAAGCAGAACATGAAAAAAACAACTTCCCCGACCTTCTGACCAGATGGGCCGAGAAGGACGGTGACGAACTAGAAAATCCGCGCACGGCCCAGAGCTTCTGCGTATCGCTGGCGGATATCGCGGCTGCTGACTACGATCTATCGCTCAACGGCTACAAGGAGGTCGAGCACGAAGAGGTCGAGCACCAGGACCCGAAGGCCATTATCGCTGAGCTGCGGGCAATCGAAGTCGAGATCAATGACGGCCTCAGCCAGTTGGAGGAGATGCTGGGATGAGTTGGACGAACGTCGCATTGGGTGAGCTAACTTCAAAAATCGGTAGCGGAGCGACACCACGAGGAGGTCAAAAGGCATATCAGACAGAGGGTATTCCTCTTATCCGAAGCATGAATGTGCACGATGGGCTATTTGTTGAAGACGGTCTTGCGTATCTCAATGATCAACAGGCAAAAGGACTAGCAAATGTCGAGCTAGTATCTGGCGATGTTCTATTGAACATTACTGGCGCCTCTGTGGCGCGCTCTTGTCGAATTCCAGACAAATTTGAGGGTGGGCGAGTAAATCAGCACGTCGCTATCATTCGCCCAGATAAGCGCCGATTGAGTCCAGATTACTTGGAGCACCTTTTAATAAATCCTCGAACAAAAGCTAGCTTGCTGCGAATTGCGGGCGGTGGGGCCACAAGGGAAGCAATCACTAAGAAGGCTATAGAGGACTTTCAAATACCCCTTCCGCCGCTTGATGAACAGAAGCGGATTGCGAAAATCCTCGATCAAGCGGATGCGATGCGCCGACTGCGCCAGCGGGCCATTGATCGCCTCAATACCTTGGGCCAGGCGATTTTTTTTGAGATGTTTGAGAAAGACATGAGCGAAAGTGTCGACCTTGACTGCCTTTGCAATGTTGTGAGGGGCAGTTCGCCCCGTCCACAAGGTGATCCGCGCTATTTTGGCGGTCCGGTTCCACGCTTGATGATAGCGGACATAACTCGTGACGGTATGTTGGTCACGCCAAAAATTGATAGTCTGACCGAGGCGGGCGCGAAGAAGAGCAGACCAATGAGTGCTGGCTCTGTGGTAATGGCCGTTAGTGGTGCAGTAGGGCTGCCTGCCATTCTTGCAGTAGATGCTTGCATTCATGATGGATTCGTCGGCTTTCGAGACCTAGATGATAGGATAAACGCAAGGTTCTTCTATCAGGTTTTGGATGCACAACGTGCTAGCAACATGGCGAAGGGGACTGGTGCCATTTGGAAGAATTTGACAACGGATATAGTGAAGCGCTTCCGAATTCCTGTGCCTATAATTGAGAAGCAGAACGAGTTTCTGGCTAGGGTCAGATTGGTGGAACGAAATGCCGTGCCTATAAAGGAAAGTGCGGAAGAATTCGGAGCGCTCTTCTTGTCTCTACAGAATCGCGCATTTCGAGGGGAGCTTTAATCTATGAAAGCCACCGAAGCCAAACTCCTCGCGTTCCTAAAGAAGTCACCGCAGTTCGTGATCCCGATCTATCAGCGCACCTATTCCTGGACGGAGAAAGAGTGCCGTCAGCTCTGGGATGACATCATCCGCACAGGCAAGAACGATGCAATCTCGGTGCATTTTGTCGGCTCGATTGTCTATATCGAAGAAGGCTTGTCGCAGGTATCTCACCAAGCCCCGCTTCTGGTGATCGACGGCCAGCAACGCCTGACCACCGTGACACTGTTGCTCGCGGCACTGGCCAACGCACTAGGCGATGAGGAACCCGTTGACGGATTTTCCGCCCGCAAGCTGCGTAACTACTATTTGCTCAATCCCGAGGAGACAGGCGAGCGGCATTACAAGTTGCTACTATCACAGACCGACAAGAAGACGCTGAAGGCGATTGTTGGCGGCAAGGAGCAACCCGCCGAGCACTCGATCCGCGTCAGGGAAAACTTTGCGCTCTTCGAGGGTCTGATCGCAGGCTGCAAAGGTGATCTGGAGGCCGTTTGCAACGGGCTCGCCAAGCTCGTCGTGGTCGATATCGCCCTCAATCGCGACCAGGACAATCCGCAGCTCATCTTCGAGAGCATGAACTCAACGGGCCGCGAGCTCAGCCAGGCTGATCTGATCCGCAACTTCATCCTGATGGGGCTGGAGCCCGTCCTTCAGACGCGGCTCTACGAAGAATTCTGGCGACCGATGGAGATCGCCTTCGGTCAGGAAGCCTACAACACGCATTTCGACGGCTTCATGCGCCATTATCTGACCGTCAAGACCGGCGATATTCCAAAGCTCGGCGAAGTCTATGAGGCTTTCAAGGCCCATGCGCGAGAGACCGGAGCGACGGGCGAAGATGTCGAGCCACTGGTCAAGGAAATCCGCGACTATGCTCGCTACTACTGCGCGAT
>CAJQMX010000011.1 GCA_905479515.1 uncultured Parasphingopyxis sp.
GGAGCAGTTCCCGTGGATCGGCGGGGGCATCAGCTACAAGATGGGCGTCGACGGGATTTCGATCCTGTTCGTGCTTTTGACCACCTTCTTTATGCCAATCTGTATTCTGGCGTCGTGGAATTCGATCAAGTCCCGCGTCGCCGATTACATGATCGCGTTTCTTATTCTTGAAACGCTGATGATCGGCGTTTTCTGCGCCCTCGACCTGTTCCTCTTCTATTTCTTCTTTGAGGGCAGCCTCATTCCGATGTTCCTCATCATCGGCGTGTGGGGCTCAAAAGGAACGAAGGAATTCGCCGGCGTCATGATGCCGAGCCGAATTTACGCGTCGCTCAAATTCTTCCTCTACACCTTGCTCGGCTCGCTTTTCATGCTCATCGCCATGGCGTGGATGTATGCGCAGGCCGGCACGACGGATATTCCCGCGCTTCAGAATTTTGATTTCCCTCATGGGGCGCAAAAATGGCTTTGGGTGGCGTTCTTCGCCTCGTTTGCAGTGAAGATGCCTATGTGGCCGGTTCATACCTGGCTTCCCGATGCGCACGTTCAGGCGCCGACCGCCGGTTCTGTGGTGCTGGCGGCGATACTGTTGAAGATGGGCGGCTACGGCTTCTTGCGTTTCTCGCTGCCGATGTTCCCGTTGGCGAGCGCTGATTTCGCGCCTTTCGTGTTTGCGCTCTCGGTGATTGCGATCATCTACACGTCGCTTGTGGCGCTGGCGCAGGAAGACATCAAGAAACTCATTGCTTACTCCTCAGTCGCCCATATGGGCTTCGTGACCATGGGCATTTTCACAGGCACGGAGCAGGGGATTGACGGCGCCCTGTTCCAGATGCTGTCGCACGGCTTTATCTCCGGCGCTCTCTTCCTTTGTGTCGGCGTCGTCTACGACCGCATGCATACGCGAGAGATCGCCGCCTATGGCGGTCTCGTTCACCGCATGCCGCTATATGCGTTCCTTTTCCTCTTTTTCACCATGGGCAATGTCGGACTGCCCGGCACAAGCGGTTTTGTCGGCGAAATCCTGACCATGACCGGCGCTTTCAAGCTGAATAGCTGGATTGCTTTTTTCGCCGCCTTCGGCGTGATCTTGTCGGCGGCCTATGCGCTTCGGCTCTATCGGGCAGTGATGTATGGCAAGCTGGAAAAAGAATCGCTCATGACGATCACAGATGTGAATACACGAGAACTTGCGATGCTTGGCGTCTTGATGGCTTTCGCCTTGTTCCTCGGTTTCAACCCGGGGCCGGCGCTTAACGTCTTCAGTCCAGCGGTGGATCTTTTGATTGAAAATTACAATGCAGCGCTCATTGCCGGCGGAGTGAACTGATGGGCCTTTTTGAAACCCTTTCTTTTGCCCGCCCGGAGCTGGCGCTGGCGATCGGCGCCATGGCGCTATTGATCACCGGCGTTTTCCTCGGTGATAAAGCCGCGTCGAAAATTTCTATTTTGGCGGTGCTGTTGCTCATGGTTGCTGGCGTTCTGGTTTTCGTCTCACCCGGCGGCGGCGCCACGACGTCTCTGTTTGACGGCGCGTTCCGCATCGACGCCTTTTCAACTTTCTGCAAGATTTTAATCTATGGCGCGGCGGCCTTCGCCATTTTGATGTCGGACCGTTATCTCGCCGGCGAAAAGCTCGGCCGTTTTGAATACCCCGTACTGATCGTTCTTGCTGCGTTCGGCATGTCTTTGATGGTGTCCGCCACCGACCTGATTTCGCTCTATATGGGCGTCGAAACCCAGAGCCTCGCGCTTTACATTCTGGCAGCCTTCAATCGCGACAGCCGTCGGTCGACCGAAGCGGGCCTCAAATATTTCGTATTGGGCGCCTTGTCGTCATGCCTTCTGCTTTACGGCGCCTCGCTGGTTTATGGCTTCACGGGCTCCACGGTCTTTACCGAGATCGCCAAGGCTGCAGCTGTGAATCAGAACAATGCCGGCCTTGTCATTGGTCTTGTCTTCATGATCTCGGGACTCGCCTTCAAGGTTTCCGCCGCGCCATTCCATATGTGGACTCCGGACGTCTACGAAGGCTCGCCAACGCCGGTGACGGCCTTTTTCGCCGCTGCGCCGAAGCTCGCCGCGATGGCGCTTTTCACTCGTGTCCTTATGTCCTCCTTCCCGGGCGTTGTCGAAGACTGGCGGCCTGTGATCGCGCTCATAGCGCTTGCCTCCATGATGGTGGGCGCCTTTTCCGCCATCGCGCAGACAAACATCAAACGCCTGATGGCGTATTCCTCAATTGGTCACATGGGCTATGCGCTGATCGGGCTTGCCGCCGGTTCGGCTTCCGGCGTGTCCTCGGTCCTGATCTATATGGCGATCTATATTGTCATGACCGTTGGAACCTTCGCCGTCATCTTGATGATGCGCCGCCGCGGCGGCATGACCGAAAACATCTCTGACCTGTCAGGTCTGTCGCGCACCAATATGCCGATGGCGCTGATCCTGACCGTGCTTCTGTTCTCTCTCGCCGGCGTGCCGCCGACAGCAGGGTTCTTCGGCAAATGGTATGTATTTCTGGCGGCTGTGGATTCCGGTCTCATCTGGCTCGCTGTGGCGGGCGTTTTGGCCAGCGCCGTCTCTGCTTTCTACTATTTGCGGATTATCTGGTTCATGTGGTTCGATGAGCCTACGCCTGCATTTGAACGCGATCATGGCCCGGCTCTCGGGCTCGCAGCCTGGGGTTCGGCTGCTCTCATGTTCCCGGTGCTGACGGTCGGCATGGGCTATCTGCGGCAGATTGCAGAAACCGCAGCGGCGTCTCTTTTCTAAAACGTGCGCAAGCTTCCATCAGGAACGCTGATCGAAGTTTTCGACACGCTCGATTCAACGAGCGCGGAGGCGCGTCGCCGCGCAGAAGCTGGGGCAGGCGGTCCGGTCTGGATTCTGGCCCTCCGCCAGACTGCTGGTTATGGCCGTCGCGGCCGCCGCTGGGAGCAGGAGACAGGCGATTTTGCCGGCACACTTTTTTTCAAACCCGATGCCCCAATGGAGCGC
>CAJQMX010000012.1 GCA_905479515.1 uncultured Parasphingopyxis sp.
TTTCCGTTCGGTTTGACCTTTAGCTTCGACTGGCCGAATATCGGCAGTTGCCGCAATGACTCTTCCTGTATCGATACCGGAGGATACCTGCCGGATTTTGAAACGCAGATTGGCATCGATCGGAAACAAATCAAAATCAAAATCCTGATCGGCCGGATTGCTGATGACTTTGCGCTCATGTTGGCCTCGATCAAAGGCGTCAAGGACCAGTCGATAGCCCTCGACGCTGTTGAGTGCCTTGCTGTCCATATGCAATGCAACACGGATAAAATCATCATTCCGCTCTTTGATGGTAACATCAACCAGATTGGATTTGATTTTCCGCCTTTGGGTAAAGTTCAAGTTAGCTGAGGTCATCGCCAGCCTCCCGGACTTTTTTTACGTCGATATGAACGTCCCTGTTAGGATCGAACCCATAGAGTTCGATTTCGAAATCCGGATCATTGATTTCAAATGTAAGTTCATTGGCATTCAGATTGGTTACATTGGCATTATTTGCGTGCACCATTCCATCGATGCGAAAATCAAAATCCGCTTCATGATGTGCCTTTTTCCAGTTTGATTTACTTTTGCCGAAAATGATATTAGCAGCCCATAATTTTGCAGAAATTGCATGATCCGGCGCTTTTTGAAGGGCTTCGGAAAGATTGTCGGTCCCAAACACTGTGGCTCTTCCTTCACCATCTCTTCGGATACTGAAAATTTGTGGAGACGGAGGTGGAATGTCAGGTATTTCGGGTTTCTCAGGCCCTTTCTTCTTGCCCTTCTTTCCTTTTGGCAGACCATTTTGTTCCGGCGGCAACTGATGCTCGACATAAAATATGTCATCGGCAAAATTGTTGATCTGCTCCTTTTCATCTGTCCCGGAAAGCATCGAGATAAACGAGCCCCCAAGCTTTTGAACAAGATGACGTTGCCAATATTCGGTACTGGCGTATCTGCCTTCGCTTCGCCGCAACGCTGAACTTTTCCATTCGGTATGTCCAGGGTCCTCCGAGTATTTCATATATTCGGAAAGTTCGTTACCATCGCCATCATTGAAGATGTCCAGAATGAGAGTTTCGAATGGTTGGCTTGCCCTGCACTTTTCTCGCCCGATTAGGATATTGCCCCTAAATGCTCTGTATGTCTTTGTATTTTGTTCGTCCGATTTTTTCGCATACAGATCAACGTAACCAAGCTTTGTGCCCCCTACACTCAGTTTCATTGGTATCTCCAGTCGCAGAGCTACAACCGTTCCCGCCTCATATTCTTCCCACATTTTATTGATGCTTGTTTCCGAAAATGCTTCTGCGCTGAGGCCAGTGTCAGAAGAGAATTCAAAATCAGCTTTGGTGAAGAAAAATCCGGTTTGGCTCGCGATCTTGCTTGCCTCCAGCGCCACCCGGAGCAAAGCGAGCACCTGATCTCGATCACTATTACCTTCAAATTCTTGCTCGGCGATTGCGAAAATCGATGATTTATTGATAGCGAGACAATCGTCAATTTGGTCATCCCAAATCTCGACTTCCAGATTTTCCCGTATGATAGGGAAGAAGAAATTCCGGATTATCGAAAGAATCATGGAAGATCGTTCAATCTCGGATCGAATTCTTGGGATGAATATCGAAAGCCCTGGTTCGTTGACCCTCTTCAGCTTCGCATGTGCCCGAAAATCTGTTAGCATTGGAGCCTGCTTCGGCTGACTTCCCAAGTATGGATAGATTACCGTTCTGTCTTCCGGGCCGCGAGAAAATTTGTTACCGAATCGTGCGTATCCAAGATATTCTATGTTTTCGACTTCGTGGGGCGGCAGGATACTGTATCCGACAAGAATTTCACTTTCCGGTTCATGCTCCCGGATAGATAGCGCCATAAAGGTGTTAATTTGCGATGCGCTGGACAAGGTGCTTTTTCCAACTCCGTGGCTTCCGCCGCTCCCCGTTTTCTTTTTTGACCGGCCTTCTTCCCACCAGAAGCTGTAGAGACTCCCGTGAGGTGTTTCTTCTTTATCGACAGGTCCTTCGAGCCCTTTGGTGTTAAAATCTTCAATCAGCATATAATCCGACGGGCTGTCTGAAGAGTACTTAGCGCCAAGGGCGCCCCAGTGCTTATAAACTTCCTCGTAGGCGACAGGAAACTCTGACGGATCATTGGTTCCGAATGTGATTGAAATTCTTACGGGCTCGCTTTGATCTTTGACCGCATCGAGAGAATTCTGGAACGCTTCTCTGATTATTGCTTCGCTTGGTTCTCCTGAAAAAAATTCACCGAGCTTTGATTCTGCAATGGTATCCTCGTAGGATGATTTTCTGAAATGCCACATCAGTTGTCACCCCTTAAGGTGAATTTCCCTTTCGCTTTTTGACTGTTTTCGGAGAACTTTCGTTTCATTGCCCGAACTTCCAAATCGATTGCTTTAAAGATTTTCTGGCAATCGGCTTCTTCGAATTCATAGTTTATCGGGTTCGAGAGGTTTCCGATCAGCTGTATCTGTTTGATTGCATTGTTCACCCGCTTCTCTGCCAATTCCAGAAACTTTTCTCGTTTTTTGTGCATCATTTCACTCTCACGAATCAACTGTTCTGTACTTTATATCTACCTCATGACATTCAATGTCAATATGTATATTATATATGCAATATATAGATCATAGAATGGTCTCGCGGGAGGACCTGCAATCAAGTATAGCGAAGAGAAGTCGGGCTATCTGATGCGCAAGGTAAGGAGGCACAGCGTTGCCGACTTGCACATATTGCTGTGTACGGTTCCCAAGGAATAGATAGTCGTCGGGAAATGTCTGCAGACGTGCAGCTTCGCGGACTGTGAGGCTGCGACATTGCAACGGATCAGGGTGGATGAAGTAGTGCCCATCCTTCGAAATGTGACTGGTTATCGTGGTGGCGGGTTCACTTGCAAGCTGGACCCTGAAGCGATCGGCAAACTTGCCGGTCGACCAACTCCTGTGATCCGGCGCCAGTTCCGCAGGGAAGTCCGGTGCCTTGGGGCTGAGCCCATTCACCTCGCCGAATGTTGAAACAAAGAGATAGCGACCAAGGTCGCTTTCCATGTGACCTCGTGTGTCGTGTTGCGCCAGAGCTCGCAACTGCTTGTTCTCGAGCCACTGCAGAAGCGGGACATTCGATGCACCGTAGCCCTGAGGAAGCGCCCTACTCAATCTTTCGCTCAGCGCCTTGCCTTGCACCGGAGACGAAGCTTTATCCAGACTGGCAGCCAGCTTCGTATTGCCGGATGCCTTTGCCGCCGAGGAAAGCTGCCCAGCAGCCTTTCTAACGGCATCCCTCCATTTTCCTGTGTCATCGAGCTTCGCAGGGCTCAGACCGCTTCTTAGCGGCGGCATGCTGCCAATCGCATCCGAAACCGTGACACGCGAGGGTGAGGGAAGCGGAATCGAGACGTCATCAGCAAGGCCCGCAAGGTCGGATCGAACGCCGATGATGATTACGCGATGCCTCCTTTGCGGCACTCCGAACTGCTCTGCCCTGACAATGAAATCGGTTGGTTTGCCCGCTGACTTGAGCCTGATCTCTTCGCCTTCGATCCTGATGGCTCGAAGCTCGTAGACCGTTTCGTCTTCGTGCCCGAGAGATGAAAGGTCTTCCACCACCATCTCAAAAACTTGCCGGCTCTGGACGGTCGAAGAGAGCATTCCCTTCACATTTTCCATCACGAAGATGGCTGGGCGAAGCCGGTCCAGAACGCGAATATATTCCCGGAACAGGAAATGCCTCGCATCCTCCTCCGGAACATAGTCCTTTTTGCCTCTCGAACGTGCTCGGCCGACCAGAGAATAGGCCTGGCACGGCGGTCCACCGATCAGGATCGTGTCCTCACATTCGGATCTCAGCTGATCGATCGCGAGGTCAATCTCTGAGGCAGCCTTCTCGCAGCCAAGTTCAAGGAGGCGGGCTTCCGAACATGCGTGTTCCCAGGCTTCCGCATCCACCTCTGCCCATTCCGGCTCAAACCTTTCTCTCGCATGGAACTCAACGAACTCGTCCGGCAGCTTCTTGTTCTTCCTAGTATATTCTCGAAGGAAGGCTCGAAGCCTGAGTGTCTTCCAGGCACTTTGTTCCTTCTCAACCGATATGCCGATGCTGAAAGGATGTTCGCCATCTACTTCCAGCGAAGCAAAGCCCTCTCCAAGCCCGCCAGGGCCGGCAAACAGATCCACAACCTTGAAGTTTGAAGTCATTTGAAACACTATCTCCATTCAAAGACCGTGATACCAGGTTCGACCTAATTGGCCAGGGGCTTTTATGACTGATATTGTTGATCCAGCCACCCGATCACGGATGATGTCCGGTATTCGCGGAAAGAACACACGCCCTGAATTGAGATTGCGCGCGTCATTGCATGCGCAAGGCTTCAGGTTTCGCCTTCATGACAAGCGCCTGCCCGGAACGCCGGACATCGTTCTACCAAAGTGGAAGGCCGCCATCCAAATTCATGGATGCTTCTGGCATCGGCATGAAGGCTGCCGGTTCGCAACAATACCAGCGACAAGGAAGGAATTCTGGCAGAGTAAATTCGCGGGGAACATCTTACGCGATCGACGCAACCTGCAGCGACTGAAAAATGCTGGCTGGCGAACGGCCATCGTCTGGGAGTGCTGGCTGCGCAAGAAGAACATAGACGCGCTCGTCGAAAGTCTGGCCGCCTGGGTCAGATCAAATAACGCAGATTTTGAGCCAGATTTAACATAGGATGCAGGAACAAGAGCCGCGCCTGAATGGTGTTAGTGTCCCAAGGATCTCATTGATGTGCAGTGCTTTATTTGGGTTGTGGGAAGTTATACCGAACGAACTTCGCTTAGAGACCACCAGTTTGGCCAGCGTCGGCGGTGCTAGTGACAATCGAACCGAGGCACGGTTAGTTTCCGGCGACAGAGAGGGCACCTTCAACCAACGACGCCGTGCCAATAGCGATCCCGGCGTTGGCCAGGTAGGGTTTGAAGTCTGTTGTTTTAACACTCTGGGTTTGTAAGATTCGATAGACCAGAAACCCGGATGTTACGAAGGCGGAGGTGATCATTCCGTCCGATATTTCTTCGAGAAGACCTTGACCTTCTAGATCGTGCATTCGCTCAATAACGTCTTTAGATAGCGTGGCATTGGTCAATCCGGAGCTATCCACTCCTTCAATAATCGCTGCCACTTCATCAGTTGCTAGAATTTCGATATCTGGATAACGCCGCAGGTGTTCATAAACCAACGTTGGTGAAGAAATGGCCTTGAGCTGGACTTCTCGTATGACTTCTCCTTCCGTAAAAAACTGGACATCTGCACCCGGATAGTTAGTTTGCTCCATCAGTTTAGCGGTAACATCGTCTGCATCAGAGTTGTACATCTCAACAAACAGCATCTCGTGGTAAATACCCTTTGTGTTGGAAACCACGCCGCGTAATTGCTCGGGCGATAATCCCTTCACATATTGCGATAATTCTTCGACTGACGCGATTTCAAGGCTCTTGGTCGATCTTCGCAGTGCATCCAAAACCAGATCCTGCTCAAATCCAAAAGCTAAATACTTATCTTCTAACAGACGTTGGAAGGTGACCGCCATTACAACTGAACTGAGATGAGAAGTCCTTTGCACGGGCGGGGGTTGTCTCCGCAAATTCGCCAAAACCCTTTTTATCCAAGACAATATTCTCGAAAACTTGGGTTTGGGTTTTTCTTCTAACTTGGAGAAATTCGCCGCATGCATCGAAATTTCGCGATAATGATGTTCTAGTTCTCGCTGGTATTTGGGCTTCATCGTAGAGCGAAACATCCCTTCAACAGGTAGCCCTTCATTTTGAGGATGCGAAGAGTAGAGATGTTGATGGATACGGATCAGAAGTGGATTTAATCCATCATGCGCATAAAAACGCAGTTCATCTAAGTTGGGACTTTGGGCTTCCCCTTTCGAGATTGAATCCAATGGACGGATGAGATTATCTACGCTGAAGAGTATTTCGTCTTCAAATGGAAGAAGCTCGGATAACTTTCTTGGCCTTCCATGAAACTTACGGCGCAAAGCCATGGTGACTGCTGCTCCCGCAGCAATACCCGCCGCAGGCAAAAGTAGGGCTCCCGCAGCCATGCCGCCGCCTACCAGCCCTCCAACCCACGCTAATGTCGCGTTCGTGGCAGCAGCTCCACTTAGGGTGCCAATGGCCGTTCCGGTACCTGCGGTGCCTAAAGTTGAGACAAGGCCAAATATGCTTGCTGATGTAGCAACGCCAGTGATTTTGGCCGTCGCAATATTTGAGGCCAAACGTGCTTTCCTGACGCTTGAGCTAGGAGTTTGTGTGATAGCAGCAATGACGCCTAGAAGAGCTTGCTCTAGGCTTTTCAATTCCATGCTTCGGTCCATTGCGAGCCTCTAAATTTGGTAGTTTTTCATGCTAACTACCAATTGATCAATTTCAATTTAAAAACGAAACATCATGGGCACTTACAACATTCCTTTACAGGCCAACAGGGAAACCTACCCATCACCTTTTCCTGAGGTGATATTGCCAATCAAGCAATCTCCAGCCAATTGATTCTGTGCTTGCCACCATTGGCCTTAGGCAGGTCTTTCCTTGCGATCATCCGGCAAGATAGCTCGAAATCCTGATTGATCTTCACCACGAGTATCGTCCAGACCGAGAAGCTATTGGCCGATTACCAACGAAGGCACGGAATCTTGTTCAGTCCAAAGCGATTGGTGCACTACATGCGTTTAGTTTTGGGCTTCTACTTTCCGAAACCACTCTTGGATCACCGGATGGGATTTGTTTATGTTTCCTTCTGATGTAATGACACCATCCGAGATGAGATTTCGAAGTACGTTGTTAAAACGCTTGCGTTTTTTCGGTGGGCTAAGCCCGAGATCTTTGAGGATCGCAGCAATCAGCTGAGCCTGACATTCAGGAATGATTAGCTGCTCAATCGCAACAGCTTCCTTGATCGTTGTTGGCCCCCGTTTCATGCCGCCCTGCCTCTTCTTTTTCCGAGCTTTGGGTGACCTAGTATTGGCGGTAGATGCTTCTGGGAAATCAGCATGGTCTGACCAGATCATACCAGGGCCGACTAAAGTGCTGCCTCCACGATAATGGCCTTTGCCCAAATTAATTACCCTCGATTGTAAGGAACAGATTTGAAAGATATCACATAGATCAAAAAGTACAAAAGATAGATAAATCGGGTAGTGTATCAGTTGATAATCTTAAATTATCCAGAGTGGACGTGATGAAGGTGGAGTTTAACGGATGAGTGGTAGTTCATATAACGGTTATAGCTGGCGGCAGAGGAACAAGATTCTGCTTGCCTATCATCGCGGTGAGGCTGGCCCTGACTTT
Organism: uncultured Parasphingopyxis sp.; assembly: GCA_905479515.1. The sequence goes on from CAJQMX010000012.1 coordinate 7,331, forward strand.
ACGCTGGCAGGGAAACCCTGCGGCTTATGTGGCGATCCTGACAGAGCTCCCGGTGAATGGCATTCGGAAGATTATTCTGAACCATTCTCGTTTCAACCACCTGAGAGCTATCCGATGTGCAGATCCTGTCACAGCCGGATACATAAAAGGTTCAATGCGCCAGATGAAGAATGGGAACTCTTCTGCCTTCATCTCGAGGCGGGTGGATTCGGTAATGAGTTTGTACCATTATACCCCAAGGCAACAAGACGCTCTGTGATCGAACAAATGCGTAATGGCTTCATACCAAAAGTTGACCCTATCCGGCCTTTGGATGATCGTTTGCGATGGTGGCGCAGCCTCACTCTCAACCCCGAATCTTTGGAAGCGCCTTGGGCAAGGCCAAGGCCGCTAAAAGCCCGTCCCAGCATCGTCGACTATGAAAATGCCATGGTCGCCATTGCTCTGAGCGCTAAAGAGCGGCGAATTCTGTCACTCCATGCTAATTCGGCTTTTCGCTCAGTCACTATGAGCAAAATCGCAGTTGAAGTGCTGAATAGTAAAAGCGCGTCAGCAGCTAACCTTATATACGGTAAGCTTGCCCATAAAATCGCTGATGAACTCAATTGGGAAGTCGATCGGCGCGAAGATCAGACTCCAATATGGATGTCGGTCATTGCCGAAGGCTGGCAGCCCTCCCGGCGGCCTGAGTACGAATGGGTTATGATACCGTCACTGCAATCTGCTGTGCTGTCTGCCGAGTTTTCGGAATGAACTTCGAAATCGGCGACGAAAGTGCTTTGGGAACCGCTCCAATACGAGGGCATCCTTGTTGAACTGGTCGATCACGTCGATCAAGGAATCGAATTTTACCGGTTTCCTGAGAGCGACGTCAGTCAGCTGAACCTCTAGTCACCGGGTTTGTCTCCTTGAACCATGCGAAGGCGAAAAGCGGCACATTCTTGAGCCTGCTTGGAAAACTCAGTCGGGAACTTCAAAACAGCTGCCTCAATGGTGTAGTCAAGTAGCCCGAGCCAGTGCAGTTTGGAAAACCCACTTTGGACGTCGCCGCTAATCACTAGGCGTGAAATCGCATCGACGGTTCCGTGCCGTTGGCGCATACCAATGAATGTCGTCGGATAATATGCCTTTTGTGCCGAGACTGCTATCATCTCGTCTATAAAAGCCTCAAGCTCGATACTGGCCATAATTTCTCCATGCTTCCCGCTGAATGTATAGAAGCGGTCCTGCTGCCTGCTGCTATCGGCGTTTTTGTCTCAGCATTGCTTATTGGTTCGCTTTCGAGAAACCTGAAAGCCGAGCCAAAGCCGGTGCTCGCCACATGAGACGCCAAAGATGGTCGCAACCGGGCAGCTTTTCCAGAATATTGGTACCGATGGCTTTATAGCCGATAGACAAAAAGATTGATTATGCGTGAGATTTGCGTTCCAGTTTTAATAGTAGGTGGTGGTGGTTGTGGCTTAGCGAGTTCGATCTTCCTCTCGCGATTGGGAATCGAATCTCTGCTAGTCGAAAAGCACATCACCCAATCTCCGATGCCTAAGGCGCGAGGCCTTAATCGTCGAACGATAGAGATTTTTCGGCAATATGGTTTCGCCGATGCCGTTCTTGCAAAAGGTATCCCTGCAACTCATTTGCGCTCGATTCGCTACGCGACAAGTCTGGGTGGCGACGGCATTCACGACCGCAAAACGCTGTTTGAGATGAACGGCTTCCGCGAAGAGACTATAAAAGATTTGCTTGATGCGAGCCCTGTTCCGGGAACCTCGCTACCCCAAGTTCGACTTGAGCCACTTATGCGAGAATACGCTGAGAGCCTGAACGTCGGCAAATTGGAATTCGGAACGGAGTTCCTCCATCTCTCACAAAATGAGTCAGAGGTGGTGGCTACCCTGCAAAACCGTCATACAGGTGAAAATTTCGTAGTTCGTTGCCAGTATTTGATAGCGGCAGATGCTGGAAAAACCGTTGGGCCCAACGTTGGCAATCGTTTCGAGGGGACGGGTGAACTTGCCGAAATGGTAACCATCTATTTCAAGGCCGATCTCTCCGAATATATTGATAGCGATTATCTTGTTTCCTACTGGTTCGCTAATCCAGATGGCGATCCCTCTTCGTGGGGCAGCGGTGTGCTTGGAAAACTTGGTCCCAATAATTTCGGGCGAGATTCCGAAGAGTGGATGTTTCATTTCAATACCGAAAAAGTCGATGGTAAACTGCCGGATACCGCGACTTTGATTGATCAGGTTCGGGATCTTCTCAAAATCCCCGGCCTGCAAATGGAAGTTCTCGGAACAAGTTTATGGGTAGTGGCAGGTCAACTGGCTGATCGATATAATTTTGGTCGCGTTTTTCTCGCCGGAGACGCTGCTCACCGTCATACGCCGACGACGGGGCTGGGTCTGAATTCGGCTGTTCACGACGCCCATAATCTTTGCTGGAAAATTGCGGCCATACTGAAAAAGCAGGCTCACCCGAAACTGCTTGATACCTATGAAAGCGAGCGTCGACCAGTGGCCAAACGCAATGTCGACTGGGCGTTATTTACATGGAGTAATCATGCCCAAACGGCGGCCGCCATTGGTCTAGATCCTGCTGATCCAGCCAGAAGTCGTGCAAATTTCGAAGCTTTGCTTGCGCCGGGGTTTGACGGAGAGGCTCGACGCGCCCGATTCCGTGATGCCATGCAAACACACCGTACAGAATGGCAAGCGGCAGATCTCGATCTTGGTTTCGTCTATTCCGAAGGAGCGCTAGTACCTGACGGGACCGCAGCGCCCGATTCCGATCCCTATGGTCATCTGTACCAGCCATCTGCGCGCCCGGGGTCCCGTCTCCCACATAGCTGGCTTGAACTTGGAGTCGGAACGGTCTCATCTCTCGATGCAATTAAACCTGATAGCTACACTCTGTTTATTACGGCTGACGAGGAACGTTGGAAAGCAGCGATCCTCGTTGCGGACTCGCAACGCTTTCCAGTGAATGTCGTTTCGCTTGACGAAACTGCCGACCCAGACGGCAAATTCCGCGCTCTTTGCAAACTGGAGGCCGGTGGCGCTTTGTTGGTCCGCCCTGATCAACATGTTGCATGGCGCAGTTGTAGCGAACCTGAGGACATAGGTGCGACGTTTGAGGACATTCTCGGCAGACTGGCTTGTCCTACTGTCGACCTGATTGCACAACGCGCAAGTGTAAAGCCTGCGCTCAATTACGCTACCTACGAGACTATCTGAGTTCCACCTATCAAGAGATGCCAAAGATGGTCGTAGCCGGGCAGCTTTGCCAGAATATTTGTTACCAATGGCTTTATAGCCGATAGACGAGAGGATTGATTATGCGTTTGAAAAACAAAGTCGCAATTATTAGCGGCGGCAGCGGCGGATTTGGTTCTGCAGCCGCCCGAATCTTCGCATCCGAAGGGGCCTGCGTAGTCATCGCAGATCTTGTCGAGGATGCCGGGGCAGATTTGGTCAAGGAAATTTGCGAAGCCGGCGGGCAAGCTGAATTTTTCAAGATTGATGTTACGCAGCCCGCTGAATGGGAAGCGCTTGTTGCCCACACCGTTGAAAGCTTTGGAAAGCTCGACATTCTCATCAACAATGCCGGAATCAGTCATTTGGGAATGACCGATCCCATGGCCATCGATGGCTGGAAAAAACTCATGGACGTCAATGCAAACAGTGTCTTCTATGGCACGCGAGCGGCGATTCCGGCGATGATCGAAGCCGGCGGAGGATCAATAGTGAACGTATCTTCCGTATACGGAATATTGGGCTCGCGTGGACACTCGGGATATAATGCATCAAAAGGGGCTGTTCGGACGCTGACCAAAGCTACCGCGGTTTCCTATGGTTCCAAGGGCATTCGGGCAAATTCGGTGCATCCTGGTGTCATGCAGCCAATGCAGGCCGGGGGTACGGTCGACGAACGCATCCTGACGATGCGCAATCAGTTTGCAAAGACCACGCCGCTCGGGCGGTTGGGACAACCGTCTGACGTTGCCAACGCCATGCTGTTTCTGGCTTCCGATGAATCAAGCTATATCACCGGGGTGGAACTCGCCATCGACGGCGGCCTGATGGCGCAATAGGAGGAAAATATGAGCGACAAAATATTGATGTTGATTGAGTCCGATATCCTTCCCGGAAAGGAAGCTGAACTGCGCAAGCTGGTGAGCGAACTCACACAGCATGTTGCGGCCACCGAGCCGGGCACCTTGCGCTATGACTGGTTCATCAACAGCGACACCCAAAAATTGCGGCTGGTGGAAGAATATGACTCGATGCAGTCGGCAATTTTTCACGGTACCAATTACAAGGAATTCAGGATCAAGCTGGACGATCTCCGCGTTGTGACAAGACGTACGATTTGTGGAAATCTATCGGACGAGACCAAGGCCATGCTTAAACCGCTCAACCCGGAATATTTCGACAGCCTGTAGCTCGAAAAGCTTATCGCTTTCGGTTACATTGGCCAGGAAGAACGCGGATTGCGATCCGTTGCAAGCATATGTTGGTGTCATGGGCCGACCATCGGGATGACACTGTGACACCAACAGCAACGCTCTTGCAAACAAGGAAGTGCGGTGGTTTATCTGCAATAGGCTAAAGACTGCGCTTGGACTCGAGCGAGGAAATATACCTGATTTAGGCTTATAGTCGCACTGCTCGAAAATGCTCATGAAATTGCCGTGCCACGCCAGCCTCACAAATATGAGCAAGCGCTAATTTCTCAACCAATTACCAGTGATTTAGCGGACATATATCGGGATATTAGGATCGCCCCTATCTTGTTCCCGCATTTGAAAAAAACAGAGACGGTTTGCCGAAAGTTCCATTCCTGCAATTTTATCGGCCAGTATAAACAGGTGGTCGTTTCTGCTTGAACGCTTCCACGCCTTCGCGGAAATCGGCCGTGCGGCCCAGGATTACCTGGTTGCGGTCCTCCAGCGCGATCGCGGCTTCAAAACTAAGCGCATCGAGATTGGTGTTGAAACATTGCTTGGTTAGCCGCAGTCCCAGCGGCGCTGTGGCAAGCATTGCATCCGCTATGCGTTTACCCGCTGCTTCGAGCTCATCCATCTCTGTAACCTGTGACACCAACCCCAGCGCCAGCGCGCGTTCGGCGGAAACATCGCAGCCGGTAAACAGCATTTCTGGTAGGCCTTTGCCGCATTCTGTGTGGCCGATCAGGCGGTGCATCCGCCGTCCAATGAAATGCCCGTGCTCGTAATCCATGATGCTTGATCGGACAAGAGGACCAATACCGCCGCAGTGATTTCGTCGGATATGCCGATGCGGCGGAGTGGGTGCAGCTTATCATAATCGGAGCTGCGCCAGCGACACCTTTAAATCGGCCGAGATTTCTTCTACCGCTGGGGTGGCACTGGGTTCAATCTGGACCAGCAGGCCAGACTGGCAACCATAATATTGAGTGTCCATGATCAACTCTCAACAAGAATCCCGGATCGTAAGAACCGGTCTGGCGATATGGTCGAACGCCTATATCCTGCTTTCGTTCACGGCATTATTCTGGGCGGGCAACAGTATTGTGGGGCGGGCGGCGCGGGACCTGATCCCTCCTGCAACCCTGTCATTCTGGCGCTGGAGCCTGGCATTATTGCGCGGGGAAACGCCGCCGCCCTGATGAACTTCAATCTTAATCAGGGCGATGCGACGATCGCTTTTGCCGTCCTGCTTTGGTCGATTTATACCGTGATGCTCCGCCATCGTCCGACTGTTCATCCGCTGAGCTTTCTTGCGGCAACGCTGGTCATCGGTCTGATGGTTATCGCCCCATTTTATGCCACGGAAATCGCCGGCGGACGCTTGATAAAAGCATCGCGCGAAAGCGCGCTGGCTATCGGTTATGTCGCAATCTTTCCGTCTTTCTTCGCCTATCTTTTCTTCAATCGCGGAGTCGAACTCATCGGGGCGACCGCCACCGGCCAGTTTCTGAATATCATGCCGATCATGGGAGCTGGGCTAGCCATGCTGTTTCTGGGGGAGCAGCTACATGTCTTTCATATCACGGGCATCGCGCTTATATTTGCGGGAATATTCGTGGCCGGGAAAGCCACCTTGGCTTCATCCCTGACCAGGGGTAAAGACTAGCGCTGACGGCCCGAATAGCAGCCCCCACAATCATCGCTATATTCCACCATCTTGTCATATATCCCGAGCAGAATCTGCACCGGGGCGACAGAACCAGCCGCAAGGATTCCGTCACCCGGTGTCGGAAAGCAGACACAGCCGGTCCGGTCTATACCGCTTCGATACGTGCGATCTGATCCTTGATCGACAATCCAAATCGGTCGGACAGGAGCTGCCGGAGGAGGTGGGAATCGGCAGCACCTGCCCTGCGGACCAAAAGCGGCTAGGCCATTTTTGCTTGTCGCGATTTCATCTTGCCGGGCATTTTCCTGTGGAGCGCACCGGCTACGCTATTATCCACTTCGGAAATCACCTTTTGCTTCTTGGGCTTTCTCGGTTCGCGGTTTCCTGATTTATTCTTCTTTCCCATTTCATTATCCTGTCGATTACGTTCATATCAAAGAGCCGCTGGCTCCTGCGGATATGCGCCTGACCCGGACGGCAACGCCATAATCCGGATCAGGCCAGAGCAATCGGTTCGGGTGGATAAGATCGTATTTTTCTGTAGTTCATTGTTGATAACTCCAGCATCAAGTCGGAAGCCATTCACTCGTCGGTGATCGCTGCCCGAGATTCAGCCTTTCTCCTCATCGCCTGCATCACATATTCATGCTCGTCTGGATCAGGGCGATGATCGAGACGGTGATGGAAACCGCGAATATGCCACAGATGGCACGAAATTGACCTTCGCTAAGTGAAGGAGTCCGTGAAGAAATCTGCGCAGCATGATTCCGATGTGCTGCTATATCCTGTATCATTTTCCAGTCCTTTTAGCGCGCGACCAACCGGCGCCGGCTCGCACCGGTCCGTGATTGTCAGCGCAATATGCCAGCGAAAAAAACCCCGCAAAAATTGCAGCGATTGCTTTTCACATATTGATTTTGAGAGTGCAGCCGACCTGTCGAATGCCTTGGGCTGCGGTGAGCTTCAAAGACGCCTGTCCCCGGTGCCGAAAGACTCTCGTCTCCCGATCGGGGCGGGCTAGAGTGTTAGCAGTTTGTCCATGCTAGCAAGCCAGAGAGATGATGGTTTCTTAGCCATGCCGGCAAGATAAGACAGGGAATTTTTTAGTCAAGCCGGGTTCCGGAATATAACGACCAGGGGAGCGGGAACACGAATAATGCTGACAGCTAGGCTGATGCCGTCTAAAATCTGCTGATGTACAAAATCCTGACCAGAAAACATAAGCCCGACATCGCCATCGATCTCGGCACGGCCAACACCCGTATCATGACCGCTGCGGAGGGGATCG
>CAJQMX010000013.1 GCA_905479515.1 uncultured Parasphingopyxis sp.
CAGTGCCAAGCCGAGAAAGCGCATCAGTCATCCCTCCTGCGTCGTTCGAGATTAAGCCTGATACCATTTTCCGAGCGCAAGGTCAGCCTCGCAATCGGTTCGGGCACATGGCCCTCGACCGGAGAGACCGTCCAGTCCCGCATAATCGTCGCCAGGATGATCACCGCTTCCTGCAGCGCGAAGGCCGCACCCAGGCAGACGCGCGGGCCTTTGGAGAAGGGCAGATAGGCCTTTTGCTCCGATGTCTTCGTCTCTGCACGGCTGAACCTGTCAGGGTCGAACACATCGGGATCGGCCCAATGCTCGGTATGGCGATGCTCGAGAAGCGGCGAAACGAACAGGATCGCGCCGGGCAGGATCTGCTTGCCGCGCATTTCCTCGGCCTCTGTCGCATCGCGCGGGATGAAGGCGACCGGCGGATAGAGCCGCAATGTTTCGCGAAACACATCGCGGATGAAGGGCAGACGTCGCATTTTGCTAAATTCGAGCGGGCCGTCGGCAAACACCGCATCGGCTTCCGCCTGCATCCGTGCCTGAACGTCCGGGCATTGCGCGATCAGATACAGCGCCCAGGCCAGCGCCGAAGCGGAGGTTTCATGCCCGGCAAGGAACATGATCCCGATCTGGTCGACCAGTTCACGCTCATCGAAGCGCTTACCGGTTTCAGGGTCCTCGGCATTTATAAAGCTGGCCAGCAAATCACGTTCCGGCACCGCATCATGATTTGCGATTGCGGTAAGCCGTTCGCGAACCGGCTTGTGGAGCAGTTCGCGGATTGTCGCTGCAGATTTGCGGGCCCGCAACCGGCCAATCGACAGCCATTGCGGCACGCCGGCAAGCGTCCAGACGCCATGCTGCCAGGCAAGATGCTGGAAGCGTTCAAAATTCTTGAAGATGGTTTCGGCTTCTTCACGCGTGAAAGCCCGGGAATAGATGGTGCGGAAAATGACGTCTGCGGTCACATGGGTCATCTCCAGGTCCGCCTGAAAAACCTCTCCCGCAGCCGCCGCTTCGAAGCGCCCCGCCATCGCATCCGCCGCTTCGCGCATCAGCGGGAAGATCGCCTTGATCCGCGTCCCTTCAAAGGCCGGGTCCATCATCCGGCGTTGTTGCCGCCACAAATCACCGTTCGACACGAAGATGCTCTCCCCGAGCAACAGTTCGAGCATCGTCGCCATCAGGTCTGACTTGGGAAACCGATCGACATCGCCAAGCAGGATCTGCTGCACCAGATCAGGCTGGTTGACGAAATACATGGTCCGGCGCGGCAGGCGCACCTCGCCCAGTTTCATCGAATAGCTGTTGGCGTAGAGCGGCGCGGTTGAGGAGTGAAAGCTCTTCACCAGCCGTGCGAGTGGCCCCAGTTTCTTGGGATTACCCGCAGGCTTGGGAGGCATGAAACCGGTCATCGTATCTGTTTCATGCGCCCGCGACGAAGCCGTGTGAAGTCCCGCACCGAAGGCCGGTGGGCAAAGCGTTCGGCAAGTGTCTTTGGGCCTGCCGTGATGGCGAAGAAATCATAGTCTGCAGGCTGGGCAGTGGCCATGATGTACTGGAAATGCAGGCGCATCCAATCCCGCGATTTACGGTCAAATTCCGCTTCGGGCATGATCTCGTGGAATTTCGCGTTGAGCAGCTTGGGATTGCGGCGATCTGCATTGCGGTCCCCGATCGCCGTATAGGGGTCGACCAACGCGAAACAGGCGCCGTCCGGCGGCGCGGAAATGTCCAGCCAGTCGGTTGTATCGCTCTCCGCCACTGCCGCGATTTCGGCGCGCATGGCCTTGGCTTCGGGCAGCCAGGCCAGCCACATGATCGTCTGGCCGAGCGTCAGGAGGGAGAGCTGCGGGCCGGTTGTGGTGACCGCATCCTGTGCCCGTGCGACAACCGCGATCGCCAGCGCCGCGCCGTAACTGTGGCCGACGACAAGAATCTCGTCAAGATTAGGGTCGGACAGCTTGTCGCGCAGATAGGCACCAAAGGCATCGCGGCGCTGATCCAGCGCGCGGGTCCGGCTCTGTTCCTCACGTTCATGAAAACTCAGGATGCGCCCGACCCAGGTGAGGTTGAACTTCTGTTCGAGTTGATAGGCGAGCCATAACAGAACCGCGCCCGCAGCAAGGCCTATTGCCGCGCCGGCGATGCCGAACAGCCAATAACCGATGCCGCCAAAACCGATGCTGACGAGGAGCAGGAGCAGGATCAGGATTGCCGGCATTGTCGCGGTAACGCCCGCCGGCCAGCTCCACTGAAATGTCTTGGCAAACACGCCCGCCCGCAATGCCCGCCAGGATGCTGTCAGCGTAACCCAAGCCAGTTTTGCCGGCTGTTTCACCCAGAACTGGCGAACAATATCATCCCATTCAGCATATACATACTCAGTATCGACGGCCCCCTGATCGTCCGTGTGACGGACATTCCAGAGGAAGAGATGATCATCGATCCGCTCGCGCTTGCTTACTTCCATCTTATACCCAGAGACACTTGCCTGTTTTTGCGCTTCGGCCCGGTATAGCTGATGATAATAGCGAACCCCGCGCGGATCGAACCCGCTGAGATAAAGGACGAGGCGGCGGTGGACGTCGCTCATCGGCGGAACTGGTTCAGCACTTCATAGGCCATGACGGCGGTGGCTACTGCGGCATTCAGGCTGTCCGCCTTGCCGCGCATCGGCATTTTGACGAGCAGGTCGCAGGCAGCCGTATAGTCGGCGGGAAGCCCTGCCGATTCATTGCCGGTCAGGATGAAAGTCGGCGCGGCATAATCGGGCTGCTGATAATCGAGATCGGTATCCAGACTGGTGCCGACCAGCATGGCTTTGCCGCTGCGCAACCATGGCAGAAATTCTTCCCAGCGCGTCGTGGCAATGGTTTGCGTGAAGATCGCGCCCATGGAGGCACGCACCGCCTCGACGGAAAAAGGGTCCGCACAATCATCGATGAGGATCAGCCCACCTGCACCAACCGCGTCGCCTGTCCGCAGCATCGTTCCCAGATTACCCGGGTCACGCAGCGCCTGGGCGACGAGCCAGATATCGGCCTTTGAACGATCGACTTTGGCGAGATCCGTTTCCAGTTCGCGGTAGATTCCCACAACGGCTTGCGGATTGTCTTTTCCGGACAGTTTGGAAAGGATGGCCCGGGTTGTCCGGATTGCTTCGCCGCCAGCCTCTTCGGTCGCCGCAATCAATGCCCGGGCGCGCGGATGATTTTCAGAGTCTTCAGCAAAAAGAATTTCGATGGGCAGCCGACCGCTTTCCTCGGCTTCGCTCAGGATACGCAGTCCTTCTGCGAGGAACAGGCCTTCAAGCCGCCGATGCTTCTTGTCGCGCAGCGAGCGCGCCCGTTTGATCAGCGGGTTGGACGATGCGGTAATTTCGCGGGGCAGGGGTCAATCCTCCCCGAACTTGGACTCGACCAGTTCCGCCAGCTTGCTCACGGCATCTTCAGCTCCGTCCCCTTCGGCCCGGATGGTTATCGTATCGCCAATCGCCGCGCCCAGCATCATGAGGTCCAGGATAGAGGAACCCGCAACCGACTGGCCGTCTCGTGCCACTTCGATCTCCACGCCCAGTTCGCTTACCAGCGTAACGAATTTGCTGCTGGCTCTGGCATGCAGGCCACGTTGATTTGCGATGGTGACGGTGCGTTCGAAGGCACTCAAGCCGCTTGTCCCAAAATTTCTGACGCGACCGAGATGTATTTCTTGCCTGCATCACGTGCAGCGGAAACCGCCTCCGTTACGCTCATGGATTGGCGCGCACTGGACAGGCGAATCAGCATCGGCAGGTTCATGCCAGCGATTACCTCGACCTTTTCCGGGCGCATCAGTGAAATTGAAAGGTTGGAAGGTGTGCCGCCAAACAGATCTGTCAGGACGATCACGCCCTTGCCATTGTCGACCTTTTTGACTGCCTCATCAATCTCGGCGCGGCGCTCTTCCATGTCGTCGTCCGGGCCTATGCAAACCGCCTCGATGAGCTCTTGCGCACCAACGACATGCTCCATTGCCACAACAAATTCCCGCGCAAGATTGCCATGCGTCACCAGAACCAGCCCGATCATTCACTCACCTGCATTGCCATCTTCACCTGCGGCCACCCGCTCGACGGAATCGAGCGACGGGAAGGCCAAATCGCGGTGCGAGACCGTGGGGGAAAATCCTGCCTTACGCAACCGTTTGCCGACACGTTCGGCTACATGCACCGATCTGTGCCGCCCACCCGTGCATCCGAACGCGATTGTCACATAGGATTTGCCCTCTGCCTGATACCGTGGAAGCAGCAATATCGCGAGATCCTCTATGCGGCCCAAAGCGTCGTCATAGGCTGGGTCTACCGCAATATAGGCACCGACGGCGGCATCGAGCCCCGTCTGCGGGCGCAAAAGCGTGTCCCAATGGGGATTGCGCAAGAAGCGCATATCAAAAACGAGATCGGCGTTGCGCAATATGCCCCGGGCAAAACCGAATGACGCGACGGTGACCGTCAACTCATCCGAACGTTTCGAACCGAAGCGTGCCCGCAATTCCTTTTGCAGGTCATTGGCCGAGCTGTCCGTGGTATCAATTACATGCGCGGCCCAACGACGAAGGGGCATCATAATCTCGCGCTCGAGACCTATTCCGCTCGCTGCCGGGCGATCCAGAGCAAGGGGATGGCGCCTGCGGGTTTCGGAAAAGCGTCTCTCAAGCTCCTGGTCCCCGCAATCGAGAAACAGCGTATCTATGTCGAGCTCCCGGCTTTTCACCAGGGCCTTGATACGTTCGACAATGGCATTGGCATCGAAGCCGCGCGTTCGGCTGTCTATGCCAATCGCGATCGATCGTTCGCCATTGGCCGCATCGAGCGGAATGGGCGTCTCGAACAGCTTGTCGAACAGGCTGAGCGGAAGATTGTCGACCGTTTCCCAGCCCATATCCTCAAAGGTTCTGAGCGCCGTGGATTTGCCCGCACCAGACATGCCGGTCACGAGCAATATACGCCGATGGGAGGGGCTGGTTTCAGTCATTCGGGGCCATGGGTAGGCTTATAGTGAAACGAGCGCCACTTGCCGAATCGTCGCGATTTTCTGCTCTGATAACGCCATTATGCCCGTCGACAATTGCCTTGGCGATGGCAAGGCCCAGCCCGGAATGCTTGCCGAAATCCTCACCAGCGGGCCGGATGCTGTGAAAGCGGTGAAATATGGCCTCCCGTTGATCCTCGGGAACGCCGGGGCCTTCATCCTCAACATTGATATAGACGCGCTCGCCATCGCCAGTTGCCGCGATCCGAACCGTTCCATTCTGCGGTGAAAAGGAAACGGCATTGTCGAGAAGATTTTCCATCGCGCGCGCCAGTTGGGACGCGTCTCCCATGACAACTGCGCTGCCCGTACGCGGCCGTCCAAAGGCGATGCGGATGTCCTTGTTCAAATCCCGCGCGTCACGCGATGCAACGATCGAACCGATGAGTTTGCCGATATCGACCTGCTCGAAACTGGCCCGGGAAAGTTCCGCATCGATCCTCGAAGCATTTGATATCTCGGTGATCAGGCGGTCGAGCCGCCGCACATCGTCCTGAACAACATCCAGCAATTGCGCCTGCAGTTCCGGCTCTTTCACCTTGCGCAGCGTATCCACTGCAGAGCTGAGTGAGGCGAGGGGGTTTTTCAGTTCGTGCGCGACGTCGGCGGCAAAGGCTTCCGTGGCGTCAATTCGCTGCCGCAATGCCTGGCTCATGTCTGACAAGGTTCGCGCAAGTAGACCGATTTCATCCCGGCGCGAGGGCAAGCGCGGAAGGACGACTTCGCGGGCGCGCCCCTGACGTACGCGCCGCGCTGCATGCGACAATCGTCTCAGGGGGAGAACAATCGTCCGGGCGAGAAATAGGGAGAGCAGGATGGAAACCAGCGAGGCCCCGAGAATGATGATGCCCAGGGTAAGGCGCGCGCTGCGTACATCGCCGCGAATATCCCGCGCATTGGCTGTTACCAACAGATTCTCGCCAGCTGGATTGTGTAGCGGCACAGCAACGGAAACCATCGGGGTCCGGTCTGGAGCGAGAGCAAGCTGGGTGATCGCTTCGCCGCTTGCCGGCATGTGGGCGGCGAAATCCCATGCCGAGAAGCGATCATTCTCGGGTTCTTCGAACCGTGGAAGCTCATCTGCGTTGACAACCGCCTCAATGCTGCGATCCATCCAGCGGGCAACGCTGCGCCGCCATGGTTCAGTCGCCGGATCGCGATTGACATAGGTGGGATCGGCGAGCGCCCAGCTATCCATCTGCACCATGCCTTGCCGGTCATAAATGCGAATGCGGTGTCCGGTTCGGGTGCCAATTTCCGCAATGACAGGGTCGAGATCTGACGGGTCCGTTTGCTCAATGACGTCGGCGATCAGTTCGGCTTGCGTTTCGGTTTGTCTGGTGCGTTCATCCAGCAAGCGAACGCGATAATTGTCGAGCCAGAAAAAGCTGCCCGCCAACAGGGCTATGGCAAAGATATTGACCGCCAGAATACGGTTCGTCAGCGACCAGCGCGCAGACCAATTCAGATCCAGATCTTCGCCTTGCGCCATTTATTCCTCGGCGAAACGATAGCCGACTCCATATAGCGTTTCGATCGCGTCGAACTCACCGTCGACCTGCCGGAATTTGCGCCGGAGCCGCTTGATATGGCTGTCTATCGTCCGGTCATCGACATAGACATCGTCGGTATAGGCCGCATCCATCAATTGATCGCGCGATTTGACGATACCGGGCCGGGCCGCAAGCGATTCCAGGATCATGAACTCGGTCACCGTTAGG
>CAJQMX010000014.1 GCA_905479515.1 uncultured Parasphingopyxis sp.
AGGCTCGCAAGAACCAGGCTGACGATCCAGGCCGCCCGCCCGTTGCCCAAAAGGCCCGCAATCCTGTTCATGAGAAAGCCGCGGAAACAAATTTCCTCGCCAAAAGCCGCAATGACCCAAGAGAGGGCGAGGAAAATGAGCAGAACCGGCAAATTTCCCTGGATCTCGGCCAATTCAGAATAGTCAGGCTCGACACCCATCATATTGCTGATCACCGGGGTCGTCAGGTAAACCGCGACCAATTCCAGCACCAACCCCGCCACGATGCCAATCCCCACGTTGCTCCAAAAGCGGTCGGGAATTGAAAATCCGATATTGGAAAAAGATTCCTGCTGCAAACGCAACGATATCCAGATCAGGGGAATCAGGAATATCGTCTGCGTGATCGGGACAAGTCCAGCGGCATCGGCCGCTACAATCGCGGCGAAAACAGCAATTTCGAGCATGAAGCGAATTCTGGCAGACACAATCTTTCTCCACTGTTGCGCTTTAGTAATACGGCAAGACAGTGATTTCAACCTATCATCTTCCTTTGCCCCGCGCGGCGCATCGGCTAGACCGCCGCGATGTCATCGAAAAACCACCTCTATCTCGTCGACGGGTCGAGCTATATTTTCCGCGCGTATCACCGGCTGCCGCCGCTCACCAATATTCGCGGCGAACCGGTGGGCGCGGTCTATGGCTATACGACGATGTTGTGGAAGCTGGTCGATCAGCTGAATGCCGAGGACGGGCCGACCCATATGGCCGTAATTCTCGATGCCGGATCACAAACCTTCCGCAACGATATCTACGATCAGTACAAGGCGAACCGCCCACCGCCGCCCGAAGACCTTGTCCCGCAATTCCCGATGATCCGCGATGCGACGCGTGCCTTTTCGCTGCCCTGCATCGAGGAAGCCGGGTTTGAGGCGGACGATCTGATCGCCTCCTATGCCAAGGAAGCGCTGAAACAGGGGTGGAAGGTCACTATTGTCAGCTCCGACAAGGATCTGATGCAGCTGATCGAGCCCGGCCTTGATCTCTATGACACGATGAATGACCGCAAGCTTGGCCGGGAACATGTGCTCGAGAAGTTCGGCGTCGAACCGGAAAAACTCGGCGATGTGCTCGCGCTGATGGGCGATACGGCGGACAATATTCCCGGCGTAACGGGCATCGGGCCGAAAACGGCCTCCAAGCTGATCGGTGAATATGGCGATGTCGAAGCCGTGCTCGCCGCCGCGCCGGATATGAAGAAATCCAAGATGCGGGAGAATCTGATCGAGCAGGCGGATAACGCCCGCATGTCACGGGTGCTGGTGACGCTGCATGAGGATTGCGACCTGCCGGAAACCCTGGAAGATTTCGCGCTCAAGGGCATTCCCGAAAAACCGTTGCGCGCGTTTCTGGAGGATCATGGCTTCAAATCGCTGCTGACGCGGATTGGCGGAAGCGCGAACGGCGCGGGGGCAAGCGCAGAACGGGCGCAGCATTCAACCGCTGGCGAGGTCGAGCCGGCTGAAGACGAACCGCCGATCGATCGCAGCGCCTATGAGACGGTGACCGACGAAAGGGCGCTCGATCGCTGGATCGCAGAGGCCTATCGCATCGGCCATGTCGCGGTTGATACCGAGACGGACAGCCTGGAATCGGTAACGGCGCGGCTCGTTGGTGTCTGCCTTGCCACCGAACCGGGCAAGGCCTGTTACATCCCGCTCGGCCATGGCGGCGATGATCTGCTCGGCGAAAAGCCAGACCAGATCGATTTCGACACCGCCATCGCCAAGCTCAAGCCGTTGTTTAAGGACCCGGCGATCCTCAAAATCGGCCATAACCTCAAATATGACATGGGCGTGTTGGCCCAGCATGACATTGTGCTCAGTCCGTTTGATGACACCATCGTGTTGAGCTTCGATCTTGAGGCTGGATTACATGGCCATGGCATGGACGAGATCGCACAGCTGTTTCTCGGCCATGAATGCATCACGTTCAAAGATGTGGTCGGCACGGGCAAGAAACAGATTGGCTTCGCCCAGGTGCCGCTCGACAAAGCCACGGAATATGCGGCGGAAGATGCCGATGTGACATTGCGCCTCTGGAAACGCCTGAAGCCGCGTCTGTCCCAGGACAAGGTGACGCGCGTTTATGAACTGGTCGACCGGCCGCTGGTTCCGGTAATTGCCGAGATGGAATGCGCGGGCATCAAGGTTGACCGGGAAGAGCTGGCGCGCCTGTCGGCTGAATTCGCCAAGCAGATGGAAAGCACCGAGAAAGAGGTGCACGCGATTGCGGGCGAACCTTTCACCATCGGCAGCCCGAAGCAGTTGGGCGAAATCCTGTTCGACAAAATGGGCCTGAAAGGCGGGCGCAAGGGGAAATCCGGCGTCTGGTCCACCGATGTCAACGAGATGGAGCGGCTTGCGCGTGACGGCGAACCCATCGCGCAGAAGATTCTCGACTGGCGGCAGCTCTCAAAGCTCAAATCCACCTATACCGATGCGCTGCAGGCGCAGATCAACCCGAAAACCGGGCGCGTCCATACCAGTTACTCGCTGACAGGCGCGCAAACCGGACGGCTTTCGTCCACCGAACCCAATCTGCAGAATATTCCGATCCGCACCGAAATGGGCCGGAAGATCCGCTACGCCTTTGTCGCGGAGCCCGGAAATGTACTGCTCGCCGCGGATTACAGCCAGATCGAATTGCGCCTCGCCGCGCATATGGCCGATGTGCCCCCACTCAAACAGGCGTTCGAAGCGGGCGAGGATATTCACAACCGCACGGCGCAGGAACTGTTTGGCGAGGTCAATCGCGACACACGCGGGCGCGCCAAGACGATCAACTTCGCCATTCTCTATGGCATTTCGCGATGGGGCCTCGCCAGTCGGCTGGAAATCTCGCCGGACGAAGCGCAGGCCATGATCGACCGCTATTTCGAGCGCTTCCCCGGCATCAACCAATATATCACGCAAACGCTGACTGCCACGCGCGAATCCGGGTTCACCGAAACCCTGTTCGGCCGCAAGACGCATTTTCCGCGCATCAAAAGCAAGGTGCAGCATGAACGCCAGGGGGCCGAACGGGCAGCGATCAACGCACCGATCCAGGGGACAAGCGCCGATATCATCAAACGCGCCATGGCACGGATGGGTCCCGCATTGGCCGAAGCCGGACTGGATGACGTCAGAATGCTTCTCCAGGTGCATGATGAACTCGTCTTTGAACTGCCGGAAAAGGACGTAGAATCAGCATCTTGTGTGATCAGCGATGTCATGACGTCAGCCGCCGGACCGCTGGTGACAATCGATGTCCCGCTGGCGGTTGATATCGGCACCGGCCCAAGCTGGGGTGCCGCGCATTGACGCCGTTCACGCTGCCTGAAGACCTGCTGCAACTATATATTCCCTTTCTGTTCGGTGCCGGACTCCTGATCTTTCTTGTCGCCTGGTTGCCGCTCTTCCTGCGCCGCCTGCCCCTGTCATTGCCGATCATCTGCGTCGGGATAGGTATGATAATCTATTCGTTTGACCGCATAGCGCCCTATGCACTTCACCCGATCGAACAGCCCATGCTGGTGGAAAAGGCGGCAGAGTTCATCGTCATCATCTCGCTGATGGGTGCGGGGCTCAAAATTGATCGCGCCTTCAACCTTGAGAACTGGCGACTCCCGGTCCGGCTGCTCAGTATCGCCATGCCGCTAACGATTGCCGCGCTTACAGTCGCCGTCTGGGGGATTTTTGGTGTCGGCATCGCGACTGCGCTGCTGCTTGCCGCTGCGCTGGCGCCGACCGACCCCGTGCTCGCTGCCGATATCCAGATCGAGGACCCCGACAGCCCGCAGGACGACGAGGCACGTTTTGCATTGACCTCAGAAGCCGGACTCAACGATGCGCTTGCCTTTCCCTTCATCCATCTTGCAATCGCGCTGTCTGCGGGCGGGGCGACATACGCTGCGCTCGGCAACTGGGTGCTTGATGACGTATTGCTCAAGCTGACGGTCGGCGGACTGGTCGGCTGGGCCGGGGGACGTGCAATGGGCTGGATTGTCTATAAGTTGCCCAAAACAGGGCGGCTCTCGCAATCGGGCGACGGCTTCGTCGCGCTTGCCGTGACGCTGACAATCTATGCGGGGACAGAGATGCTGCACGGTTACGGTTTTCTCGCGGTCTTTGTCGCAGGCCTGATGCTGCGCCGCGCGGCGGTCGGCGACGAGTTCAACGCCCGGCTCCACGATTTCGCCGACGAGACCGAGCGGTTGCTGATGATGGCGCTCCTCGTCGTGTTCGGCGGGATGATGACCGAGGGCGGGCTGTTTGCGCTGATCGGCTGGCGCGAGATTGCGTTTGCGGTCGTCGCGATTTTCTTCGTACGTCCAGCCGCCGCATGGCTGTCGCTGGTCGGCACACCGATGTCGCACGCCGAACGCGCAACCATTTCCTTTTTCGGCATCCGGGGTCTCGGCTCGGTTTTCTACTTCGCGTATGGGGTCAATCATGGCCAGTTTGAGGAGCCGACGATGCTCTGGGGCGCGATCGGGCTGGTGATCTTTATCTCGATCCTGCTTCACGGCGTGACGGTGACGCCCGCGATGGCAAGGCTCGACCGGATGAAACCGGCGTCATGACCCGCCAACAGGAAACACCCCCGGCCGATCTGGCTGCGCTTGCCAAGGGCGGGCGCACCAATTTGTTCGGGTTCGTCCTGCGTCTCGCGGCGCGCATCCCGTTCCTGTTCATCGCTGGCCGCTGGTACGGCGCGGAAGCGCTGGGCATTTTCGCCTATGCAGTCATCGTTGTCGAATTCGCCGCCCAGCTTTCCACGCTCGGCCTCAAGCGCGGGCTAGCCGAGCAATTGGCCAATACTGACAGGCCGCATGTCAACGTGATTTGGGATGCAATGCTGGCCGGATTCGTGGCCTCCACCATTGCCGTGGTCCTGCTTGTTGCCTTTCCCCAGGCCATGTTCCCGAACAGCGAGATCCAGGGGATGGAGCGACTGCTGCCGTTGACCATATTTGCGCTGGTCGCATCGGATATCGCGCTCGCGGCGCTCGCCTATCGCCATGATATTGGCGCCACCGTGCGTGCGCGCGCCATTGTTGAGCCGTGGACGATCAGCATCGCAGCCTTTGTGCTGGCCTATTATTCGCTGCGGGACGGGCTGATCCTGTCCTATGTGCTCTCAATGCTGGCCGCGCTGGCCGCATCGCTCTGGCCGCTGTTTCGGAGTTACGGGATTCCGCACGGCTGGAGGCCCAAACCGATCCGCCTCTTGCTACTGGCGTGGCACAATCTCCCGCTGGCCGCCGCCGATGCCATAGAATGGGCGTCTCGCCGGATTGATATCGCGATTCTCGGGCTGTTTTTCTCCCCCACCATCGTCGGCATCTATTATGTCGCCCAGCAGATCGCCTCTCTGCCGCAAAAGCTGAAAACCAGTTTCGATCCGATTCTCGGGCCGGTAATCACGCAGAATCTTCGCGCCGGAAACAAGGCCGCAGTCGCGCATCAGGTGCGTCAGGCAGGCTTCTGGATCATTGCGGCACAGGCGGGCGTGGCCCTGGCGCTGGGTATCCCGGGCGAAGCATGGATGGGGCTAGTGGGGCCAACTTTTGTTGTCGGCACCGGCGTTCTTGCCTTTCTGCTGGCGGCTGAGGTCGTCGCCGCAACCGCCGCCGTGTCGGAATCCGCCCTTATCTACGTCGCAAGGCACCGCAACCTGATGATCTCAACCGTCATGATCGGCGTGCAGGCGAGCCTCAGCGTGGTCATTATCCTGATCATGCGCGCCTATGAACTCCCCCTGCTCTATCAGGCAACGGGCCCCGCAATTGCGCTGATGCTGGCGCTGGGAGGTGCCTCAATCGCCAAGGCTCGGCTCCTCGCGCGGCTGCTTGAAGCGCCGGTCAGCCCATGGCGCTGGGCGCTGGTCTGGGCGGCGGCGGTTGCGACAATCATCGGCTATGTGGCGACCTTTTTGCCCGAATGGACAGAGCTATTGGTCGGCGTTCCTGCCGTGCTTTGCGTCTATTGCCTGGTTATCTGGTATCGCGGCTTTGGCCCTGAAGACCGGATCCTGTTCAAGATGGGGAAGAAAGACGCGGTTTGATTGCGGGAACGGGCCGGTGCGGCGCTCGATCATATGCCAGAGTCTGACCAACTAGTGCCGGAAATGCCGCATCCCGGTGAAGACCATGGCGAGACCTGCTTCGTCCGCTGCGGCAATAACCTCATCATCGCGAATTGAACCACCCGGCTGGATCACCGCCGTAGCGCCCGCTTCCACTGCCGCCATCAAGCCGTCCGCAAACGGGAAGAAGGCGTCGGATGCGACGGCCGAGCCGATCGTGCGCGTCTCGTCCCAGCCTGCCTTTTCAGCAGCATCCTTGGCTTTCCATGCGGCAATCCGCGCGGATTCGAGGCGATTCATCTGCCCTGCACCCACGCCCGCCGTACTGCCATCCTTCGCGTAGACAATCGCGTTGGATTTGACGTGCTTCGCCACCGTCCAGGCGAACAGGCAATCGGCCAGTTCCTGTTCGGTGGGCTGGCGCTTGGTCACGACGCTGAGATCGCCTGCCGTGATCCGGCCATTGTCGCGCGCCTGAAAGAGCAGGCCGCCGGCAATCGTCTTCATCGTCATGCCAGGCCGGGCGGGATCAGCAAAATCGCCGGTGAGAAGCAGTCGCAGATTCTTCTTCTTCGCAAAGATTTCCCGGGCCTCTTCATCGGCGCCGGGCGCGATCACGACTTCGGTGAAAATCTCGGTAATCGCTGCTGCGGTTTCAGCATTGAGCGCATGGTTCAGTGCGACAATGCCGCCAAAGGCCGAAACGGTGTCACATGCAAAGGCCGACTGATAGGCCTCGATGGATGAACCCGCGACGGCAACCCCGCACGGATTGGCATGTTTGACGATCACGCAGGCGGGCTGGGCCATGTCGAATTCGGAGACCAGCTCAAGTGCGGCATCGGCATCGTTGAAATTATTGTAGCTCAGCTCCTTGCCCTGCAGCTGTTCGGCCTGGGCGATGCCCGGCGCGCCCGGCATGTCCGGCAGATAGAGCGCCGCCGCCTGATGCGGGTTTTCGCCATAGCGGAGCGCCTGTTTGCGATGCACCGGAATCTGCAGGCGTTCGGGAAACTGCTCCCCCTGATCCGCAAAGGCGAACCAGCTGGCAATCATCGAATCATAGGCTGCGGTGGCCGCAAAAGCCTTTGCTGCCAGGCGCTTGCGGAATTCCAGTGACGTCTTGCCGCCATTGGCATCAAGCTCTCCGACCAGCTCTGCATAGTCGGATGGATCGGTGACGATCCCGACATGGGCATGGTTCTTCGCAGCCGAGCGCACCATCGATGGCCCGCCAATATCGATATTCTCGATAATGTCCGGCCGGTCCGCGCCGCGCGCGACGGTGGCCGCGAACGGATAGAGATTGACGACGACAAGATCGATTGCGCCGATATCATGCGCTTCCATCGCAGCGACATGCTCTTCATTGTCACGCACCGCGAGCAGCCCGCCATGCACCTTGGGATGCAGCGTCTTCACGCGGCCATCCATCATCTCGGGGAAGTCCGTCAGTTCCGAAATATCGCGCACCGCAAGCCCGGCATCCCGCAGAGCCTTGGCCGTGCCGCCGGTCGAGACCAGCTCGACGCCATGGCGCACCAGTACAGCGCCCAGCTCCGCAAGCCCGCTCTTGTCCGAAACAGAGAGAAGAGCGCGGGTGATTTTTACGTCCGACATGAGAGTTCCTGATTGCAGTGAAGAGGCTTGAGGCCCCGTAATAAAGCGCTAGCCAGCGCGGCGGAAGAGCCAACCGATCGTTGTGCCGCCGGGGGATGCTTCGCCGGCAAGCACAAGCTGTTTTGTTTTGCAGAGGCGCGATTTTTCATCGATCCAGACACTGTCATCGATCATGAGGCCCGTGCCGCGGCACCGGAAATGCCATGCTGATCCGCCTTCAACGCGCAGCAATGCGCCCATATTGTCCGCCGTGGGCGAAACCTCGACACCGGCGCCGAGATGAAAGCGAATGGCAAAAGCCGCGCCGTCTGATTTGTGGCGGCCGCCGGGAAGCAGCACATCTTCACCCTGCAGTTCATCGCCATCTTCGGACAGGCCCAGCTGGCGGCGATGGACAAAGCCAAAGCGTTGCACATAGCCATCATGGCTCGCTTCCAGCCGTGAGATCCCGTTGCGCTCACGGCGGTTAAGCTCAACTTCGACAACCCCACGCCCCAGCGAGCCATCAGCGTTGAGCGCCGTCGAATTGCTGTCGCTGAGCGTAAGCGTTGAATGGGCGGCGGTCGTGCGCAGCCCTTCCGCAAAATTCTTTGGCAGCGCCGTGCCGCCAGCCCCGCCACAATTGACGACGATGCGATGCGGGCCGTGCGATAGTTCAAAGGCCAATGTCGACGCGCAGCCACCGGTCTCCAGCCGCATTGAGGGCGGCGGCGCGGCGTCTACGATCAATACGGTGTCTCCGGCGGCCATCCGGTGATAGCCCCAGTCGCGTGCTTTGCGCAGCGGCAATCCGCGCTGGCCGCTGGCCTCGATCGCAGCCGCTATCCGGCGTCCGGGGATCGGCGGACCGCCCTGCCAGCTGGAAAGACCGCCATCGCCAAGCGTGACCCCCAGCAATGCGGGAACGGCAAAGGACAATGCCGAAGAGAAAGCTGCGGGGAAGGCGATATCCCGCGAATCATAAGCCGAGCGGAGCATCGCCAGCGTTTCGACAAGCGTAAGCTGTGCCACGGGAGCTCTGCAGATTATGCCCCCATCGGCGGTCATTGTTTGGGAAAGCGCCCGTTCGAGCCCCGCTTCACCGCGCACCACGCGAGGTTCGCCGCCCTGCACCAGCAAGCCCGCTCCGACCACCCCCGCCCAGGCGCGCACCTGCGTCAAACCGGGAGGTTCCTTCGGCGCCGCCCGCTCAAGATGACGCGCACCCCGCGCTAGGGTGTTGAGAACCGTGGACCGGTAAACCAGATCGTTGGACGACAGGATCAGCGGCGCATAGCTCGTCCAGAGGAAGATGCGGTGGCCCCACATTTCTGTGCGCCACCCCGCTTCTGCGACCTTGCCGCCATGCGTTTCCAGCCAGCTGCGCATAAGCCGTTCGGCAATAGGCGCGGTTTCCTCGCGCGGCCCCGCAGAGGCCAGATCGCGCAACCATTCGAAACTTTGCAGATAATCGGCAAGGCCGGGCGATACATTGAGCGTCGCAAAATCGAGATCGGCGAGCGACATTTCCTGGCCATGATAGAGCGCACGGTTTTCAAGCAGCGCAGCGCCGCGGGTCCGGTCACCGGGAATTGGATCACCGGGTACAGCGAGAAGTTTCAACGGATATTTGCCGCGCAGATGGAGGCGGTGCAACGGCGTTCGCCAGATCATATGCCGGAACCGTGTCGCCAGCCTTTCGGACAGGGACAGGCCGCCATCGTCGAGCCTGATCAGCCGCCGCCCCTTGTCTATTCCGTCCCGGGGTTCGTCGGGCATATTAATGCGCCCGGCGATTGTCATTCGCCCCTCAGGGCGCGGATATTGGCAGCATAGCAATCTGGCCCACCGCGAAATGTTGCCGTTCCGGCCACCAGAGCATCCGCACCTGCCGCGATGGCCCGGGGGGCGGTTGTGGCATCAACGCCGCCATCAACCTCAAGGTCGATCGGCTTGCCCAGCGCATCAATCCGCGCCCGGATGGCTTCGATCTTGCGCAACTGGCTGTCGATAAAGCTCTGGCCGCCAAAGCCTGGGTTGACGCTCATCACGAGGACAAGGTCGATATCTTCAAGGAGATAATCGAGCACGTCGACAGGCGTGGCAGGGTTAAGCGAGATGCCCGCCCGCTTGCCCAGCGATTTGATGTGCTGGATCGTGCGATGCACATGCGCACCGGCTTCAGGGTGCACCGTGATCGTGTCGGCGCCCGCTGCGGCGAAGTCATCAAGGAACAAATCGACCGGCGAGATCATCAGATGGACATCGAAATGCTTGTCTGTATGCGGCCTGAGCGCCTTTACGACACCGGGGCCGATGGTGAGGTTGGGCACGAAATGCCCATCCATCACATCAATATGGATCCAGTCCGCACCGGCTGTGTCAATCGCACGAACCTCTTCACCCAGCTTTGCGAAGTCTGCGGAGAGGATCGAGGGCGCTATACGTACGGAGCTGGCCATAATTGGGCAGGCTTAGGAGAGGCCCGCAAATCCGGCAAGCATGTGCAGCCGTCAGCACGGACTATTTGGGGATAAGATGCACAGTTTGTGGGATTAAAGCCTAGCTGTGCCGAAAACGGACAATGAAAAAGCCGTCTGCACCACCCGGATCGGCAATCTGACCCGGCAAAATGCGCAGCCAGCCTTCCGGGGACGGGGCCAGGCCAGCCGGCAGCATCGCCGCGTCAACAGGTTCAATCGTGAACGCCGGATGGTTCGCGAGAAAATCGGTCGCCACGGCCTCGCCCTCTTCAGGCTCCAGAGAACACACGGCATAGACAAGCGTGCCGCCTGGCTTGATCCAGCGTGACGCGCGATCGAGCATCGTCTTTTGCGTTTCGGCGCTTTCGGCAATGAGCCTGGGGCTTGCCCGGTAAAGGACATCGGGATGACGGCGGAAAATGCCAGTTGCCGAGCAAGGCGCGTCGACAAGAATGGCGTCATACTGATCAGCAGTCGCCCAATTGAGGGCA
Source organism: uncultured Parasphingopyxis sp. (assembly GCA_905479515.1). Next base: position 10,685 of record CAJQMX010000014.1, read on the forward strand.
TCAGCACAGATCAGCGTGGCCGAAAGCTTGGTCCGTTCAAGATTCTCCGAAAGTCGCGTCAGACGACTATCCGCCCGGTCAAGCGCGGTCACCTGCCAACCCTGGGACACGAGTTGCATCGTTTTGCCGCCCGGCGCAGCACATAGATCAAGGACAGTGCGGCCCTCACCGGCGCCAAACAGTTTTGCAGGCAGCGATGCAGAAATATCCTGCACCCACCATTGCCCTTCGGTATAGCCGGGCAGGTCGGTCACGGAGGCCCGCTCCCGGCGCACATGGCCGGGGATAAGGCTATGGCCGCCAAGTTTGGCCGCCCATTCGTCCGTTTTGGCCGGATCAGCAAAAATAAGATCCAGCGGCGGCGGCGCGGCAATCGCCTTTGCCGCGGCCTCCACCATGGCGTCACCCCAATGGCGCTGCCAGCGCATGGAGACCGGATAGGGCAATGTCGGCACATTGGGCAGCGTGACTTCCTGCCGGGACAATGTGCCGAACACGCCGTGTGCCAGCCGTTTCGGGCCGCCGGCGAGCAAAGGCAGCGCAGTCGCAATCGCGGCATGGTGCGGCGTGCCAAGCGCCAGTGCCTGGGCAAGCGCCATCCGCAGCACCATGCGCGCCTTGGCGTCATCGGGCAGCGGGTTCTTGGTCGCGCTGTCGATCAGCGCATCATAATCGGGCATGCGGCGCAGCACTTCGCCGGTGATTGCTGCAGCCAATCCGCGATCATCGGCGCGCTTCAGGCGCCGGAAAGAGCGACCCATTTCCGCATCGACGGATTTGCCTTGTCGTAGGACGGCATCGAGCAACTGCAACGCAGCCCGACGGCTTTCAACGCCCTGCACCTCACGCGTGCCTTCACGCGGTTCGCTGGAGGAACTCAAGAACCGCGCCCATACGGATCGAGCGCGCTGCCGCGCCGGGCAGGTTTCTGGCCGAGCATGCCGCCCGGCTTCTGGCTGCCACCAAATGATGGTTGTGGGCCATGGTTCATTACGGATTCCATTTTTTGAAGTTCTGCGATCCGGCTGTTCGTGTCCGGATGCGTCGAAAACAGGCTTCGCGCCCCGCCAAAGAGAGCCGGAACAATATAGAGCTGCGCGGCAGCGGGGTTTCGGTCCACCACAGGATTGTGAATTTTCGACGCCCCATTGGCAAGCTTTGCCAAAGCGGAGGCCAGGGCGCCGGGCTTGCCGGAAATCTCTGCCCCGCCGCGATCGGCGCCATATTCACGGGTGCGGCTGATCGCCATCTGGACGATCATCGCCGCAAAAGGCGCAAGGAACACGGCAACAAGCGCAGCGATACCTGATCGTCCATTGCCGCCCCGGAAAAAATAGCCATAGCTCGCCAGCATAGAGATCGCACCGGCGATTGTCGCGGTCATTGTCATGATGAGCGTGTCGCGGTTGCGCACATGGGTCAGTTCATGCGCCATCACGCCTTCAATCTCGTCACGGGTGAGAATATCGAGCAGGCCCGATGTCGCCGCGACCGCCGCATTTTCAGGGTTGCGGCCCGTGGCAAACGCATTGGGGTGCGGGGAATCGACAATATAGACCTTCGGCATCGGCAGGCCCGCGCGCTGGGCAAGCTGCTGCACAAGCCCGTAAAATTCAGGGGCCGTGCGGGCATCAACCTGCCGCGCGCCATGCATTCTGAGGACGATCTTGTCCGCATTCCAATAGGTGAACAGGTTCATGCCCGCCGCCACGACAAGGGCGAGGATCATCCCGACCCGGCCACCAAGCATCAGGCCGACACCCATGAAAAGTGCGGTCATCACTGCCAGCATGATAAGCGTTTTAACCTGATTCACCTTGCGTCTCCGTGTTCAAGCCCCGAAATGGGGACTGACAGGTGATTTGGCAATTGGAGGACGATATGGCTGGCAAGCGCCCCGAATGGCTCAAGGCTCCCGCGCATCTATCTGAAAGCCCCCCGGTGCCGACACCGGAACCTGTCGAAGCCCAGCCCGAACATGGCGGCAAGGAGATGCTCGAGCCCACTCGCTATGGCGATTGGGAGCATAAAGGCATTTGCTGGGATTTTTAGGGCGCGGTGATTCGGCCCGTTAGCGCTCACTCTTGATCGGCCGGGCCATCAGCGCCTCAACCGCAGCCTCGACTGATATTTTCCCCTCAAGCAGGGCGCAAACCGCTTCGGTAATCGGCATTTCAACACCGGCATCATGGGCCGCCTCCCTGAGCACCGGCGCGGTGTGCGCGCCCTCGGCAACCGTATTGCGGTCGGCAAGCAGCTCAGCGCCTGTTCTGCCCTCCCCCAGCCCCTTGCCGAGCGAAAAATTGCGCGAACTGGTCGACGAGCAAGTGAGGACGAGATCGCCCAATCCGGAGAGCCCGGCCAATGTTTCAGCCTCCGCGCCCCGCGCCAGACCAAAGCGTGTCATTTCCGCAAAACCGCGCGAAATCAGCGCCGCACGGGCATTCTGGCCAAGCCGCTTCCCCTCCACGACACCGCAGGCGATGGCGAGTACATTCTTTACCGCGCCGCCAATCTCCGCACCGACCACATCCTCTGACAGATAGGGTCGGAAAGCCGGGCTTGCGAGGCGGGTTGCAATCGACTCGCCAAGCGCCTGATCCTCACAGGCCAGGGTCACGGCGGCGGGCAATCCTGCGGCCACCTCATGCGCGAAAGTGGGGCCGGAAAGAACCGCAATGGGCGATCCCGGATACACTTCGGCTGCAACTTCGCTCATCAGCTTTTTCGACCCCGCCTCAATCCCCTTGGCGCAGAGAACAAGCGGCGCAAATCCAATTGATGCCGAGCCGAGTATCGCCCGCACATGCTGGGCCGGCGCAACAACAAGAATCGCATCGCAATCGGCCAGATCATCAAGCTGGCTGGTCGCGCGGATCTTGCGGGACAGGGGGATATTGGGGAGGAATACCGGATTGGTGTTCTGATCATTGATCGCCCGGACGACCTCGCCCTCGCGTGCCCAGAGGATCACCGGATCGCCGCCGGTTGCCGCGCTTTGCGCGAGCGCTGTGCCCCAGGCACCGCCGCCAATAACGCCGATTGTCTTTATCGTCATGCCTTCACTCCTGCGCCTCTGGCTTTAGCGGCATCGGCATCCAGCGGCCAGCGCGCGCGTGCCGGAATATCGAGCGAATCAGTCAGCCCAGCCGCAAAACGCTCTGCCCCAGCCCAGGCAATCATCGCGGCGTTATCCGTGCACAACCAGGGCGGCGGGGCGATAAAGGCGAGGCCGTGCCGCTCGGCCAAAGCCCGCAAAGCTTCGCGGATCGCGCTGTTGGAGGCGACGCCGCCTGCAACCACCAAGGCATTGACGGTATCAATCGATCCCAGCGCTTTGGCTGTCCGGTCCACAAGGCAATCAATTGTCGCGGCCTGAAAGCTGGCGGCTATATCCTCGGGCGCATATTTTCCGCTGTCGCGCGCCCGCAAAACCGCCGATTTCAGCCCCGCAAAGGAGAAGTGCGGCTCGGCCCTGCCGACCAGCGGGCGGGGCAAAGGCACGGCCGTTGGGCCACCCCTGAGCGCCGCCTTTTCCACCGCAGGACCGCCCGGGAAACCCAATTCGAGCAGTTTTGCCGTTTTATCGAACGCTTCGCCGGCCGCATCGTCAATCGTCGTGGCCAGTCTTTTATACGATCCGACGCCCTCGACCAGCAGCAGCTGGCAATGACCACCAGACACAAGGAGGAGAAGGTAGGGAAATTCGAGCGAAGGATCCGCGAGCCGGGGGGAAAGCGCATGGCCCTCAAGATGATTGACCGCGATCAGCGGTTTGCCGCCTGCCAGTGCGAGCGCCTTGCCCGTCATCAGGCCAACCATCACCCCGCCGATCAATCCCGGGCCAGCTGTAGCCGCCACTGCATCGATATCGGCCAAAGAAAGGCCTGACTCTTCAAAGACTTGTGAAACCAATGGCGTCATGACTTCAACATGGGCGCGCGCCGCAATCTCCGGCACCACACCGCCAAAGGGCCGATGCGCTTCCTCCTGCCCGGCCAGCGCATGGGCAAGAATTTCCCGCTCGCTCGTCACCAGCGCGGCTGCAGTTTCGTCGCAACTTGATTCGAGACCCAGAATGATCGCCATGGCCCTTCCCTGCCACCGCATCACGGGCTAGCACAAGCCTCATGACGACAGCTCTTCGGTTAGGCACGCGTGGATCGCCTCTCGCCATGGTTCAGGCACGCATGGTCAAGGCGGCCCTGATGGATGCGCATGGCATGCGCGATGCGGATATCGTGATCGTTCCTGTCAAAACGACCGGCGACAAAGTGCAGGACCGTCCGCTCGCCGAGATTGGCGGCAAGGCGCTGTGGACCAAGGAGCTGGACCGGGCACTGGGCGAAGACACAATCGATTTCGCTGTCCATTCGATGAAAGATGTCGAGACGGTCAGGCCCGCCGAGATTGTGATCGCCGCCATCCTTCCCCGCGCCGATGTTCGCGAGCGGCTGATCGGTGCGGACAGCATCGAATCGCTGCCGCAGGGCGCGCGCATCGGCACTTCCTCACCGCGCCGCGCTGCGCAATTGCTGAGCCTGAGGCCGGATCTGAGTATCGAAACACTGCGCGGCAATGTCGCCAGACGCCTGGCCGCAGTCGAAAACGGCGATGTTGATGCGACATTGCTCGCCGCTGCCGGGCTGGACCGGCTTGGCCATGGCGATATTGGAACCGGCATCGCTACTGACTTGATGCTGCCGGCCGCGCAGCAAGGCGCGATTGGCATCGAAGCGCTGGCCGAGAATGATACGGTTCGGAAGCTGCTCAACGCAATCAGCGATCAGCCGACTCTGCACTGCATAGAAGCCGAACGCACCCTGCTTGATACGCTGGGGGCCGATTGCCATTCCCCCGTGGCGGCACTCGCGCAGATCACCGATGGCGTCATGATGTTCACGGCCGAATTGCTGCTGCGCGACGGGCGCGAGCGGGTCAGCCGGGCCGTTGGCGGGCCGATTGATACACGGTGGGACATGGCGGAAAATCTGGGCCGCGCGCTGCTTGATGAAGCCAGCCCCGCATTGCGCGCGCTGTTTGCCGGATGACGTCACGGGTCATCGTGCTGAGACCTGAACCGGGCGCCAGCGCGACCGCGAAGCGCGCCGAACAAGCGGGCTGGAGCGTCACCAAAGTGCCGCTGTTCGAAATCACACCGATTACCTGGACGCCGCCCGATCCCGGTGATTGCGATGCCGTGCTGATGACCAGCGCCAATGCGGCGCGCTTGGGCGGTGCCGGTCTTGCCGCCTATCACAACCTGCCGCTCTATGCGGTGGGCGCAAAAACGGCTGATGCCGCGCGCGAAAACGGGTTTGAGACCGTCATCAGCGGCGATGCGGGGGTTGCCGAAGTGGCGGACCGGCTGCGGGCTGATGGCGTTGTCCGCATATTCCATCCGTCGGGCGAAGCGGTGCGGGGGTTTGACGAACGCGCGCTCACTGTCGCCCATGTGCCGGTTTATGCGGCCCGGCGTTCAGCGGCACCTGACCTGCGCGCCGCGATCGGCGATGACGCCATTCTTCTCGTTCACTCGCCGCGGGCTGCACAATATCTGGACGCGCTTTGCAGTGCGCAAGGTATCGCGCGCGCTACGCTCTCGCTCGTCGCGATCAGCAGCGCAGCGCTTGCCGACGCCGGAACAGGCTGGCGCACAGCGATTGCGGCAGACCATCCGACCAATGACGCCATGCTGGCCGCCGCATCTTCACTAGGCGGAGCCGCCGCTATCGGGTAAAGCTGCGGCTCGGCGTGCCGATTGCGCGCCAATACGGAGTTTGAACCCGCCTATGCCGCGCGATTATGAGCCGATCGAAACAACCGAAACGCCGCGGCGTTCGCTGATCCGTGTGTTGATCATCGCTGGCGTTGCCTTTTTCGGCGGCGTCATCGGAATGGGTTGGTTCCTGGTGAATTATGGCGGATCAATGGGCATTCTCGCCGTACAAGAGGGTGCGCCGCCGTCCGAAGAAAGCAGCGCCGCAATCACCGCGCTCGACCGACAGCTTGATGCGGCCGAGCCGGGCCTGCCCGGAGCGCCGGTAGGCGAAACGCCCGGCACGGCAGAGATTGAAGCGGAGCGCGCAACATTGGCACGGCGCGTCGCCCAGCTTGAGGAGCGCATCGACCGCATCGGAACGCGGGCAGGCGCGGCTGCAGGCAATGCCGACCGGGCCGAAGGCTTGCTGGTGGCTTTTGCGGCCCGGCGGGCGCTCGATCGCGGGGTTGCGCTGGGGTATATTGAAGGTCTTTTGCGCGAGCGATTTGGCCGCTCAGCGCCGGAAGCCGTAGCGCGCGTTATCGCAGCATCGCAACAGCCGGTAACACTGGACGGGCTGCAATCGCGGCTGAACGAGCTTGAGCCCGCCTTGATCGGCAGCGGCGAAGGCGAAAGCTGGTGGGATGCGACCCGGCGCGAATTTTCCGAACTTTTCGTTCTGCGGCAAGAAGGCACCCCTTCACCCGCACCGCGCCAGCGCATGCAGCGCGCGCGCGACAAGCTCGCCGTCGGACAGGTTGATACCGCACTGGCCGAAGTGCTGCGTTTGCCGGGACGCGAAGCAGCCGATCAGTGGATATCCGATGCCCGCCGCTATATCGCCGCGCGCAATGCCCTCGACCGGATCGAGACGATTGCGCTAATGGAACCGCGCATCGCCGAACGGCAACGACAGCGCGAAGAGGCGGCCGAAGCCGCGACCGCAGAATCCGAAGAATAGC
>CAJQMX010000015.1 GCA_905479515.1 uncultured Parasphingopyxis sp.
GTGATGAACCTGACGGAGCTCAAAACCCGTCCGGCCGCCGCGCTTGTTGAACTCGGTGAATCACTCGGCGTCGAGAACATAGCGCGTTCGCGCAAACAGGACATTATCTTCTCAGTTCTCAAGGCGCATGCCGCCCTGGGCGAAGATATCTACGGTGATGGTGTCCTTGAGATCCTGCAGGACGGCTTCGGCTTTCTGCGTTCTTCGGACAGTTCGTATCTTGCCGGGCCCGACGATATTTATGTCAGCCCCAGCCAGATCCGTCGATTCAACCTGCGTACCGGTGACACAGTATCGGGCCTGATTCGTCCGCCCAAAGAGGGTGAGCGTTATTTCGCGCTGCTCAAGGTTGGTCAGATCAACCACGATGCACCCGAGAACGCACGCACCAAGGTTCTGTTTGAGAACCTGACACCGCTGTTCCCGAAGGACCGCCTGGTCCTTGAGCAGGGCAACGGCAGTACCGAAGACCTCACGGCACGCATCATAGACATGGTCGCGCCGATCGGTAAGGGCCAGCGTGGCCTCATCGTATCGCCGCCGAAGGCTGGTAAGACGATGCTGCTGCAGAACATCGCCTCGGCGATCTGCGCGAACAACCCTGAAGTCGACCTCATGGTATTGCTCATTGATGAGCGCCCGGAGGAGGTGACCGAAATGACGCGCACCGTGCGTGGCGAAGTTGTCTCATCGACGTTTGATGAGCCGGCCAGCCGCCATGTCCAGGTTGCGGATATGGTAATCGAGAAGGCCAAGCGCCTCGTCGAGCACAAGCGCGACGTGGTGATCCTGCTCGACTCGATCACGCGTCTCGCGCGCGCCTACAACACCGTCGTGCCGAGCTCGGGCAAGGTGCTCACCGGCGGCGTCGACGCCAACGCGCTGCAGCGCCCGAAGCGGTTCTTCGGTGCCGCGCGCAACATCGAGGAGGGCGGCAGCCTGACGATCCTCGCCACCGCGCTGATCGACACCGGTTCGCGCATGGACGACGTGATCTACGAGGAGTTCAAGGGCACCGGCAACAGCGAGATCCACCTCGACCGCCGCATCGCCGAGAAGCGCGTCTACCCGGCGTTCAACATCAACCGCTCGGGCACGCGACGCGAGGAACTGATCACCTTGCCGGACGAGCTGCAGAAGATCTGGATCCTGCGCAAGCTCCTGTACGGCATGGACGACATCGACGCGATGGAGTTCCTGCTCGACAAGATGAAAGATTCCAAGACGAACGAAGATTTCTTCGACTCGATGAACCAGTAAGCCAACGGCCCGCCGGTGATTCTCGAACACGCCTTGCTTCGCGTCTTACCGGGCGAGGGCGAGGCGTTCGAAGAGGCGATATGGGAGGCCAGGCCGCTTATCGAGGCCTCGCCCGGCTTCCGGTCCATGGAAGTCCGTCCTGCTCTCGAAGAGCCGGAACTATTTCTCCTCCTTGTCGGTTGGGAAGACATAGCCAGTCATCGTGATGGATTTCGGCAGTCGGACCGTTACAAGGCGTGGCGTGACCTGCTCCACCGATTCTATGAGCCGATGCCGACAATAACCTATTTCGGAGCTTCTTTGTTCGATGCTTGACCTGCTCACCTTTGTTCATGCCACAACACCGGGCCTGGGTTCGCTGTCCGAAATCTGGGCGGCCATTGTCCATGATTTCACGAACATAAACTCGCCCGCCGCGATGGCAGCCTTTGGCCAGGTCGTGCTGATCGATCTCGTTTTCGCCGCAGACAATGCGATCGTGGTTGGCGCGCTGGCAGCCGGCCTTCCCGCCGACCAGCGCCGCAAGGTCATCCTGATCGGTATCGCGGCCGCACTTGTTTTGCGGATCGTGTTTGCGCTGGCGGTAAGCGTGTTGCTTGGCGTTGTCGGGCTGATCCTAGCTGGCGGGTTTCTGCTGCTCTGGGTAGCCTGGAAGTTCTGGCGAGAAATTCGGCATGACGGCGAATCGCCCGGCTCCGAGGAAATTGAGGGCGATGAGCGTTCCGGCCTGAAATCGGCGCGCAGTTTCTGGGGGGCCGTTTGGGCTGTAACCGCGGCCGATGTGAGCATGAGCCTGGACAATGTGTTGGGCGTGGCGGGCGCGGCGCGCGAACATCCGGGTATTCTGGTCATTGGTCTTTTGCTGTCGGTTGCCCTGATGGGCCTCGCAGCGAATGTCATCGCCCGCTATATCGAGCGCTATAAGTGGATCGCCTATATCGGTCTGCTCGTCATCCTCTGGGTGGCTGTCCGGATGATCTACGAAGGCGTGATCGATCCCGAAGTGGGGCTGATGACACTGTTCGGCTAGCCTGGATTTCGCTCAATCAGCAGGCGGTTTCGCGGATAGTCGATAACGAAACGCCGGTCTGCAAAGGCTTCGGTGCTGAGCAACATTGCCGGTCCGTCTCCGATTTCCAGTGTATGAAAGACAGCCAAATCAGTGATTCCGACGCGTGAGTTGCCGAACGCGAAATTGCCGATCCGGAAGCGGCTGACCTCGATCTGGTTCATGTCCTGCACATGGCCTGACGCACCAAAAACCGGTTCGCGGGATGCGCTGTCGGGGAACAGGTGCAGGCCAAGCTGTCGTGCGGCTTCATGATTGACGATGTTCTGCACAGCGCCGGTATCGAGCAGGGCGGGCATCGTAACCCGGCCAATGGTGACGGGCACGATCAGAAGACCATCGGCCCGTTCGTGAAAAGGGATGACGGCCCAGTTGCCACTCGCCGTTTCGAAGCGCGTTCGCGGGTCGAAAAGGCGCAGTTTTTGGCGCGGAATATCGAATTCCACGACATGGCGGCGCAAAATATCTGCCCCGATAATCCCGTCCGATTCAACGGGGGCGGAGAGGCTTGGCAGGCTGTATGCACCAAGGCTTCGAAATTCCCGCGTCCCCAGACGCAGGCTGGCCAGTCGATAAAACTCGATCGCCGATATGCCGGTTGCGCCCGAAATTTCCGCCGGTTCGCCGCGCCCAGCAAGGCCCAGCCGTGCGATCACGGCATCCGTCAGAACCGTATCACTGGCTGCAGTGTCGACGATAAAGCTCGCCTCGACATTGCCGTTTAGCGTGACAGGAACCTGAGGCAGGCCGAGCCATGGCGCGGTGAGGGGCAAGCTGGTCACGCGTTGCGCAGGGCTGGCGGTTGCCATGGCCAGGCCGAACAGCAGCAGGAATATACGCATAATCATAGCCGCCAGATGTGGTTCACGGCGTGAATAGGCGTTGAATGGCAAGGGTTAACGCGTCAGCCCGCCTGTTTCTCGAGCTGGCTTGCCATCATCTTCCACAGCATGTTGATTGCCTTGAGCGGCCGTACCATCACCTTGAAATCGTCGATCAGCCCATCGCTGTTCCAATGGATGATATCGATGCCGTTGATATGGATTCCGTCCAACTCGGCCGTGAATTCCAGCATCGCATCATCGCCATCAACGATCATGCGAACATATTGGAAGCTATCATTGCCAAGAACCTTATCTGCGGCATTGAGATAGCCCAAGGTCAGCTCAATCCCCTCTTGCGGGGTGTGGACAACCGGCGAATGGAACGTTGCATCATCGGCCAATAGCGGGCGCAACGAATTGGCGTTGCGCTCGCCTTTCATATGATCGAGCCAGCGCTGGAGGCGGGGATCTATACTCATGCAAGATGCTCGGCAAAAAAGGCTGTGGTTCGGCTGTCTGCCAGCGTGGCGGCTTCATCATCGCGGCGATCGCCGAACTCGGTCGCAAAACCGTGGTCAAGCCCGACATAATCGTGGAGCGTCACCTTGGGATGATCGTCGAGGCCCGCGTGCATGGCGGCTTGCGCATCCGCAGGGACGAAGCCGTCCGCCGTTGGTATGTGAAGCAGGATGGGATGGGGAATGGCGTGCGATTCCCGGAGTAGCCCGTCGATCCCGACGCCGTAGTAGCAGACGCTTGCATCGGTATCAGTGCGCGCCGCGGTCATGAACGCGAGGCGCCCGCCCAGGCAATAGCCAACACAGCCGACCTTTGCGCGGGTTTCGCCGCCAATTTCCTCGCGCGCGGCGTGGATGGTCGCCTCGATATCGCGGACACCCTGATCCTGATCAAAATTGCCCATCAGATCGAGCGCGGTTTTGAATTCGGCTTCAACATCGGGATCAAGCTCGACGCCTGGTTTGAGCCGCCAGAAGAGATCGGGGGCCAGCGCCAGATAGCCTTGTGATGCCCAATAATCGCATTTGGCGCGAATGCCTGGATTGACGCCAAATATTTCCTGAATGACGATGATCGCTGCTTTCGCTTCACCATCCGGTGCTGCGCGATACGCGCCGAACATTTCATCGCCGCTCAAAGTCGTAATTTTGGTCATGCTGCCCATTGGCTAGCCTCCTGCTTATTTTCATGGATCAAAAGATAGCGTTTCGTCGGAATGCCGTCGCCGCCCGAATAATATCCGATCTTGCCGCCGGCCGCGATCACGCGGTGACAGGGAACGATGAGCGGCAAGGGGTTGTGGCTGCATACACGGCCAATGGCGCGCGGCCCGGAATCGGCGCGGCGCGCAACCTCGCCATAGCTGGCAGCCTCCCCATAGGGAATCGCGATGACGGCCGCGCGCAATTCGTTCCCTCGCGGCGTTGAGGCGGGCACAAGCGGCAGATCATAATCTTGCAGTCGACCTGCGAAATAGGCCGTAATCTGGTCCGCCGCTTCCTTGAGCAGCGGATGATCGGTGGCATCGGGTTCCGCCGACGCGCCCAGAATGTCGATTGACTGAATCGCGGTGTCGGTAGCGGATATCGCAATCGCACCGATAGGACTGGCAATAATATGGCAGGTCATGGACGGAGTTTCGCGCATTGCGTATGGAAAGGCCAGCATTTTGAGGCCAGCATCTGAGGAGCCACCCATGAAAGTCACTGTCGACGTTGATTGCACACCCGAAGAGGCGCGCCGCTTTATCGGACTGCCGGACCTTACCCCTGTTCACGATCTCTATCTCGACAAGATGAAGGAGACGATGGAGGAGGGCATTACGCCTGCCACTGTTGAAAAGCTGATGAGCAGCTGGGGCCCGATGAGCGAGGCGGGCCTTTCCATGTGGTCGCGCTTTTTCGAACAGGTCGGCGGCGCGAAAAAGTGATTGTGATGCCATGGGGCTGACTACAGACGACGGCGCCACAATCTTTGCTTTGTCGACGGGCGGACTGCCAAGCGCAATCGCCATTATCCGGTTGAGCGGGCCTGAGAGCGGCCCCGTGTTGGAAGCGCTGATCGACCGCAAGCCTGAAGCGCGCCGGGCATCCCTCGCGCTGATCCGCGATCCGGCCACTGGCGAACCGATTGATCGTGCGCTGACGCTCTGGTTTCCCGGGCCCGATACCGTGACGGGTGAAAATATGGCGGAATTTCATATACATGGCAGCCGCGCTGTGGCCGCGAAAATGCTCGAGACGCTGGGCGAAATGCCGGGTTTGCGTGCTGCAGAAGCCGGAGAGTTCACGCGCCGCGCCTTTATGGGTGGTCGAATGGACCTGTCTGAAGCCGAAGGGCTGGGCGATCTGCTGGCCGCAGAAACCGAGAGCCAGAGGCGCTATGCGCTGGCGATGGCTGAAGGGGGACTGGCGCAGCGGATTGCGGATTGGCGCGATCGCTTGCTCATGGCCGAAGCCCGGCTGGAGGCTGTGCTTAATTTTTCAGATGAAGATGATGTCGATGAAAGCGACGAACGCTTTGCACTCGACATTGCGCATGATGTTAAATGTGAAATGCAGGCCTTACAGAAGTCGCCGCCTGCAGAACGTATTCGCGATGGTATTCGTGTCGTTCTGGCGGGGCCGCCCAATGCGGGTAAGTCGACCCTGTTCAATGCGCTGATTGCACGCGAAGCGGCAATTGTCTCGCCGACAGCCGGAACGACTCGCGATGTGATCGAAGCGCCGGTGGAGATTGGTGGTCTGGCTTTTCTGTTCAGTGACACAGCCGGTTTGCGCGATGGTGCTGACATGATTGAGGATGAGGGCGTCAGACGCGCTCGAAGCACTTCGGAAGGGGCGGACATCCTGCTTTGGCTGGGCGATCCACGTGAAGCGCCAGAGAGTGACACGGTGCTTATTGTCCATCCCCGCTCGGATGAGGCGGGACGAGGGCCAAAGCCGACAGAAGCAGCGCTCGCCGTGTCTGCAACAACCGGTGAGGGGATGGAGGCTCTGCGGGCCCAGTTGCTGGATCGCGCAGAATCTCTGCTTCCCCGCGAAGACCAATTGGCTCTGAACCAGAGGCAGCATCAGGCATTATGTGATGCAGTGGGTGCATTGGATGGTGCCATGGCTGGCGACTGGATTTTGCTCGTAGAAACTTTGCGCCAAGCAAGAGCCGCTCTTGATAGATTGAGTGGTCATGGCGGGGTTGAAGATATGCTTGATGCGTTGTTTGGCCGCTTCTGCATCGGGAAATAGCGACCCGTTTCACGTGAAACATCTTTGAATCGCGTGGTGGCGCTGATACAGGCGCGGCATGGCGAAAATTGATCCATCTGATCGCTACGACGTGATTGTTGTAGGCGGCGGTCATGCTGGCTGCGAAGCGGCGGCTGTGGCGGCGCGGATTGGTGCGCGCACAGCGCTCGTGTCGATGCGCCGGGATATGATTGGCGCTATGTCCTGCAATCCTGCAATTGGGGGGTTGGGCAAGGGGCATCTGGTTCGCGAAGTTGACGCTTTTGACGGCCTGATCGGTCGCGCTTCGGATGCGGCTGCAATCCATTATCGGATGCTCAACCGGAGCAAGGGGGCGGCGGTTCGTGGGCCGCGCATCCAGGCAGACCGCAAGCTCTACAAAGCGGCCATCCATGCCATGCTTGCCGAAAAAGCCTTGCTGGACATTATTGAGGCAGAGGCCACTGCGCTCGATCTTGATGCAGATGGACTAACGGTTCGCGGTCTGGTTCTTGATAATGGGGACCGGACAATCGCGGCACCATCGGTCATCCTCGCGACGGGGACCTTTCTGGGTGCAAAGCTGCATTTCGGTATGGAAAACCACGCCGGAGGCCGGGTGGGGGAACGTGCGGCCACGGCGCTGGCGGAGCAGTTGTATTCCGCTAAATTGCCCATGGCCCGGCTCAAGACAGGGACACCGCCGCGCTTGGATGGGAGAACCATTGATTGGGCAGCATTGGAGATCCAGTTTTCGGATGATGACGACTGGACGATGGCACTGCGTTCCGATCACCGAAAGAACCCCCAGTTATTCTGCGCGGTTACGCGAACCAACAAGCGCACTCATGATGTGGTTAGAGGGTCGCTCGATCGCTCGCCGCTGTTCTCCGGATCCATCCAAGGACAGGGACCGCGCTATTGTCCGTCCATTGAAGACAAGATTCATCGGTTTGGCGATCGGGATGGCCATCAGATTTTCCTCGAGCCGGAGGGTCTGGATGATATCGCCGTTTATCCAAATGGTATTTCGACATCCCTGCCGGGCGACGTCCAGCTGGATTTCCTGCGAACCATCAATGGCCTGGAGAGGGTTGAGATTGCTCAGCTCGGATACGCGGTTGAATATGATCATGTCGACCCACGTGTCCTCGGTCATGATCTAGGCGTTCGCACCATGCCCGGCTTGTATCTTGCCGGTCAGATAAATGGAACGACGGGATATGAGGAAGCCGCGGCTCAGGGGCTTGTTGCTGGCATCAATGCGGCACGATATGCGGTTGGTGAGGAGCCGGTCAGGTTCGAACGCAATGACAGCTATATCGGCGTGATGATCGATGATCTTGTGCTGCAAGGCGTTACTGAGCCTTATAGGATGCTGACGGCCCGCGCGGAATATCGACTGCGGCTGCGCGCTGACAATGCGCCAACGCGTCTCTCGGCCAAGGCGGCTGAGTGGAACTGTCTGGGTACCACGCATCAGCAAATTGTTGCGAACCGTGATCATGATCTGGAGACCGTTCGCGGTGTGATGGGAAAGTCTGTCCAGGCAGACGCCATGGAAGCGGCGGGGCTTGTGCTCGGCCAGCATCGGGAAACGCGCTCGCTTACCGATTGGCTTAAATTGCCCGGTGCTGATGCGCCAATGGTGAGAAGGATTGACCCAGAAGTATCGGCCATCAGTGATCTGATTATCGACGAGGTGATCGAGGACATTCGCTATGCGCCCTATCTTGAAAGACAGGCGGGTGAGATCGCGCGAGCGAATGCAGATGAACATATCCGCATCCCGGATACGCTTGACTATAAGGGCATAGCAGGCCTTTCGAATGAGATGGTCGAACGGCTGGAAACGGCACGCCCCGCAACATTGGGCGAGGCGCGACGTATTCGCGGACTGACCCCGGCCGCACTCGCTGCCATTCTGGTTCACGCCCGCAGACGGGCGGCCTGAGCCGATGGAAGAGTCCGCTGTCAAAAACTGGCTTGTCGAAGATCTGGATGTTTCACGTGAAACATTGGAGCGGTTGGAGCTCTTTGCAGCGCTGCTGGTGGAAGAGGCTCAACACCAAAATCTGATCTCCAAATCGAGCATAGATGATCTCTGGGATCGGCATATCCGGGATTCCGCTCAGCTAATGATGCTGGCATCTCCGGCGACACGAACTGGTCACTGGATCGATCTCGGGTCTGGTCCGGGACTACCGGGCATTGTTTTGGCGATCATCGGTACAATGGACATGACGCTGGTTGAGGTTCGTTCCCGTCGGGCTGATTTCCTTGAGGCGGCGCATGAGAAGCTGGAATTGGGTGACCGCGTCCATATCGAAGGACGCAAACTCGAGCGCGTCGAAACGGCTAACTATGATGTCATTACGGCCCGCGCCTTTACCGCGCTGCCAAAGCTCTTTTCCCTGGCGCACCGATTCTCCAATGCGGAAACGCAATGGTTGTTACCAAAAGGACGAAGCGCGCAAGAAGAACTGGCAGATGCGAAGCGAACATGGCAGGGTGACTTTGCGCTGCATGCGAGTCTGACCAGTGACGAGGCTTTCATCATCGAGGCGCACAATGTGAGGCCCGGGAGACGTTCATGATCCGCATCGCAATTGCCAATCAAAAAGGCGGTGTTGGCAAGACGACTACGGCAATAAACCTCGCAACTGCGCTCGCAGCCTCAGGCTGGAAGGTTTTGCTGCTTGATCTCGATCCCCAGGGCAATGCCTCTACCGGGTTGGGTATCCGCCATGATCAGCGCGAACTTTCAAGCTATGATCTGCTCACGGGCGATGCGACTGTGGAAGAGGCGGCCATTGCATCGCGGGTTCCCCGGCTTGATGTCGTGGCAGCGACCGTTGACCTGTCTGGCGCAGAAATAGAACTTGTTGACTATGAACAACGCACCGAGCGGCTCAATATGGCTTTTGCGGAAGTCCCGGCCGGACGCTGGGACGTCTGTCTGATTGATTGTCCGCCATCTCTGGGTCTGTTGACGATCAACGCGCTTGTCGCCGCACCGTCCCTGCTTGTTCCGCTGCAATGCGAATTCTTCGCCCTTGAGGGATTAAGCCAGCTTTTACAAACAGTTGAGCGTGTCAGAGAGCGGTTTAATCCGGATATATCGATCTTTGGCGTTGTGTTGACCATGTATGACAAGCGGAACAATCTTTCCGGCCAGGTCGCCGAAGATGTCCGCGCGGTGCTCGGCAAACTCGTGTTCAAGACGGTGATCCCGCGCAATGTGCGGCTGTCCGAAGCGCCCAGCCATGGCCTGCCAGCGCTTATCTATGATTATCGGTGCCCGGGATCGGAAGCCTATATGGCTCTCGCGCGCGAAACCATCGCCCGTCTGCCCAAAAAAGCGCGAGCGGCCTGAGAGAGACGAACATGAGCAGCGAAAAAACACCGCCAAAGGCGCCAGCGCGCAAAAAGCCCAGTGGCTTGGGCCGTGGCCTATCTGCCCTGATGGGGGAAGTTGAGCGGGAGACATCGGTTAGCGCCGCTCCTGACGAGGGTTCGGTGCAAATGCTCCCGGTTGGCAAGATTGCGCCGCATCCCGATCAGCCGCGCCGCCATTTTGACGAAGATGCATTGAGCGAGCTGGCGCTTTCCATTGAAGCGCGCGGCATGATTCAACCGATCGTCGTGCGTCCGCAGGGTTCCGGCTATCAGATCGTCGCCGGTGAGCGTCGCTGGCGTGCGGCGCAGCGTGCGCATCTCCATCAGGTTCCTGTAATTGTTCGTGACTTTGACGACGCAGAAACGCTGGAAATCGCACTGGTCGAGAATATCCAGCGCGAAGATCTGAATGCTATCGAAGAAGCCGAGGCGTATAAAAGGCTGATCGAGGATTTTGGGCACAGCCAGGCGGCGCTTGCGCGGCTTGTTCACAAATCGCGCAGCCACGTCACCAATTTGCTCCGCATGCTCGAACTGCCCGATGCCGTGCGCGCGATGGTTGTGTCGGGTGAACTCGATATGGGCCATGCGCGCGCGATTATTGGTGCGCCGGATGCTGAAGCGCTTGCCCGGTTGATTGCTGCGCAGGGCCTTTCGGTCCGCGAAGCCGAAGATCTTGCTCGCCGATCAAAGCCCGGAGGAGCGACGCAGCAGAAAAAGCCGCCACGGGAACGCGATGCCGACATTGTCGCACTTGAACGGCAGCTGGGCGAAGCCATCGGGCTCTCGGTTGCGATCGACTATAACGGCAAGATGGGAACGGTCAGCGTTGCCTATCGTTCGCTTGATCAACTTGATCTAATCTGTCAGCGG
Source organism: uncultured Parasphingopyxis sp. (assembly GCA_905479515.1). The sequence goes on from CAJQMX010000015.1 coordinate 10,668, forward strand.
CTTTCGGGTGAAAAGATATAGTTTAGAACAGCTTAGCGCAGAGTGCGTGCCTTGCGCGCAATCGCAAACAGCTCTTCATCGGCGGCAATAAGCCCTGGTCCACCAGAGCTTTTAAGGGCCCGCTCGGCATCGCTCACACGCCCGATGGCAACCGAAAGCGCATCACTCCGCCAGCGCTCAACCTGATTGGCAATCGCGCCCTTGTCCTTCCAGAAAATAGCGCGACCGGCCTTGGCGATCACCGCCTGTGTGCTGTTGCCCTCTTCAACATCGGCGCGAAGCTTGGCCAGCAGATGGAGGCGGCGAAGTATGGCGCGCAGCAGCGGAATGCCGGACATGCCCTCGCTTGCAAATTGCGTCAGTTCCCGGTCCAGCGCGACAAGATCGCCGGTCAGCACAACATTGGCGAGACGCGAAAGATCCCCCTCATCGCTACTGGCAGAGAGCGCGTCCATTGCATCATGTTCAAGACGGCGTGGACGGTCGGGCGCAGCGTCAAGATAAAGGGCAAGTTTGGTGAGTTCGCTCGCCAAAATCGCACGGTCTCCATGGCAGCTCCTCGCGAGACGCTGGGCGACATCGGGGGCGATTTGCAGGCCCGACTCCTGAGCCATTTCGATCACCATCCGGTCGGCATCCCGGCCTTCGGGCGCGTAGCTCGCGAAAGCCATGGCCTTGTCACTGGCAAAGGCCAGTTTCACCAGCTTGTTCGTTCCGCGCAAAGCGCCGGCCAGCGCAACAACCGGATTGCCCGCCTTTTCCGCTTCCAGCAGCGCCTCGACACTTGCGAAAATCTCATCACCAGCCGGATCAATGCGGATGAAACGCGCGCCGCCGAAAAGAGAGATTGCTGCGGCTTCGTCGGCCAGTTTGGCAGGATCGGATTTGAGTTCCGAGCCGGAAAGGTCAATGCGCTCTGCCTCATCGCCCATGGCTTTGGCGAGCATGGCCGCCAGTGCATCCGATCCCGAACGATCCGGTCCATAGAGCAGGAAAAAGCGAATATCCTCACCAGCCGCTGAAAGCGCGCGCGCGATCTGTCCGCGATTCGCTTTCACCTAGGGCAGTTCCGAAGCGGGTTCGGCTGTCTGTTGTTCAGCCCGGCGCGCTGCATATAGGGCAATTCGCGCGACAATCTGGTCAGCCACCTGCTCGGTTAGCCGTTCAAGCGCCGTGTCTTCAGCCGCAATCGTCGCATATTCGGATGAAACCACGTCGATGCCGGCATCTGCGCCCGCAGTGGCATCAAGCAATACGGTCCCGCGATCCGCTGTAACCAGTTGAAAACGTGCGCGTAACGTCCGTCGTTCTCTGGTGACCGCATTGTCGGCGCGGACGCCAAAGCCTTCAATACTGTCATCAAGGGTCACTTCGAGGCGATAGCGCGGGGCTTCATTTCCCGCCGCGCTTAACCGTTGTTCAAGCGCGCCGCGCATCAGATATCCTGAACGGCCCGGAATGCCGCCTACTTCAACCGCGCCCAGTGTCTGGCGTGCCGGAGAGTCCGCACCACCATAAAGCGGGCGAAGGCCGCAAGCGGCAAGCAGGGTCATCAGGCCCAGGCAAAGGGCGACAAAACGGATCACGCGACGATATTTACCAGACGATCGGGCACGACGATAATCTTTTTCGGTGTATTCCCGCCAAGTTGTTGGATGATCTTGTCAGACCCGAGGGCCAGCGCCTCCAGATCAGCCTTGGACATTCCCTTTGCGGCGGACAACGTGTCCCGCAATTTGCCATTGACCTGAATAGCGATCGTCACTTCATCCTCAACCAGCAGCGCCGGGTCGACATCAGGCCATGCAGCATCGGCGACCATGCCGGTTTCGCCCAGGGACTCCCATGCCTGTTCGGCCAGATGCGGAACCATCGGCGCAACAAGGCGAACAATGGTGCGAACTGCGGCATTCCGGCTTGCGCTCGGCGCTGCTTTCTCGATTGCGTTGGTCAGTTCGTATATCTTGGCAACGGCCTTGTTGAAGGACAGGGCTTCGATATCTTCAGCGATCCCGGCAATCGTCTGATGGAGTTTGCGGTCAAGCGCCTTGTCTTCACCTTTGCCGGTTTCGGTGCCTTCGATCAGCCGCCAGAGCCGCTGGGTAAAGCGCCAAGACCCTTCGATCCCAGCTTCACTCCATGGCAGATCGCGTTCGGGAGGGCTGTCCGAGAGCATGAACCAGCGCACGGCGTCCGCCCCGAACTGATCGATGATCGGATCGGGATCGACGACATTTTTCTTGGACTTGGACATTTTCTCGATGCGGCCGACCGTTGCCGTTTCTCCGCCTTCGATCACCGTCCAGTCATCGCCATTCTTTGTTACTTCATCGGGCGAAAGCCAGCTTCCGTCGCCGGCTTGGTATGTCTCATGCGTAACCATGCCCTGGGTGAACAGTCCGGCAAAAGGCTCCTTCACATCCAGCATGCCCATCCGGTTGAGCGCACGCGTCCAGAACCGCGCATAGAGCAGATGCAAAATCGCATGTTCTACGCCGCCGATATACTGATCGACTGGCAACCAGCTATCCGCTTCGGCCTTGTCGAACGGCTTATCGTTCGGCTGGCTGGCGAAACGAATGAAATACCAGCTCGAATTGACGAACGTGTCGAGCGTATCTGTCTCGCGCCGCGCGGGTTCTCCGCATTGCGGGCAATCGACATTTTTCCATGTCGGATGACGATCCAGCGGATTGCCGGGCGTCTCAAAATCAATATCTTCGGGCAGAACGATAGGAAGCTGGTCTTTGGGAACGCCAACCGGCCCACATTCCTCGCAATGGATGATCGGGATCGGTGTGCCCCAATAGCGTTGGCGCGATACACCCCAGTCACGCAGCCGCCATTCGGTTGTGCCCTCTCCCCAGCCTTCGCTTTCCGCACGGGAGATGACGGCCGCCTTGGCGTCCTCAATCTCCATCCCGTCAAGAAAACGCGAATTGACGAGCGTGCCTTCGCCCGACCAGGCTTCGTCGCCTTCATAGTCCGAACCGACATTCTCGCCATCTGCCACAACACGGCGAACGGGCAGATCATATTTGCGGGCAAAATCCAGATCGCGCTGATCATGCGCGGGTACGCCGAAAACCGCGCCCGTACCGTAATCCATCAACACGAAGTTGGCGATATAGACGGGCAGTTCCCATTCCGGCTGGAACGGGTGCGCGGCGGTAATCCCGGTGTCGAAACCAAGCTTTTCTGCGGTCTCAAGTTCGGCGGCCGTTGTACCTCCCGACTGGCATCGCGCAATGAACGCTTTCGCCTCAGGGCTTTTCTCGGCAACCGCCTGGGCAAGGGGATGGTCGGCTGCGACGGCGACGAAACTCGCACCGAAAATCGTATCGGGACGGGTGGTGAAAACCTGCAAGTTGCTTTGGCCACTGACTCGCTGATCCAGCGTAAAGCGGAAGCGCAGGCCGCGGCTCTTGCCGATCCAGTTTTCCTGCATCAGCTTGACCTTGTCCGGCCAGTGGTCGAGCTCGCCGAGCCCGGCGAGCAGGTCTTCGGCAAAATCGGTGATTTTGAGGAACCATTGCGAGAGTTTGCGTCGATCAACCGTTGCGCCTGAACGCCAGCCCTTACCGTCGATCACCTGTTCATTGGCGAGCACGGTCATATCAACCGGGTCCCAGTTGACCGCCGATTCCTTGCGATAGACGAGCCCGGCTGCATAGAGATCGAGGAACAGCGCCTGCTCCTGCCCATAATATTCGGGCTCGCAAGTCGCGAGTTCGCGGCTCCAGTCGAGCGCAAAGCCCAGGCTTTTCAGCTGATCACGCATCGCCGCGATATTGGCGCGCGTCCATTCGCCCGGATGGACTTTCTTTTCCATCGCGGCATTCTCGGCCGGCATGCCGAATGCATCCCAGCCCATCGGATGGAGCACTTCATGCCCGGTCATCCGCTTGTAGCGGGCCAGAACGTCGCCCATCGTATAGTTGCGGACATGACCCATATGGATGCGCCCCGAAGGATAGGGGAACATCTCGAGCACATAGCATTTGGGTTTGTCGGACGCGGTATCGGCGGCAAAAGTCCCGGCCTCGTCCCAGGCCTTTTGCCAGCGCGTGTCTACCGCTTGCGGATTGAAGCGTGACGCCATGATAATGGGCGGCTTAGCCGATTACGGTATTGCGGCGCAGCTCGCGCGCACGGGTGAGGATTATCTCCTCAAGCCGTTGCACAGTGGCTGCCTGAACCGGCGCTTCAAGCCATTGCGAACCGTTGTAAAGCTGGCGTGAGGCTGCAACCGCAAGTGCGTCGGCCCGAAGGTCCTGATCCAGGATCGTCACGGTAAGCTTCATCCGCTCGGTTGGCGCTGCCGGGTTGGCATACCAGTCGGTCACGATGACCCCGCCAGCCGAATCCGCTTGCGAGAGTGGCATGAAGGAGAGCGTTTCCAGCGATGCACGCCAGAGATAGCTGTTGACCCCGATGGTCGAAACCGATGCGGGTGCAAGGGCCTGTGCGGGGCGATCTCCGCCGCCACAGGCGGCCAGGACCAGCGGTAAAAGAGCTGCAAATGCGGCATTGCGCAATCGGGACATGATACTCACCTGCGAGGAAATAAATGTGGAACGGTGGCCGGTTATAGACGCTTGTGCGACCCCCGCAAGCAGCCTTTTCCAGCGGCGGATGCATGGAGTTGTGGAAGATTCGCAACACTGGGGCGGATTCAACAATTTAGCGTTCTTCTAGGTGGTGCGACTCGGACGCTTCATGCTAGGTCAATGCGGCAGGGAGAATATGAGTTCGATGTACGGGCGTTTCACATTGGCAGCTTTGGCGGGTTCCGCGCTGGTTGTCGTCGCATTGACGGCGATGCCGGGTGCTGCCGAATCGCAAGCGCGCTCGCTCTCGGTCAACGCTCCTGGTACGATGGGAACCTTCACGCCGGCCTCTGGCGATCCCAGTATGGCACGCGCTTTGCGCCGCGCCGGCATTTCCAGTCGCGGTATGCGGTTCACACCTTCATCGTCACGTCAGGGCGATCGTCCGGTCACCGTTGCAGTGCGCGCCCGTGCAACGACGACAGCCCAGGCTGAGCGCAATGCCGAAATCGCGATGGCGTCGAACGCAACAAACGGCGTAACAGCGATCACGCCTTCCGCTTATAATCTTGGCGTCTCCGTCGGTTGGCGGCGTTTCGCCATTTCCGGTGATGTTGCCCGCGTTGATAGCGCGTTGATACCGGGCCGCGCCCGCGAATCGGCGGATGTCGGCGTCAGCTATTCGGGGCATCGCTGGAGCACACGGGTTCAGGTTTCTGCTGATCGGCCTACCGCTGAATCAGCGCCAAGCCTGATCGATAATGAAGAGCGCGTCGCTGTGGATGTTGGCGGCTCCTACACGATTGCCCGGAACATCGATATTACCGGCGGCGTCCGTTACCAGCGCGAGCATCGGCTTGAACAGCCTGCTGATGAGCGCCGTGACAGCCAGGCCGTTTATGTCGGAACCGCCTTCCGCTTTTAACGATAGCGTGTTCAGGATTGCCTTGGCGTAAGCGCGCCAATTCCAGCCCAACCATATATTCCGAACTGCGTCAGCGATCGCGCGCGATGGGCATTCATGCCACCAAGTGCAATCACGGGTATGCGGGATTCTCGCACCAGTTTTCCGAACCGAGGCCGACTCAAGGGCCGTGCGCCCGGATGCGAATCGGTGGCGAAGGCGGGCGAAAGAAAGACAAGATCTGCGCCAACGCGTTCGGCGAGCCGCAATTCGGTTTGATCATGCACGGCTATTGTACGCAAAAAGCCGCGTGGACCGATATGGGGCGACCGCATGTGAAATCCATCAGCCCGCGCGGCCTGTGCCAGCTTTGCTGGTCCTGCGACAATCAGGGTGAGGCGGCGCGCGCGCGCAACCTTGCGAATTCGGGCGATCAAGTCTCGCCGCGCTTTCGGCGCTATACTGTAGTGCCGGACGATGACACCGTTGCCGCGGGGCAGTGCGTTGAGCGCCGACCACAATTGCTCACCTTGCCGCTCATCGGTCATCAGCCATAACCGGGGAAGCGGAGGCATGAGAGGGTGGCGGCGTCGCACGCGGCTTTCTATAGCAAGCGCTATGACAACAGGCGATAATCTTCATTCTCCCGCTGAACGCTTGACGGCTGTACGCGAAGCCATCGCGCGGGCCGAGAAACTGGCGGGTCGAGATACGGGCGATTGTCAGCTGATCGCGATCTCCAAGACGCATGATGCAGAGGAGATTCGGCCCCTGATCGAAGCCGGGCAGCGCGTGTTCGGAGAAAACCGGGTGCAGGAAGCGCAGGGAAAATGGGCTGATGGTCAGGAAGGCCAACCGGCGCTCAAGGCGGCGTATCCGGACATCGAGCTGCATCTTGTTGGTCAGCTGCAATCGAACAAGGCGGAAGAAGCGGTTCTGCTGTTTGATGCAATTCACGCTGTTGACCGGCTGTCGCTCGTGAAAGCGCTCGCCAAGGCCTTCAGCAAAACCGACCGGCGGCCAACGTTGTTCGTACAGGTGAATATCGGTGAAGAAGAGCAAAAGGGCGGCTGTGCAATCGCCGATCTACCAGATCTGCTCGAACGGGCCGGTACTGCAGGTCTCGAGATCGCCGGGCTGATGTGCATTCCGCCCCACGGCCTCGAGCCGGCGCCCTATTTTGCGTTGCTCGCCAAACTCGCAAATGATCACGGTCTGCCGCTGTTGAGCATGGGCATGTCGGCTGACTTTGAAACAGCAGTGCAATGCGGGGCGACCCATGTCCGTGTGGGAACGGCCTTGTTCGGCGCACGCTGATGCGGTTTGACGCAATCATCTTCGATTTTGATGGGGTTATTGTCGATAGCGAACCGGGAGCCAATGACGTGTTGGCCGATGCGCTGACGGCAATCGGTGTGCCGACGACGCGCGACGAAGCGCTCGATCGCTATTGCGGTCATCGCTGGAGCGACTGCGTGATCATGATTGAAGAGCAGCTGGGCCACCGGGTGCCAGAAACCTTTGTTGAAGATCTCATTGATTGCGGCAAGACCAGATTTCTCGAAACGCTTCCCGTGATCAAGGGCGTTTCAGCCTTTGCCGCGGCCCATGGCCACCGCGCCCGCGCCATTGCTTCGTCAAATGAGACGGAATGGCTCGAGCTGTGCCTCGGGAAGATCGGGCTCGCTGATCACTTCGGCGGCCATGTATATAGCGCCTCGGGCCTCGAACGGGGCAAGCCCCATCCCGACATCTACGAAATGGTCGCCGATCGGCTGGATGTGCGGCCTGACCGCGCGCTGGTGATCGAGGACAGCGTGACCGGCGTCCTGTCTGGGGTCGCTGCCGGGATGACGGTGGTCGGGCTGTTGGCGGGCGGCCATGTTCGCGATGGCCATGGCGATCTTTTGCGGAATGCGGGGGCGGCCCATTTGGTTGATGATTATCGCGAGCTTCACGATCTGATCGGCAAATTGGAAGGCTAAGCCCTAAAGTTGATGGCCGGTTCGGTCGCGTTTCGTGGCGAGATAGTGTTCGTTGTGCGTGTTCTCCCCGTGGACATGGGCTACGCGCTCTAGAACGGAAATGCCCGCTGATTCCAGCCCCGCAACCTTTTCCGGATTGTTGGTCAGCAGGCGAATTTCATTCTGACCCAGCAGCTTCAGCATTCTGGCAGCGATTCCGAAATCGCGCTCATCAACCTCAAAGCCCAGCCGTGTATTCGCGTCGACCGTATCAAAGCCCTGATCCTGCAGGGCATAGGCGCGGAGCTTGTTGACGAGGCCGATGCCGCGCCCTTCCTGGCGCAGATAGAGCAATATGCCCCAGCCTTCTTCCGCCATCGATGCCATCGCGCCGGAAAGCTGGGGTCCGCAGTCGCATTTCAGCGAAGCCAGCACATCGCCTGTCAGGCACTCGCTGTGCAACCGAACCAGCGGCGCTGACCCGTTGGGCGCTCCAATCAGCAAAGCCACATGCTCGGCAGCATCGGCCTTGTGGCGGAAAGCGATAATCTCGGCCTTTTCCGTCGCGGCGACGGGAAGCCGCGCACGCGCCGCAATGACAAGTTCATTGGGATCGTCATAGGCATCGATATCGGCCAGCGTAACAGGATCCTCATCGCCCGCCTCTGTGACAAAAACCGCCGGAAGCAGGTTTGCGAGACGCGCGAGTTTAAGAGCGGCAGTCAGCGCTTCGCCATGGGTCAGCGGCATGGCCTGAAACGGACCCTTCAACGGACTGCTGAGATCGCAGGCCGGATCGGCAATCGCGATGGCGGCGGCCAGATCATGCCATGTCTGGCGCCGCACGCGCACGGGCGCACCGGGTGTCGCCGCTTCCCGCTGATTGGCGAGTTTGAGCGTTTCCGCACGGCCGGCGCCGATCAGGATATCTGCTGGGCTATTGCCGTCAAATTCCGCAAGGGTTTGCTCGTCGGCCGTTTCAATGGCCAGGATCCGAACTGATCCGCCTGCGTCTCCGCACGCAACCGGCCATCCCCGCCGAAGCGCGTCGATGGCGCGTGCGACCTTGCGGCTATCGCCCGTATCGGCGGCAGCGTCAGACACGGAATTCGGTCACCAGCGGCACATGGTCGGACGGTTTGAACCAGCTGCGGCTCGGTTCGTGAATGCTGTGCGCAACGGCCTTGTCCGCGAGATCCGGGCTGGCCCACATATGATCAAGCCTGCGCCCCCGATCCGATTCGGCCCAGTCCTTCGCGCGGTAGCTCCACCAGCTATAATAGCGCTCAGGCGCCGGGATGAAGTGCCTGCCCAGATCAACCCAGTCATGCGCCTTCTGCAACCGCTCCAGATATTCGACCTCGATCGGCGTATGGCTGACCACTTTGAGCAGTTGCTTGTGGCTCCAGACATCCGATTCGAGCGGCGCGACGTTGAAGTCTCCCACAAGCAGCGTGGGCCGGTCGAGTGTTTCTGACCATGCGGTCATCCGTTCCAGAAAATCGAGCTTCTGGCCGAATTTGGGATTCACCTCGCGGTCTGGAACATCGCCGCCGGCTGGCACATAAACATTATCGATATAGAAACCGCTATCGAGCCGGACGCCAACATGGCGCGCCTCGCCATTGGCCTGCCAGTCAAGCCGGTCATCCTCGTGCAGCGGTACCTTGCTGACAATCGCCACGCCGTGATGCATTTTCTGCCCGTGCAGCGCCTGATATTCATATCCAAGCGCCTTGAGCGCATCGACCGGAAAGGTCTCGTCGACGGTTTTGGTTTCCTGAAGGCACAATATGTCGGGCGCCTCTTCGCCGAGAAAGCGTTCCACGATGCCGATGCGAAAGCGCACCGAATTGATGTTCCATGTTGCGATTTTGAGGGTCGAAGCCATGGCAAGAGCCTCTAGCGGGCAATCCCGGACAACGCCACCACCAAGCAGAGTGTGCGCCGTGCAGTTTTGCGTCCTGAAAATAGAAGACCCCCGCTCCGGGGGCATTTGGAGCGGGGGTTAAACCTAGTCGTTCGTCACGCTAGGCGGGAGGTGCAGCACATGCGGACAACAGGGGGAAACCCGCATGGCCATTAGCGCCTCCACACCCTCTTTCTATGCGTCCGTTCCTGACGCGCAGATGAATAAGAACATGTCGTTGGTCGAAGAATTCGGGCGACAGGCCGTTGGATCGGGCCTGACATACGATGGCTTGTGAAAGCCGGAAAATTAGTGCCTGCGGTTGCGTGGGCGCGGATCGCGATACCGGAATGTGCTGTTCGGAATTTCCATGCCGAATCGCTGATTCGCAAGATTGATCGTCGTCAGATTGTTTTGCGAATCGAGCACGGTCCAACCCTGGAGCATCAGCCCGCCCGGCGACGAGGGGCTACGTAGAAACGTGATTGTGATCGTCCCATATTCCGGGTGTTCGGGATCACGGGCCCGAACGCGCACTTCGCTGTTTCGGGTTGAATTGAGCAGCGTTGCAAAGCGAGAAAGATCGCGGTCTGGATTGAGCAAAATTGAAAGCGGAGAATCCCCAATTGGCCAGCGCTGCACCTGACGGACGTCATAGTCGACAAAGGTCAATGCCCGTCCGTCTGACACGACGACCATGTTGACGCCTTCTTCATAGGAAAAGCGAATCCGGCCGGGCCGCTTAAGAAACATTTCTCCGCGCACAGACTGTCCGGCGCGGTTGGTTTCGACGAAATTGGCCCGCATCGTATTCACTGCTTGCAAATGGCGTTGGACCTGAGCGAGCGTATCCTGCTGCGCGGCGGCGGGCACGGGAGCGATGACAGTGCTTGTTGCGAGCGCAAGCGGCGCGGCGGCAAGGGCAAGGGCGGTAAAGCGGTGCATATATCTATCCGATTGATGGTCGAGCGCAGATAGTGGCTCTCGCCCGTTGAACGCACACTGAACCCGGAAGGTTGCAAGCATTCAGGCTGAACAGGGGCGGTCTATACCGGGTTGCCCTCCAGATCGATCAGCACTTCGCGGCGGCCGACATGATTGGCGGGGCTCACCTTGCCTTCCGTTTCCATCCGTTCGATCAGGCGCGCGGCGTTGTTATAGCCGACACGCAACTGGCGCTGGATATAGCTGGTCGAGGCTTTCTGGCTTTCCGCCACGATCTGGCAAGCTTTGCGATAGAGCTGGTCTTCGGCGGAATCCTCGCCGGTCGGCTGGCCATCAAAGGTATAGCCGCCATCTTCGGGCTCTTCGGTCACCGCCATGATATAATCGGGCTGGCCCTGTTCGCGCCAGTGATCGGCGACGCGGCGGACTTCTTCATCCGAAACAAAAGGGCAATGCACACGCGCAATCTGTTTGCCGCCCGGCATATAGAGCATGTCGCCCTTGCCGAGCAGTTGTTCCGCGCCCTGCTCGCCAAGGATCGTGCGCGAATCGATTTTTGAGGTGACCGAGAAGCTGATCCGCGTTGGCAGGTTTGCCTTGATGACGCCGGTGATGACGTCGACTGACGGCCGCTGCGTCGCCATGATCAGATGGATACCGGCAGCACGCGCCTTTTGCGCCAGCCGCTGGATCAGGAATTCGACTTCCTTGCCTGCCGTCATCATCAGATCGGCAAGCTCGTCGACGACGATCACGATCTGGGGCAGAGGCTCATATTCGAGCTCTTCCTCTTCATAGATGGGCTGTCCGCTGTCGGCGTCATAACCGGTCTGGACGCGGCGACCGAGCGGCTTGCCCTTGGCCTTTGCCGCGCGAACCTTGTCGTTGAAACCCTGGAGCGACCGCACCGAGAGCGAGGCGAGCATCCGGTAGCGTTCTTCCATCTGCTCGACCGCCCATTTGAGCGCGCGGATGGCCTTGGCCGGTTCGGTCACCACGGGGGATAGCAGGTGCGGAATATCATCGTAGATGCTGAGCTCGAGCATCTTCGGATCGATCATGATCAGCTTACAGTCTTCCGGTGTCAGCCGGTAGAGCAGCGACAGGATCATGCAGTTCAGGCCAACGGATTTGCCCGATCCGGTGGTGCCAGCAACCAGAAGATGCGGCATCGGCGCCAGATCGGCGATCACCGGATCGCCTGCGATATTCTTGCCGAGGATGATCGGCAGCTTCGCCGTATTGTCCTCAAACGCGGCGCTCGCCACCATTTCGGAAAGGACAACCATTTCGCGGTGCGCATTGGGCAGCTCGATACCGATCACGCTACGCCCCGGGATAACCGCGACACGGGCTGAAATGGCAGACATATTGCGGGCGATATCATCAGCCAGCTGGATGACGCGGCTGGCCTTGATCCCGCTTGCCGGCTCGAGCTCATACATGGTGACGACCGGGCCGGGCCGCACTTCGACGATCGATCCCTTCACATGGAAATCATCGAGCACCGATTCGAGGAGTCGCGCATTGCGTTCCAAGGCCGCCTTGTCGAGCGCCTTGCCACGCTCTTCGGTTGCCGGGTTGAGCAGTTCCACAGTGGGAAGATCATATTTGAGATTGAGCGAGCGCTGTTTCGGCTTGCTGCCTTTGGGTGCGCGGGGCGGGTTCGCATCATTGATAACCGTTGCCCGGGCTTCGGGTTCGGGCGGCGCTACCTTTTTGCGCGGCTGCGGCGTCTTGCTTGCGGTTTCCCGGGCGTCGGTAATCTTAACCGGGGCAGGCCGATCGGCGCGTCGGAACAGGAAGGCCCGTTCACTCTCGTCGAGCGCCAACCCGCGATACCAGAGATAGGCTCCGCTGCCGCCCAGCAATGCCGCGATCACCCAACCCAGATATCGAGTAAGATCGGGATTGCCGAACAGCCCAAGCAATCCGGTAAAGGCTGATCCGCCACCATAGCCCAGCACACCGCCCCAGCCGAGCGGAAGTCCCCTGATACTGGGCCCTACAAGCAGCGTCAGCGCCGATCCGATCAGCAGGATGGAAATGGTAATCACAAGCGTCGAGCGCGGCCAGCGGCCAAGCGGCGCATCGCGCCACAGTCGCAAGGCCACAAGGGCCATGAGCGGCAGCAACAGCCCGGCCAATGGCCCAAACAGGATAAGCAACACTTCCGAGACATAGGCACCAATGGCGCCCAGCCAATTTTGTGCAGGCCCGGCGGCTGCTGTGTTCAGCGCAGGGTCGCTGGGGCGATAGCTGACCAGCGCTAGGGCGATAAGCACGGTCAGGATCAGCAGCCCGAGCGCAGCGAGCAGCGCGGTCGAACGCGAGGCCGCGCGCCGCATGGCTTCACGCCAAGCCGGCATCTGTGCCGCCAATCCACCCTGTGCCACCTCGCACCTCCCATGGTTTGTGCGCAATATGTTCTACGATTAACCCTAATGCCCTCCGGCTGGACTCGCCGTCAAGCACAAGCGGCTATGCGGCCCGCTTTGGTTGCGGCCCCATGGTGTTGGTGTATCAGACCTCCGGCTTCGCCTCAGGCGCCGGTGCGGCGTGCAACCGACAGGTTGAGTCTGATCAAAAAAAGCAGCAAGAGTCTTTCCGGCTAAATTATTGCAGAACTAGGCGACTTTTCATGAATCAGAGCGATGTCATCATTCTCGGCGGCGGGCTGGTCGGCCAGACACTGGCCCTGGCGCTTGATGTGCATGGCCTTTCCAGCGCCGTGGTTGACCGTATGCCTGCCGAAGCCCTGCTCGACAGCAGCTATGACGGGCGGGTTTCGGCGGTGGCGAGCGCAAGCTGGAACATGCTGAATGCCATCGGTGTCGGTGAAGCGCTGGAGGGAAAGGGCTGCCCGATCGGATCGATCCGTGCCAGCGATGGCCTTGCTCCCGGGCGTCTCGATTTTGAATCCGGCGAGGGCGAAGGCCCGCTCGGCATCATGTTTGAAAACCGCTTGCTCCGCGCAACCCTGTTCGAGGCATCGCAAAAGGCTGAGCATATCGCGCTCCATATGGCGAAGAGCGCCGCTGATGTTGTGCGCGAACCGGGCGGCGTTACCGTTACGCTCGATGATGGAACGGTCCTTAAGGGGTCGCTCCTGATCGGTGCAGAGGGCCGGGGGTCGCCGACACGCGAAACCGCCGGGATTCGTGTGGCGCGCTGGAGCTACAAACATCACGCGATTGTCGCGACGATCAACCATGAACGCTCGCATGGCGGGATTGCTTATGAAATCTTCTACCCGGCGGGGCCATTTGCGCTGCTGCCAATGCTGGACGATGCGGGTGGCCATCGCTCGGCGTTGGTCTGGACGGTAGACGAGAAAGATGGTCCGGCAATGATGGGGCTTTCCGAGCGCGCCTTCCTTGCCGAAGCGCAGAAGCGGATGGGTGGTTTTCTCGGAAATCTGGCGCTCGCCGGTCCGCGCGGCTCCTATCCCCTCGGCTTCCATCATGCGGCGAAAATTACCGGCGAACGGCTGGCGCTGGTTGGCGATAGCGCGCACGGCATTCACCCGATTGCCGGGCAGGGGCTCAATCTTGGTTTCCGCGATGTCGCATGTCTGGCGCAGGTGCTGGTCGAAGGCGTGCGGCTGGGCATGGATGCCGGGGATGCCGAGCTGCTCAAACGCTATGAGACCTGGCGCAGTCTCGACACTTTGATGGTGGCGATGGCGACTGACGGCCTGACGCGCTTATTCGGTATAAAGGGAAAAACGGCCTCGAAAATCCGCCGTTTCGGCATGACGGCCGTTGATCGCATCCCGCCTCTGAAACGCCGCTTCGTTGATGAAGCGCGCGGCAGCAGCGGAAAACTGCCGCTGCTGCTTCAAGGCGTCTCCATATAGCAAAAAACCGCCGCCCCTTTTCAGGAGCGGCGGCAGTATCGGGGCTGGAGAGCGCCCGTGAGAGAGTGGCTGTCTCGTTACTCGGCTGATGCGAGAGCGTTGGGCATCGGGATGACGATGCTTGCCAGCGTTTCTTCCACGCAGTCGCGCGCCGCATTCTGGCTTTGCAGATCGAAATCGAACCCGGTTCCGCAGACTTCGCGGGCAGCAAAGCGCAGGCGGCGTTGCAGGCGTTCGCGGTCTGCCGGGCTGGTGAGATCGAGATCGGCATGCACAACGGCTACCGATGGCGCGTTCGCCGGGGCTGTTTGCGCAACTGCCGGCTGGGAGAAGGCAGCGCCGAGAAGCAACGTGGCGGGGATCAGGAGGGAGGTCAGGTTTTTCATCGTACGGTCCTTTTCAAAGGAGGGGAGGAGAAAGTGTCGGTACGAATCTCAACTAACATAAGTTTCGATTTGCAACGAACAACGATGTTGCGCTACCGTTCTGCAAAAGTGCAGAATGAGATATGATTGACTGGAATGATCTTCGGTATTTTCTGGCGGTCGCGGAAACCGGCAGCACGCTGGGCGCGGGCAAACAGCTTCGTGTCAGCCAGACGACGGCAGCGCGCCGCATCGCTGCACTGGAGCTAGAGCTTGGCCTGTCGTTGTTCGAGCGCAGTCAGGCGGGGTACGCCCTGACGCCGGTCGGAACGGCCCTGCTGGAACGGGCGAACAGGGTGGGAGAGGCCGCGGCGGAGTTTGGCGATGCCGCGGCTGCTCAAGTGCGCGATATCAGCGGAACGGTTAAGCTGACGACGATCGACATATTTGCCGAGACCATTCTAGCGCCGATCCTGAACAAGCTGCGCGATGCTTTCCCGGCAATCCGACTCGAAATCGATACGTCCATGGAAACCCGCGATCTTGCGGCTGGTGAGGCGGATATCGCAATCCGGCGCAACAGCAGTCCTAAGGGTGGCGGCCTGGTCGGCCGACGGATCGCGGATGATAACTGGACCGTATATTGCAGCAAAGGATATGCAGAGGCCCATGGTGTGCCGCGCTCGATAGAGGAGATGGCGAACCATGTGTTTGTGGGCGGGGGCGGCGAGAAGCTTTGGCGGCCCTATCGGCAATGGTTGCAGGACAATAATCTTGAAGGTGCTGTTTCCGTCCATCATGGCACGGGCACGGGCTTGCTATCCGGGGTGCGGGCCGGCGGCGGCCTTGCCGTTTTGCCAAGCTTTTTCGCAGACCATGAGCCAGACCTTATCCGCTGCGTTCCGCCCCGCGAAGACGATGATGGCGCGCTGTGGCTGCTGACGCATGAACGGCTCCGCCATGTCCCCCGGATCCGCACCGTTCTTGATTTTCTGGCAGTCGAATTGCGAAAAATCGCATTGAATCCTCGTTAGCCGCCGTCACTCAGCGTTGAGCTGCCGGGCCTCTTCCACCAGCATTACCGGCACTCCGCTGCGGATCGGATAGGCGAGCCCGGCTGCCTCCGAAACGAGCTCGTCCGCGTCCTGATCATAACGCAATGTCGTCCGCGTGACGGGACAGACGAGGATGCCGAGCAGTTTCGGGTCAAACGCGTCTGCGTCCATCGCCTGTTCCTATTGCAGCGTTGCGCGGTCATCGCCGCCTTGCTGTTGATGCATGCGGAAGAACTGCATGAACTGGATCAGCAGCTCTGAGCGGTCATCGATCGTTGGCGCTTCAAGCAGCGCCTGTTTGGCGACTGTGTCGAAGGGGGCAACCTGGCTAACCATGTTGACCAGTGATTCATCGTCGAGGGTTTCGACAGCATTCCAGTCCACGGCATAGCCGAGCAAATCCGCGAATTTCTTCGACTCGTCGATAAGCCCGCCGCGCATCGCGATGGACAGCGGTTCGGCAATGGCTTCATCGCCAAATTCCAGCGTGATCGCTTCGACCTGGCGAAAGGATGTCGTCGCATCCAGTTCGCGGACAATGCGGAAGCGCGTCAGGCCCTCAAGAATGAGGTTGAAGCGACCGTCATCCAGCGCCTCGACTTCGGACACCTTCCCGATGCAGCCGACCTCGAACAGCGCCGGATTTCTCTTCCCCTGTTCGTCGCTAATATCCCGCGGCTGAATCATCGCGATCCGCCGGTCTCGGGCCATCGCATCCTTGACCAGCGCTTGATAACGCGGCTCGAAAATATGCAGCGGCAATTGCGCGCGCGGCAGCAGGATAGCTCCAGCCAGCGGGAAAATCGAAAGGCGGATTGGCGTTTCTGCCATTACCCGAACAGGATCGCGGAGAGGCGGCGGCGCTGATCGGATACCCATTCATCCTCAAGCCCGACAACCTCGAACAGCTGGAGCAGCTTCTGCCGCGCCGCGCCTTCGTTCCAGTCCTTGTCGGCCTCGATAATGTGCAACAGATGATCGGCGGCGGTATCGCGCTCGTCATTCGCCATCAGGGCCGACGCCAGATCAAACCGTGCCTGATGATCGCCGGGATTGGCCTCAACCTTGGCGGCGAGCGGAGCCGTATCCTCTTTCGCGGGCGCATCGCCAACCAGATCAACCGCCGATTGCGCGCGGGCGATCGCTGGGTCCTTGGCAACGTCCTCGGGAACCTGCGCCAGCATTTCCTTCGCTTCGTCAATCTTGTCCATCAAGACAAGCGCGCGGACAAAGCCGGAAACCACCTTGGGCTCGGTAGGCGCCATCTCCATGATCTGGCCGAATATGGAAAGCGCGCGTTCTCCGTCGCCTTCTGACAGGACATGCTCGCCCATCTCGATCAGCGGTTCGATCTCGGCCTGTTGCTGTTGCGCTTCGCCCTGAACCGGCAGCTGGCCCAGAATCTGGTCGAGCATCTGCTTCAGCGCACCTTCGGTCCGCGCTTCGCCGAGATCCGCAACAGGCTTTCCCTGGAACATGGCGTACACGGTCGGGATAGACTGAATCTGGAACTGTGAGGCGATGAACTTGTCTTCGTCGACATTCACCTTTTTCAGCACGACGCCCTTGTCGGCATAATCGGCCGCAACCTTTTCAAGCAGCGGGGTCAGCTGTTTGCACGGCCCGCACCATTCCGCCCAGAAATCAAGGATGACGAGCTGGCTCATTGAGGGCTCGACTACATCGGCGCGGAATTTTTCGACTTCCGCCTTCTGGTCTTCGGTCAATCCCAATTGCGTGGCCACGATAGTTCGACTCCTGTTTGAAGATTTATGCATATATGGGGCAGGCGGGCGCAGAACCCAAGGGGCCAGCGGATACCATGCCCAGAGAAGCCAAGGTCTTGCAAAAGACGACCACTTCCCTCTTGCTCCGCTGCGCGGCCCATGCTAGCTGCGCCGCCTCTTCACTGGATGGCAACGCTTAGCCATTATCACGAAGAGCGCCGAGCGGGCGTAGCTCAGGGGTAGAGCACAACCTTGCCAAGGTTGGGGTCGGGCGTTCGAATCGCCTCGCCCGCTCCATTTTTCTCAATAGCTTAGATGCTGTTCGCGCTTAGGCGCGCCTTATCCGTCCTGTGTGCGACGGGCGTACGGAGCGGCTAGCCCAGGATCAGCGTGGCATCGCGAACGCATATGTCGGCATCCGCCATAACGCCGCGCGCGAAATCCGTGAACTCCATGGACTCGTTGCGATCCGTGATGACACTGTTTGCGGCTATGGAATCCTGCCTGACTGTTTCAGCGGATTCGCCCAATTCTTCAGCGCGCGCCCGGAAATCGTCGGCCGCTTCCCGGTACAGCGCCATTTTTTCCTGAGCTTCCGCTGTTCGCTCAGGGTTGGATTCGGAGTTGGTTCCGGCGAGTGCGCCCCAGATGGTCGATCCCGTCATCATCGAAACGCTGCATTCTAACGCCCGCCTGTATAGAGAATCCGTTGTCTGGGCGGCAGTTTCCTGTTCGGCAAGGGCTTCGTCGGCAGCATCCAGTTGATCGACAATAGCCTCGCGTGCTTCCTGGTCGCCATCGGAGCAAGCCGCAAGCATAAGGGCACTAATCGCGCATATCGAAAGTCCGAGCGTTTTCATTATATTCTCCCGCAACGATTGTTTTTGCGATGCTTTCGATATTCTGTAATGGAGCAGCGCCTGGTGATGATCATGTCTGAAGGGCATGTTGCGATCAAGGACGGCATTCAGTTTGACACCAGACACGAGTGCCGTTTTGTCTATGGCTCACACTGCCAAAGCGAATGAGCGAAGGTGGTAGGCTGCTCGCCGGGTTCTGCTATTTGGTCCGCATAAGCGTTTCAGGCGGCTTTGAGCTGGGGCGCTGCTTGCGTCATCACCTGGATTGCTGAGCGAATGAACAGCAGCGCCATGAAAGATCCGATCACGATATCGGGCCAGGGCGAAACGAACACTGCCACCAATCCGGCGGCCACCAACACGCCGATATTTGAAATGACATCATTGCGCGAGCATTCAAACGTGCTTGCCATGTTCACATCCAGACTGCGGAAGCGCCAGAGCAGGCGAAGGCAGATGAGATTGGCGAACAGCGCCAGTCCGCCGAAAACAAGCATCAGCACAGAAGACGGGGGAACGCCGCTCTGTATCTTGATGATCACGTTGATGACGATCCCGGCACCAAGGACAAGGATGAAGACCCCCTTGAACATCGCCGCTCCGGCCTTCCAGCGATCGCTGTGGGCTAGGGCATAAAGGCTCACGCCATAGACCAGCGCATCGCCCAGCATATCGGTGGCGTCTGCCATCAGCGCTGCAGAACCGGCAATGATGCCCGCGCCAAATTCAGCGAAGAACATCACCGCGTTGATCAACAGGACAATGACCAGCACCCGCCGCTGTTCACCCAGCGCCGCCAGGCGGTCGAGTTCCGATCCTTTTGATGCGCAGCATGAGTCGGCCATGGCTAAAGGATGACGATTCTGCAGGCCGTCGGCAATGGGGGCTTATCCATCATGCCTCCTGCCTGTGTGCGCCATTTCATTTCTCCCATGCCGCCGCGCTAGAGCACCTTGTCGGGTTGCTCGGCCAGCTTGTCCGCTGTCTTCAGCTCAAAATCGCTGGCATCGTGGCGTTCAGGGAGCTGGGTTGCGGGGTCGCCCCAGACGCGGTTGACCATGCGGCCACGCTGGACGGCGGGGCGCTGGCCAATCATGTCGGCCCAGCGGTTCAGATGGGTATATTCGTGAACCTGCAGGAATTCGGCGGCTTCATAGAGCACGCCCTTGGCCATCCCGCCATACCAGGGCCAGATTGCCATATCGGCGATCGTATAGTCGCTGCCGGCCATATATTCATTGTCCGCCAGATGCCGGTCGAGCACGTCGAGCTGGCGCTTCACTTCCATCGCGAAGCGGTCAATCGCATATTCGATCTTCATCGGCGCATAGGCGTAAAAATGGCCGAAGCCGCCGCCGAGATACGGCGCGCTACCCATCTGCCAGAACAGCCAGTTGAAGGTTTCGGTGCGCGCTTTCAGGTCGCTGGGCAAAAAAGCGCCGCCGAATTTTTCCGCGAGATAGACGAGTATTGAGGCCGATTCGAACACGCGCTGCGGCGCGTCCACCGACCGGTCGACCATCACCGGAATCTTGGAATTGGGGTTGATGTCGACATAGCCGCTGCCGAACTGGTCGCCCTCGCTGATATTGATCAGCCAGGCATCATATTCCGCGCCCTCATGGCCGAGCGCGAGCAGCTCCTCCAGCATAACCGTGGCTTTGACGCCATTGGGCGTGGCCAGCGAGTAAAGCTGAATCGGGTGCTTGCCGACCGGCAGCTCCTTGTCATGGGTTGGTCCGGCGATGGGCCGGTTGATAGCGGCAAAACGGCCACCACTGGCCTTGTCCCATGTCCAGATCTTTGCGGGTTCATAACCGGCTGGCTGGTTTTCGGGCGTTTCGGTTTCGGGCGTATCGGTCATATCGGCAAGTCCCATCGTTTTGCATGTCTGAAACAGGGGTTCAGCGTCGCCCATGGGCTGCCCGGTGTCCAGCCATGAAAACTATGGGGTGATCAGCCGGGGCTTTAGCCACAGGTTGCGGCTCTTGACCGAGGGCTAACCAGCGGAGGCGAAGAACATCAGATAGACGAGACGGCCGGCCTCGCTGTTGTTTCCGAAACCCGGCCCCGCATTGTGAAACTGCCAGGGCTTGAACAGGATCAGCCGGTTGAAGCGCATCGGAACCCGGGTCGTCCGTTCCCATTTGCTGGAGAGTGTCGTGTCCTTGTTGACAACATCTTCGATCAGCACGTTGGGATCGGCATAGCCCGTTGCCGCCAGTGCTGCAGGATCGCTTGGGACACCGTCGAGCCCGGTCCGCCGATGGCGGAAGAAATCGGTGCCGCCGCGGCAATGCTCGTCGAGGCTCAGATAGAGGATGCCGGAATAGAAACAGGGGTCGATATGCACGCCGCTTTTGCCCTTGTCGGCCTTTAAGGTCAGCCGACAATGGCCATGGCTGGTTTCAGGGTCGGCTTTTACCGGCGTACCGATCACCCGCGAAACGCTCTCATCAAGCCCCTGAATTGGCAGAGTGCGGCTCGACAGGATGCCGGGATAATTGCCCTTTTTGAGTGCGGGATCATAATCAAGGCCAAGGGCCTGCCGCCGCGCGCCGTGCGGATCGCTCAGAAAATCGTCGATAACGATAAGCGAGGGCAACATGGAAAGCACCTGCATCACAGCCAAGAAATTACAGGCTTGGCGTGTTTCATCGCTGTCGGACTGTCAAGTTGTGTGCGTGTCCGCCGCAGCGTCATTTTTCGTGCAATCAGGATGCCTGCGCAATTGCACCTCTCCGGCCTTTGGAGCATTATCTGGGACGACTCGATAGGGAGATTGATTATGTCCGCCACGTTCGCATCCCACGCACGTTTGGCCTTTCTGTTATGCGCAGCGTCCGCACTTGCCGCTTGTAGCGGCAGTGGCCCTGCGCCGGGCGATTTCGCGGCAGCCTGCAATGCGCAGGGTGATTTGACACCTGAGCTGTGTGCCTGCCTTGATGAACAGGCCCAGCAACTCTCGCCGGAAACGCATGCCTTTGTAATTGCCAAAATTGCAGGGGATGAAGAAACTGCGCTGGAGTTGCGCGCCGACCTGGATGACGATCAGGCGTTTGAGGCTGGCCAGTTTATCTCGCGCGGCGTGCAGGAATGTCTTATCGACCTTCCTGATACCGCCACAGGATAAGCTGCCACCGGCCGGCTATTCTTCGGATTCTGCGTTCGCGGCTTCGGCCGCCTC
>CAJQMX010000016.1 GCA_905479515.1 uncultured Parasphingopyxis sp.
AGCGCATTGCCATCAGGCAGCGGCACGGCTGCAAAATCGAAATAGCGGCCATCGCGCAGCGCGAGCCGCCCGCTCTGCTGTTGGCGTTCACCGGTGGCGACCCGCACGGCGGACTGGATCGCCTCCCCGCTGGCTGGGCTCAGAAACTGGCTGGCGACCGCCTGGGTGAATTCATCGACACGCGGATGTTCCGTAAGAGCGGCCTCATCCAGATCCCAGATCTCGCTGAACCGGCGGTTCCACAGATGCAGGCGCCCATCGGCGGCAAACACGCCAATCGCCTCAGACAGATTGTCCAGCGTTGCCGTGCGGACCCGCAACAGAATATCGCGCGCGCTGGCGAGCTGTGCCTGTTCGGTGCGGTCCTCGAAAATGAGCAGCAACCCGCCATCGGGAAGCGGCTGTGCAACAACGCGCAGATGCGTGCCATCCGTCAGCAGCCAATATTCTTCCACTGGCTCATCACCGAAATGAAACCATTCGCGCCGCTCGGCTTTCCATTCGGGAAAATCGCGCGCCTCGGGCACGCGGTTCGCTTCGCGCATCCGATCCAGCACCCGATCAAATTCAGGACGGTCGGACAGCCATTCTGTCTTCATCGCGAAAATGCGCTGAAACGGCTGGTTCGAAAAAACGAGCGCGCGATCCGGGCCGAACTGAGCGACACCGGCCGACAGAAGATCCAGCATGTCGCGCTGCGCCCGGGCAAAGCGGCCCAGCTCGCTCCGGGCCTGCTCCAGTTGCTCGACATCAACCGCATAGCCAGCGACGCCAGCATCACCAAGCGGCACATCGACGATCTGCATCATACGGCGTTCACCGCCCAGGGTTGCCGGAACCGTGCGGATATGCGCCTCGCCATCTTCCCGCACGCGCCCGGCCACGGCCTGCGGGCTATCCGGGCCGGACATTTCGATAAGCTCCAGCCCGCGTGCGATCACTTCGGCGGCATTCTCCGCCTCCACGGCCTTCACATAGGCCTGGTTGACGAGCGTAAGGCGCAAATCGGGGCCGCGATGCCACATCGGGAAAGGCGCGGCTTCGATCAGGCCTGAAAGAGAGCCCAGCGCTTCACTCGCCCGGTCAGCCCGGCTGGTGAGCGCCGCTATGTCGCTGCGCGTCTGGGTCGCGTCGAATATCCAGATCATCGCCGATTGATTGCCGCCCATTTCGTCTGGCGCGGGGCCGCCTTGGGCAAACAGGATACGGTCTGAGTCTTTGACGCGCAGCTCCATGCCGAAAGGCTTGGCCGTGCGCCGTGCAGATTTTACGGTTTCGGAAAATTCCGCGAACCGCTCCTCGCTCATCACATCCTTGAGATCAGCCATGCGCTTGGGCGGGCTGTTATATCCCAGCCATTCGGCGAGCCCCGGCCCGGCATCAATCCGGTCCTTGGCATCGACAACCATGAAAACCGTGGGCGCACTCTGAAGCAGCAAGCCGCCGCGCCGGGCGGCGGCCGCGGCCTGTTCGCCCGCGGCTTTGCGCCGCATCCCGGTCACGGTCGCCCAGACGGCTATGCCCAGCCATGCAGCCAGCACCATGCCGGTGACGACAGCAGCCAGTGTCGAAATGGTGATCATTATGCGTGAAAACCCCGTGTCATCCCGCGCTTCTAGACGCTGACAGGGGTGTTCGGAAAGATGCGATCACACCCGGCTTGGGAGTGATAGCACAATTCTGGTCCGCAACCCTCCTAAAAGCTGAACCGGGCACCCACGCGGAAATCGCGGCCGGATATCGGCACGAAATCCTTGGTGAAGGAGGCATGGCGCCGCGCATTCACATTAAAGATGTTGCTCGCCGATGCGAAGAAGGAACTGCCATTGCTTCTCCCCCAGGGTCGCCAGGCGATGGACGCATTGACGATCGTGAAGCTGTCTGTCGGTGTTTCGAAGCTGGCGGTGCGATCCTGTTTGGCCGTCCATTCGACCTCGGCCCGCGCATCGAACATGTCCGATTGCGCTTCCAGACCGCCAAGCAGACGCAAGGGCGGGATGCGCGGGAGCGGCCCGCCACCATCACTTATCGATGCGCGGACATAATCGCCGACAAAATCAGTATTGATGCGGAACGCGCCGATTTCCGCGATCCGGGCCGATATTTCTGCCTCGAAACCGATATAACGGGCGTCGCGCTGGAAATATTGGAACACCGGCAGGCCATCTTCTTCAAGTCCGGTATCGGCATCATAGATGAAATTGTTGAACCAGCTTGCATAGCCGGTCAGCGCGAAATTCACATTGCCTACCCCGCCGCGCAGATAGGCTTCGAGGCCGAGGCTGGTTTCCGTGTCGAAATTGGGATTGCCAATCTCGAATGCCTGGGTCGCGATATGCGGGCCGTTGGAGAACAGTTCCTCGGCTGAAGGTGCGCGTTCGGCGCGTGAAACATTGCCGCCGATCTTGATACCGGGGCTGATTTCAAAATTTGCGCCAATCGCACCTGAGAAAGCGTCAAAGCTGCGGTCTATGCCCAACGGGCCGGTATCGACACTGCTATGCTCATAGCGCCCGGCGACCTCAATATGGGCGGCGCCAAGGTCGAATTCCTGCAAGGTGAAAATCCCCGCCTGTTCCGTGCTGTTTCTCGGAACGAAGGCCTCTGCGCCAACTGCGTCGAAATCACGGACATAAAGTTGCCCGCCGATCACGCCGCGCCAGCTGCCCTGGGCACGCTGGACCAGCTCGAGACGGCCTTCGAACCCTTCAACATTGAACACTGTACCGACTTCGTCGCCTTCAAATTCGGTGTGCGTATAGTCGGAATAGCCGAGCCTCAGGCGGATATTTTCGAAAAACCCGGAAGAAACATTGATCGCACCGCGCAAATCAATGCGGATCTGCTCCAGATCGATCGTGACGGGCACGTCACCATGCTCATGGCCTTCTTCGTCATGATCTTCGTCATGATCGTCGTCATCATGATCGTCATGGTCGTCGTCATCATGATCTTCTTCATGAGCATGCTCGGCACCGGGCCGACCGGGAATACCATAATTGCTGTCAAAAAAGCTTACCGACGCCCCAAGATTTCCCCATTCTTCGATGAATGCAATCCCTACGCCCGCTGTTTGGGTTTCGGTCGCAGAATTGGGAACCGTGCCGCGCAGATTGGCAAATTCGAGCGCCTCTTCAGCTTCCTCGAGATGGCCTTCTTCGGTTTCCTCGGCGGCAATGGCGAATTGCTCTGCACGCAATTCAGGTGAGAGCGTGTAACCGGCAATATCCAGATCATCACTTTCGCGGAAGCTGCCATCGACATGGATCACAAGATTGCTGGTCAGCGGAAGGTCGATGCCGCCCGCAATGCTCCGCTCATCGGCAGCAGAGCCATAAGAGGCGACCGCATCGATATGCACGGCCTCGTCCGGCACTTCGCGCGGGATGCGCCGATCGAACACATTGACGGCGCCGCCAATGGCCTGGCTGCCGAATAGCAATGCCGCCGGTCCGCGCAAAACCTCAATCCGATAGGCGGTGATAGGATCAATGGTAACCGCGTGATCGGCCGAGGTGTTGGAGGCGTCGATTGCGCCAATTCCGTCGGTCAGTACGCGAACACGTTCACCCTGCATGCCGCGCAGCACGGGGCGAGAGGCACCGGGCGTGAAAGAGGTGGCTGAAACACCGGGCAGCGAAGTCAGCACGTCGCCGATCTGCGCCCTGATGTTCTGATCAAGCTCGGTTCCCGACATTGTCGACGTTCCCGCAAGCAGGTCCAGCTCGTCGATAAAGGATGCGGTGACAACAATTTCCGCACTGGCATCGCCGTGGAAATCGTCGCCGGAGCGCTGTTCGGAGGAGTCCTGCGCATAGGCTGGGACGGCGATGATGGCGGCACTGGCGACCAGAAGTGCTTTGTGACGCGTAAGGGCTGTGTTTTTCATGACGACGACCTAGAAGAGATGTAACAACATATCAATCTATGCATCAAGCAGTTCATCGAACACAGCTCTCCGTTCATCGCTGCAGCGCACAAAAAAAGGCGCCCGTTTCATCAACGGACGCCTTTTGATGATCGCTAGTGGACGACTCTAATAGCGGTACTGGTCGCTCTTGAACGGGCCGGACTGCGGCACGCCGATATATTTGGCCTGCTCTTCGCTCAGCTCGCTCAGCTCAACATTGAGTTTGGCGAGATGCAGCATGGCGACCTTCTCATCGAGATGCTTAGGCAGGACATAGACGTCATTGTCGTAATTGCCGGTATTCGTCCAAAGCTCGATCTGCGCCAGCACCTGGTTGGTGAAACTGGCCGACATCACGAAGCTCGGATGGCCCGTGGCATTGCCGAGGTTAAGCAGACGACCCTGCGAGAGGAGAAGCATCCGCTTGCCGTCCGGGAAGGTGTACATATCAACCTGCGGCTTCACTTCGACATGCTCGAGATTGGCGAGAGCGCCGACCTGAATTTCATTGTCAAAATGGCCGATATTGCCAACAATCGCCATGTCTTTCATCGCGCGCATATGATCGATGGTGATGACGTCCTTGTTGCCGGTCGTCGTCACGAAGATATCGGCGATCGGCGCCGCATTTTCCATCGTCATGACCGCAAAGCCGTCCATTGCCGCCTGCAACGCACAGATCGGATCGATTTCAGTAACCACAACGCGGGCACCAGCACCGCGCAGCGAAGCCGCCGAGCCCTTGCCGACATCGCCGTAACCGGCAACCACGGCGAGCTTGCCCGCCATCATCACATCGGTGCCGCGGCGGATGCCGTCGACCAGCGACTCTTTGCAGCCATATTTGTTGTCGAATTTTGACTTGGTGACGCTGTCATTCACATTGATCGCAGGGAAAGGCAGCTTGCCCTCCTTGGCGAGTTCATAAAGGCGGTGAACACCGGTGGTCGTTTCCTCCGACACACCTTTGATCGCATCACGCGTCTTGGTGAAGAAACCGGGCGTTGCAGCAAGGCGCTTCTTGAGCACCTTCTGCATTTCCTCTTCTTCCTCGTTGGACGGCGCCGGCATCTCTTCGCCCGCTTCAACGCGTGCGCCCCAGATGATGTACATCGTGGCATCGCCGCCATCATCGAGGATCAGGTTGCAGGGATCATCGCCCCACTGGAAGATATGATCGACATATTCCCAATATTCAGCGAGCGTCTCACCCTTCTTGGCGAAAACCGGCACGCCGGACGCCGCGATAACAGCCGCTGCATGGTCCTGCGTCGAATAGATGTTGCATGAAGACCAGCGCACTTCCGCACCCAGCGCCGTCAGCGTCTCGATGAGCGCCGCTGTCTGGATCGTCATGTGGAGGCACCCTGCGATGCGCGCGCCCTTGAGCGGCTTGGACGCGCCAAATTCTTCGCGCGTCGACATCAGGCCGGGCATTTCGGTTTCTGCGATATCCAGTTCGCGCCGTCCGTAATCGGCAAGCGAAATATCGGCTACAATATAATCCTGGTCGGCCATTAAGGGCTCCTGTTGGGGCGTGGACATAAAAAAGAAGGCCGCACGAAAGCCGGGCGACCGTTATGGGAGCCATTTACCGAGGCCCGCCCCCGATTGCAAGGAGGATATAAAGATTTCTTTATATGTCGATATTCAGGCTTATTGTCCTGTACGTTGCGCCCCCTGCACGGCGAGCGCTTCCAGAACATTCGCCGCAGATCGGTCATAGTCTGTTTGGGTGGAGGCCTCGATGAGCGCCGCGCGCCCGGCGATATCGATCAGCCTTCCATTGAAGACAATCGCAACCGGCTCGCGAAGGACACCGATATCGGCAAGCGGATCGCTTTCGACGAGAATCAGGTCGGCACGGTAGCCCGCGGCGATACGCCCTACCCTGTCCTCTTCGCCAAGCGCCCGGGCGGCATTTACCGTCGCAGTCTGTAGCGCCTGGTAGGGTGTGAGCCCGGCTTCTACCATGAGTTCCAGTTCGTCATGCAGGGAGATGCCTGGAATGTTCGTGAAGATACCGGAGTCCGACCCGGCAACGATCGACACGCCCTCTTCCTGGAAAATTCGCGTGACTGTTTGATAAAAGGCTAACTGCCCGGCAGCGCGCTCAGCATCTTCGGCGGACCAGCGCGCATATTGCGGCGCTTCCATCTCGGAAATGAACGGGTTTAGTCGGTCGGTGCCGGGGCGGGAGAGATAGGCACCTTCGCTTTCCGCGACGCGGTAGAGATTGGCGAAGGCGACCAATGTCGCGTCGACAGGGACGGCGGCAGCGGCAATCCGCCGGGCCAGTGCGCGCGCAGCCTGTTCATCGTGCTGGTCACGCAGGCCATGCCAGACGATGGATTCCACATGCTCTATCGTTTCAAAACCATCGTCCAGCAGCTCGTCAAAGGCGATGTTGAAGGGCCGTTCCTGTGGCATGCCGGGCTCGCGCACCCCTTCCGGCGTATGGCCGGTAACACGCATGCCGAGCGCCGCAGCCTCGTCGTGTATCGCCTCGTAGCTGGTTCGGGACAGATTCGAATAAACCTTCACCCGGCGATAACCCGTTTCAAAATGGGTCCGCACGGCTGCTCGGGCATCTTCGGGCGTGTCGACAATCTGGTGGTTCGGCTGCGCATTGGGACCGGATCCGTTGAGGATCGGCCCGGAGGTCAGAATACGCGGGCCAACTATCTCGCCTGCCTCGACCCGGTCACGCATCGGCAGCAGAAAAGGCATGCCGGACAGGTTGCGCACCGTCGTCACGCCGTGGGCGAGATAGGAACCCAGTTCGGCCTCATCCCAGATATGGACATGCATGTCGTACAGGCCCGGGATCACTGTACGGCCATTGCCCTCAACGACGCGTACATCATCGGGCGCTTCCGTCTCTGCATCGATTCCGATTGAAGCGATGGTTCCGCCGCGGACAAGCACGGAGACGCGGTCGCTGGTTACAGGCTCCGCACCGGAAAAATCGATAATGCGGACATCGCGGATCAGCAACGTGTTCACACGCGCTTCCCCGGTCTGCGCATCCAGCGGAAGCAACGGAAGAAAACAGAACAGGATGAAGGCGAAGCTGATCGATCGCAGCAACAGCCGTGAAAACTGGTCCATTACGCCGCATTTCGTCCCGAGCTTCATCACGCCCTCCCTTTCGGAAAAGCGGTTTAATCAGCTTGTTTCATGAACTCAACCGGGCCAATTCCGCCGTGGCTCAAGCCTCACCGAAGCCGGAGAAAATGTCGTGCAGGCCGCGCGGTTCCGTCATATTTTTCAGCCGCAGCAAGGTCTCGCTCACATCGAGACGATAGGACACAACCGAACCGGCCGCCGAACAGGTTTTCGCACCCAGTGATTTCACCAGCAGGATTGCCGGCTTGTTGCGATGAAGGATATCGAATTTCAATTCTGCAAGACCTGCACCCCGACAATCCAGAGCCAGCGCAGCAAGCAAAAGGCGCGCTATGCCGCGGTCATGATATTGATCGAGCACCGCAATCGCCAGATCGGCTGAATCGGAAGTTTCGCCGTCACGAATTGCATGCGCAGCAGCGCCGGGAGGACTGCCCTCTTCGCCGGTCATGACGGCGCCCCATGCGATGTGGTTGAACCCGTCCACGGCGGAGAGCCGCTCGATAACCGATGGCGGCGCACTTTTGAAAGACGAGAAGAAACGTAGATAGCGGGAGTGATCGGAAAGCTCCCGAATCCCGCGCTCTATGGCTGGCTCATCGGACGGGCGTATCGGTCGAAAACACACCGTCGCGCCATCGTCGAGATGGGTTTCTATGGACTGCGGCCGTTTCTGGAAATCAACATGGGCAGGCATGCGCATTCCTTTTTTCAGGGCACAGCGTGAAAGGCTAACCGATCTTAGGCATGCCCGGCATCATGCACCAGCAGTGCCGGATCGACGCCGGCCTTGCGATAACTTTCGGCCCAGCGCTCCTCGGCTGCCGTATCGAACAAGATCTCGGCATCCCCTTCGGCCGTAAACCAGCCATGGCGCGTCATTTCCTCGTCGAGTTGACCGGCGGACCAGCCCGCATAGCCGAGAGCGGAAAGCCAGCGTTGTGGCCCCCTGCCCTCCGCAATCGCACGTAATATGTCGAGCGTTCCGGTCAGCGCCCATTTGTCGCCTACCTGCACGCTATCCTCGCCGCCCCAGTCCAGACTGTGCAGGATAAAGCCGCGTTGCGGCTCGACAGGCCCGCCAAGATGAACGGGTGCATCAGGCGCTTCGCCCACATCGATATCAAGCTGGTTGAGCAGCGTATGAAAGCCGACATTGGGGATAGTGTTGCCGATACCAATACCGAGTGCGCCCTGCTCATCATGCGCGCACATGGCGATCACCGCGCGATCAAAACGCGGATCCCCCATGCCCGGCAGCGCGAGCAGGAATTGGCTAGAGTAGAAGGGTGGCGAGTCCGACAATGCTATCAGCGGTCTTCTTCTGAACCGTAGGGAGAGCCATAAACCTCATCGCAATAGGCACGGTCATAATCGTCGAGGCATTCGCGATATTCGCGGCCCCGGCGTTCCTCTTCCCTGCGCAGTTCGCGGCCCCGGTTGCGGTCGCTTTCGTCCTGGCTGGTTGTTGCCCAGTCTGCCGCCTGGCCAACCACCTTGAAGGGGGCGGTCACCACGCTGGCTGCGGTCCGCGCGATACAGCCGCTCAAGAGCAGCGCCATCAGGGTGACAATCATGATACGCATTTACATTCTCCCGAACCGGCGGCGGTCAGTTGATCTCATAGTCCATCATAGCCGCCATAGCAGATTGCGTGCAATGATGCCTGCTTTGCGGTGAATAGCGCTGGACGTCTGCAGAGTTTCATGGTTGATCGGCTATAGCTATACCAATTCCAAAAACCGACAGGAGCATATTATGACGATCAGCGAAGGTGATACCCTCCCCAAGACCAGTTTCGTAACAATGACGGAAAATGGCCCGGCGCCAGTGGATCACGACAGTTTTTTCGGCGGCCGCAAGGTTGCGCTCTTCTCCGTTCCCGGCGCGTTCACACCAACCTGTTCGGCCAAGCATCTGCCAAGCTATGTCGACAAGGCTGACGAACTGAAAGCCAAGGGCGTGGACGAAATAGCAACGACAGCCGTGAACGACGCGTTCGTGATGGGCGAATGGACCAAGGATGCCGCGCAGGTGACCCCGCTCGCCGATGGCAATGGCGATTTTGTCGAGGCAGTTGGCCTGACGATGGACGGCACCGGCTTTGGCATGGGCAAGCGCGGCCAGCGTTTCTCGATGATCGTGAATGACGGCGTCGTCGAAAAGCTCAATGTCGAAGCCCCCGGCGAATATAAGGTCAGCTCAGCCGAATATATGCTCGCTCAGCTCGACTAAACCCGAAGCCGACGCGGTCGCATTTTCGGAGAATGCTCCGCCAAGCCGTATTTGGCGTACGCGTCGATGGAACGGAATCCCGTTTCGCGAATTGATTAGGTATGTTGTTGAAAACCCGATGGAGACCATGATCATGACAAATACCCCCACCAAAGAACCGGCCACCGCGAAAACTTCTGTCGCAACGGCCGAACAGCAGAGCAAAACCGATAAAATCAGCACCGCTGCAAAGTCTGCTGCTGAAAAGGTCAGCAATTCCGCAAAAGGGGCTGCAGGCGTTGTCAGCACCAGTGCGAAAAATGTGGGAGAAGCCGTGAAGGCCCACCCGATCAAAACCGCAGCAGCCGTTGGCGGTGTTGCCGCTGCAGCAGCTGGCGCGGTCGTCGGCAAGAAAATGTACGACAAGCGCAAGGCGAACACGCCGTCTACGCCAACGGTCAAGCCTTCGGCTGACTAGTCTACCAATACACAGCAAAAAGGGGCGGTCGCCAATCCGGCAACCGCCCCTTTTTTGATGCTTGTTTCAGCCTGTCCGCTATTCGACGGACCAGCCGCATTCCCGGCCTTCATTCTGTTCTTCGAGCCAGGTCTGGAGAGGTTGGAAATAGGCGAGCATCGGTTCAGCCGACATTTCGCGTGTGCCGGTAAAGGCTTCCAGCGCTTCGGGCCAGGGCCGTGACGAACCCATTTCGAGCATCGTGTTGAGCCGCGCACCGACTTCTTCATTGCCATAGAAAGAGCACCGATGGAGCGGGCCTTCCCAACCGGCCTGCTCACATGCTGCCTGATAGAATTGGAACTGCAGGATCCGGGCAAGGAAATAGCGGGTGTAGGACACATTGTTCGGCACATGATATTTCGCGCCCGCGTCGAACTGCTCAGCGCCGCGCTCTACCGGCGGCGTTATGCCCTGATAGTTGAGCCGCATGTCGTTCCACGCGCTTTCGTAATTTTCAGGCGTGATCGAGCCATCATAAATGCCCCAGCGATAACGGTCGATCAGCAGGCCGAAGGGCAGGAAGGCCACCTTGTCCATCGCCTGACGCAGGAGGAGACCGGTATCACGGTCTGCCCCCGGCACGTTGGCCTCGTCGAGCAATCCAAGCTGGACCAGATATTCCGGCGTGATGGAGAGGGCGATCATATCGCCAATCGCTTCATGAAAGCCGTCATTGGCGCTGTTTTGATAGATCAGCGGCTGCTGGTTATAGGCGCGTTGATAATAGTTATGGCCAAGCTCGTGATGCACGGTCGTGAAATCGTCGGCATTGACGCGCGTGCACATCTTGATGCGCAGATCATCAACGCTGTCGACATTCCAGGCACTGGCGTGACAGACGACGTTCCGGTCGCGAGGTTCAGTAATCTGTGAACGGGTCCAGAAGGTTTCAGGCAGCGGATCGAAACCCAGTGAGCTGAAAAAGGCCTCACCAGTCCGCACAATGCGTTCAGGTGTAAATTCGGCATTCACCAGAAGCTCGGTCAGGTCATATCCAACATCTCCCGCCCCTTCCGGTGCGACCAGCTCATAAATATTGCCCCATTCCTGGGCCCACATATTGCCAAGAAGGTCCGCGCGGATCGGCCCGGTTTCGGCCTGCACCTCGTCACCATATTCCTCATTGAGCTCGGCACGGACATAGCAGTGAAGCTGTTCGTAAAGCGGCCGCGTCTCATTCCAGAGGCGCTCAGTCATGGCGGCGAATTCATCGGGCGTCATGTCATAACCGGATCGCCAGAGATCACCGACATTGTCATAGCCAAGCTCGGTTGCGCCTTCATTGGCGATGACGGCGAGGCGAGCATAATTGTCACGCATGGCGGCGCCATTATTGTGCCAGCTGGTCCACATTTCGGCGAGCAGGGCCGGATCGCGTACCGTACCCATCCGGGCTTCGGCTTCGTTCCCATTGATCGTCTCGCCGTTCATCGTCGCGGTACCGGTCGAATAGGCAGTGCTCAGAGCGGTTGCGATCTCGTTCAGTTCAGCGGCTGCGCCGTCGCGGGTTGGAGCGGGCAAGCCAATGCCGGAACGCAGCTGATCGAGTTGCCGGTTGGTATCATAGTCTAGGCCTTCGACTTCGGCATATTGCGCGGACGCATTCGCCAGACGCACAAGCATTTGTGTCACCAGCGTCCCGAAATAGGTGTTCAGGGCATCCGTATCCTGATTGAGATAGGTTGAATTGACCCAGGCTGCGCGGGACGAGATTGTAAACAGCTCACGCATTTCGTCCATCGAAGCATCGAGAAAGGCACGCGCCGCTTCCGGCGTGCGTTCCGCTTCACCGGCTTCGTGATGGTCGGCCAATGCCGGCGTGGCGGCAAGCACGGTCCCCAGCGCAAGTGCCGACGCCCCAAATTTTGCAAAGATTTTCATGAGATATGTTCCCCAACATATGGTTTCGTTGGGGATGTTTGACCAATTGGACCGCTGCCGGTCAAGGGGCGTTCGTCGAAAGCCTAGGCGGGTTTGCCCAGCCAGTCCGCAATCGCCTGGCCAAATTCAGGTTTTACGATGCAGCTCATATGACCGCCCGGTACTTCTTCATGGTCCGCATCGGGAATGATCGCCGCCAGATCGGCATGGCTGCCATTATCCTCATCCTCTTCGCCGGCCAGGATCAATGTCGGAACGGTAATGGCGCGCAGGGCGTCTTCGGGCGTGTTGGTGAAGACGTTGAGTATGAGCAGCAATGCTTCGGGATCACCCTTGGTGGTTTTGAGGAACGCCTCGGCCATCCATGCCGGCGAATGTTTGGGATGGTTGCCAAGATTGATCAGGATATGCCGGAAATGATCAGCGCGAGACGCGAGACTGGTGAGCCCGGAAAGACCCATTCCCGCAATGACGAGCCGATCCGGCCGCGCACCGAGAACGTACATCCGCACGACCGTGCGCGCACCGAGCGAATAGCCGCCCAGATCATAATCCGTCAGCCCGAGATGTGCGATCAGGGCGAGCCCGTCTCGCGCGAGAATATCCGGCGGATAGGCATCCGGATCATGCGGCTTCGCACTGTCACCATGGGCGCGCAGGTCCGGCATGATGACACGGTAGCCGAGAGCGGC
>CAJQMX010000017.1 GCA_905479515.1 uncultured Parasphingopyxis sp.
ATCGCCGGGCGTTCGACAATCTTGTTCGGGCCGATGATCGCGACCTGGGGCCGATTGATGACCGGTGTGGTCGCAATGCCGCCCAGGGGGCCGAGCGATGTCAGAGTCAGCGTACCGCCGGCCAGTTCCTCGCTCTTGATCTTGCCGGTGCGGGCAGCTTCCGAGAGCCGGGCGATTTCGAGCGACAGCTGCCAGACATTCATGTCCTGCGCATTGCGGATCACGGGCACGGTCAGCCCGGCATCGGTCTGCGTTGCCATACCGAGATGCACGGCGCCGTGGCGCGTGATCTTGCCTGCCTCATCATCATATGTCGCGTTGAGCATCGAGAAATCGGGCAAGGTCTTGCAGATTGCCGCGATGATGAAAGGCAGCACGGTGAGCTTGGGACGATCGCCGCGCGACCCGTTCAGATCGTTCCGCATATCCTCCAGCTCGGTAACGTCGAATTCCTCGACATAGGTGAAATGCGGAATGTTGCGCTTGGAAGCTGCCATATTCTCGGCAATGCGGCGACGCATGCCGATAACCTTGATCTCTTCATCTTCGCGCTTCCTGGAGCGGCCGGGGGCCTGATAGCCCTGCCCGCTGGCATAGCTCAGATACTGATCGAGATCGGAATGCCGGATGCGGTCGCCATGCGGCTGGACCTGAGACAGATCGACGCCGAGATCACGGGCACGCTGGCGCACGGCGGGCGAGGCAAGAATGGGCGCGCTGGGCGATGGTGTAGGAGCGCTCTCAGCGGCAGGCTCTGCCGTGGGAGCAGGCTCCGGTGCGGGGGCAGGTTCGGGCTCAGGGGCCGAAATCGGCTCGTCTTGCACTTCCTCTTCGTCCGCAGCCTCGGCCTGTGCCTTCACCTTTTCGGCAATAGCTGCCTCATCCTCTTCGTCGGGAAGTTCATCGGTCTCGATCACCGCAAGCACCGAACCGATAGCCAGCATTTCGCCTTCTTCGCCGTTCAGCTCCAGCACCGTACCGGTCACCGGCGATTCCATCTCGACGGTCGCCTTGTCGGTCATCACATCGGCAATGCCCTGATCCTCTTCGATCTGGTCACCAACCTTCACATGCCAGGCAACAATCTCTGCCTCGGCAATGCCTTCACCGATATCGGGGAGCTTGAATTTATAGGTTGCCACTGACGTCCTCCATGACGCGTTCAATTGCGAGGCGCAGACGCACCGGCCCCGGGAAATAGGCCCATTCCAGACTATGCGGATAAGGCGTGTCATAGCCCGTCACGCGCTGGATGGGCGCTTCGAGATGATAGAAGCAGCGCTCCTGAACAAGCGCAGAGAGCTCCGCGCCGAAACCGGATGTCCGGGTTGCTTCATGCACGATGATGCACCGTCCGGTTTTCTGCACAGACGCTTCGATGGTTTCCATGTCGAGCGGCAGGAGCGTGCGCAGATCGATCACTTCGGCGTCGATCCCAAGTTCTTCAACCGCCGCCGCCGTCACATGCACCATCGTGCCATAGCAGAGCATCGTAACCGCACTGCCTTCACGCAGGACATTCGCCTTGCCCAGCGGGATCACATAATGGCCATCCGGCACTTCGCTGGCGGGATGCTTCGACCAGGGCAGAACCGGCGTGTCATAATGGCCATCAAATGGGCCGTTATAAATGCGCTTGGGCTCGAAAAAGACAACCGGGTCCGGATCCTCGATCGCCGCGATCAGCAATCCCTTGGCGTCATAGGGCGTCGAGGGGATGACCGTCTTTACACCCGAAACATGGGTGAAAATGCTCTCCGGCGACTGGCTGTGTGTCTGGCCGCCGAAAATCCCGCCGCCAAAGGGCGTGCGGATCGTGATCGGCGCGGTGAATTCTCCGGCAGACCGATAACGCAGCCGTGCGGCTTCAGAGACCAGCTGATCGAGCCCGGGATAGATATAGTCGGCGAACTGGATTTCCGGCACAGGCCGCATGCCATAGGCCGCCATGCCAACCGCCACGCCGATGATCCCGCATTCGTTGATCGGTGTATCGAAACTGCGCGTCTTGCCATATTTTTCCTGCAAGCCCGCCGTCGCGCGGAACACGCCGCCATAATAGCCGACATCCTCGCCGAACACGCAGACATTGTCGTCGCGCTCCATGCACACGTCCATCGCACTGTTGATCGCCTGGATCATGTTGCGCTGTGTGGTGCTGCCAGTGTTTTCCTTGGCCTTGCTCATCGCGTTTTACACACCCCGTTTGCCGCATCATTTTCATCGAGCATATCCTGCATCTGCTCTTTCAGATGCCAGGGCATTTCCTCGAACACCTGTTCGAACATGGTTTCGAGAGGCTGGTGAAGACCATGGCCCAAGATGCCGTTCTTCTCGGCCTGCTTCTGGGCCGTCTTCACTTGCGTGGCGACCTCTTCATCCATTTTCGCCTGGCGCTCTTCGTCCCACTCACCAATCGCAATCAGATGGTTTTTGAGGCGTGCAATCGGATCGCCAAGCGGCCATTCCGCCGCTTCGTCCGCCGAGCGATATTGGGCGGGATCATCGGAGGTCGAATGGCCTTCCGCGCGATAGGTGAAATGCTCGATCAATGTGGGTCCGTTATTGGTGCGCGCCCGCTCGGCAGCCCATTGCGTCGCAGCATACACGGCAAGCGCATCGTTGCCGTCAACGCGCAGCCCTGCAAGGCCATAGCCGACGGCGCGCGCGGCAAAGGTCGTCTCGTCGCCGCCCGCGAAACCGCTGAACGAGCTGATCGCCCATTGGTTGTTCACGACATTCATGATCACCGGCGCCCGGTAGACAGAGGCGAAGATACAGGCGGAATGGAAATCGCCCTCGGCGCTTGATCCCTCACCCGTCCAGGTCGCGGCAATGCGCGTGTCGCCTTTTGCGGCGCTTGCCATCGCCCAGCCGACGGCCTGCGGGAACTGCGTTGCGAGATTGCCCGAAACCGAGAAGAAGCCGCCCTGTTTGGTCGAGTACATGATCGGCAGCTGGCGGCCCATCAACCGGTCTTTCTTGTTCGAATAGACCTGGTTCATCATGTCGACGAGAGACCAATCCCTCGCAATCAGAATGCCCTGCTGGCGGTAACTCGGGAAACACATATCGTCCCGGTCCAGCGCGAAGGTCGCGGCAACTGCCACCGCCTCTTCACCCGTACATTTCATATAAAAGCTGGTCTTACCCTGCCGCTGGGCGCGGAACATGCGCCCGTCATAGGCCCGGGTCAGCGCCATCGCGCGCAGCATCTTGCGCAGCGTTTCGGGATCGATCTTGGGATCCCAAGGCCCCGTCGCTTTCCCGTCATCATCCAGCACACGGACGAGCCCATAGGAAAGATCGGTCATCTCACGATGATCATCGGCAATATCCGGTCGCCGCGTTTCACCCGCAGGCGGTATCGCGATGCCGGAAAAGTCTGCATCATCGCCCGGCCGAAATTTCGGCTCAGGCACATAAAGTTCAAGGGGCGGCAGATTGCGCCGTTCCGTATCGATAGCCATCAGTTATCCTGTCCAGCCGATTCGTTTCTTCAGACCCTTATAATATAATTACACGGGGTTCGGATAGTGATCATCGGATCGGGCAACCTCGCCGTTGATTGGCGGGCCCTCACATGCAAGAATAAGAGCATGAAAACGCTAGCCAAACCCCTCGCCGCCTTCGCTGCGCTCGCCGTGCTGCCGATGGCGCCCGCCAATGCCGATCATCACGGCGCGGAGACGGAGGCGGCATCCGATCCCTGGACTGGTTTTACTGGTCACGGGACCGAGCCCTTCTGGACCCTAACCATCGGCGAAGAGCGTTTGTCGTTCGAACATTTTAGCGTTCTCACCGCCCAAGCGGCACGGACCGAAGCCTTGTTTTCCGCAGGAGCGACCGTTTTCAGCAGCCGATCGGATAATGAAGGGCAACGCGACTTCATCGTGCTGATCCAAGATGGCCTGTGCAGCGATGGCATGTCCGATACGCCCTATCCCAAATCGGTGCGCGTCTTTGTCGATGGCCTGGCCTTTTCCGGATGCGGCGGTGACCCGCAGGAGGTGCTGCAGGGCGCGGACTGGACCGTAACCGAATTGATGGGTGAGGCAGTGCCGGACAATGCCGATCTGAATTTCGCGTTTGACGGTTCGGGCGGCATAGCCGGCTATGGCGGCTGCAACCGGTTCACCGCGCACTATACCCTGGACGATGGGTTTAGGATGGGGCCGATCGCAGCAACCCGGCGCGCCTGCATCAATCCCGAAATCAGCCGATTGGAAAGTCGGCTGTTCACCGTGCTCGGCTCCGTCATCAGCCTTCAGGTTGATGACGATGGCAGCCTGACATTTTATTCCGAGACTGGCCCGGTGCTTACCGCCCGGCGGTAAAACTGCGCGCCACGAAGCTAGGGGGGTGCGCAAGCGCGGCGCAGGAAACGGGTTTTAGCCTACTTGCCCGCGCCGCCTGTGCTTACGCCCTAGTCGTCTGTCGTATCAGCTTCGGCTTCCGGCACCGGAAATCCGCGCTTCCTGAGCAGCGCGTTCACGTCCGGATCACGGCCGCGGAACTGGCGGTAGGCCTCCGCCCGGTCGGTTTCGTTGCCGGTCGACAGCAATGTCGCGCGGAAACGGTCTGCAATCTCACGATTCCAGACATCGCCGCTTTCGACGAACGCTTCCCATGTGTCGGCGTCCATCGTTTCAGACCAGAGATAGCTGTAATAGCCGGCCGAATAGGCGTCGGACGAGAAGAGGTGATTGAACTGGGGCAGACGGTGCCGCATCACAATCTCATCCGGCATGCCGATTTCCGCCAGCGTTTCACGCTCGAAAGCATCAACATCGGTGATTGGTTCGCTGCGGTTGTGCATCATCATGTCGACGATAGCGGACGACAGATACTCGACCGTGGCAAAACCCTGATTGAACGTGTCACTCGCCTGAATCCGGTCAACCAGCGATTGCGGCATCGGCTCATTGGTTTCGACATGGCGGGCAAAGCGATTGAGGATATCGGGCGTCAGCACCCAATTCTCATTCACCTGGCTCGGATATTCGACAAAGTCGCGCGGTGTTCCCGAAAGCCCCGGATAATACACATCCTGCAGCATATAATGGATGCCATGGCCGAATTCGTGGAACAGCGTCCGCGCGTCATCAAGGCTGATCAGCGCAGGCTCACCCCCGGCGGGCTCGGTGAAATTGTTGTTGTTCGAGGCCAGAACATTGCGCTCACCACCCAAAGTCTGCTGGCTACGATAGGTAGTCATCCAAGCGCCTGAACGTTTGCCGGTCCGGGCATAGGGATCAAAGTAAAAGAGCCCGACATTGGAGCCGTCACGGCCATCGGTGACCGCAAAGGTGCGCACATCTTCATGGAAAACCGGAACTTCGCCGGTATTCTC
>CAJQMX010000018.1 GCA_905479515.1 uncultured Parasphingopyxis sp.
TGATTTCGGATGCGGACCTCTGCGCCCGTCTTGGCGCGGCTGCGGCGGAAACGGTTAAGCGGCGCGATTACACCTGGGCGGGAAACGCCCGTCGGGTGGAGGAAATCGCCGAACGTTTAAGGGGTCACGCCGCATGACCGCTTCAAAGCGTCTTGTGTCGCTAGACGCCCTGCGCGGCCTGGCGGCGCTCGCCGTGGTGGCGTTTCACTATTCGTTTCGTATTCGGGAGATGTACCCGGACGCCTTACCGGCGCCGTTCAGCTTTCCCTATGGCCATTACGGCGTTCATCTCTTCTTTCTGATTTCCGGTTTCGTCATTCTTATGAGTCTTGAGCGCCGTCACGCCAAAGGTTTCCTGCGGGCGCGGTTTTTCAGGCTCTATCCGGTGTTCTGGGCTTCGTTGCTTCTAACCGCGATTGCCATATCCATCGCGCCGCCTGTGCGCCCCGTTTCGGTTTTTCAGTTTCTCGGCAATGTCACAATGGCTGCGGATTATTTCCGTATAGAGAACATTGACGGCGTGTATTGGAGTCTCGCTTATGAGCTTGGCTTTTACGCCTTCATGTATGCAGTCTACCGGCTTGGACAGCAGCGCTGGGTTCCTTTGCTGCCCATGCTCTGGATTGCAGGCGCAGCGGCGTTTCAGGCGCTCGCGCCCTATATCCCGGCGCCGCTGCATTACCTGTTGATGATTCACAACTACGCGCATCTCTTCGCCTGCGGTCTCGTCTTCTATTTCATCTGGCGCGATGGGATGCGCTGGCGTTACGGCGCCCTGCTCGCAGCAGGGGTCGCCGTGCAGGCGATGATCTTTGGTTTTGAGGGCGCGGCGGCGCTCGCCATTTCCATGGGGCTTTTTGCGCTCGCGCTTCGTCCGGAAGCGGCGCGCCTGCCCGGGCTCGCCCTGCTGACGTGGTTCGGCGCCATTTCCTACGCGCTTTATCTCACCCATCAGGAGATTGGTTATCGTCTTATTCTGGCGCTTCAGGCTCTTGGCGCCGGCTGGCTCGTCTCTGTTGCCGCAGCCTTCGCTGTTATGATAGGCGTCGCGACGGCGCTTACCTATGGGGTGGAAAAACCGGCGCAGCGCCGCTTCGCCAAGGCCCGCCAAAAGCAAGAAATTGAAAAAGCAAATTGAAGATGACCAGACCTAATTCAACGCCCATCCGCATTGAAACAGAACGCCTGATCTTGCGCCCGCTCGCGCCGCAAGACTGCGAGGCGCATATCGCCATGATGCTCGATCCCGATGTGGCGGCGACGCTCAGCACGACGGGCAAACCTCAGGCGCGTCATGATCTCTGGCGGCAATTCGCGTCTTATCTCGGGCATTGGGACATTCGCGGTTTCGGCTGGTTTTCTGTCGAGGAGAAAGAGACGGGCGCATGGGTTGGCCGTGTTGGTCCGTGGATGCCTGACGGTTGGCCGGGGATTGAATGCGGCTGGTCCATTGCGCGTCCCTATTGGGGGAAAGGCTACGCCCCGGAAGCCGCCATCGGGACGATCAAATGGACCTTTGATCAGTTCCCGGACTTGTCTCGCATTATCTCGAATATCCTGCCTGAGAACACCAACAGTCAGGCTGTTGCGAACAAGATCGGCGAGGAAAAGACCGGAGAAGTGTTTGAGTTCTGGGACTTCAAGCTCGACATCTGGGCGGCCGAGCGCGAGGCGTGGCTCTCCCGCTTCGGTTGACCTTCGGGCGCCTCTGCTTTTTCTGGCGTGTGTTGCGGCCTTGCTGTAAATTCAGCCCTGGGAGCAACGTGGAGGGGTCAGATGGATTTCGAAACCATTGGCGCAGCGCTCGCCGTGCTGGGCGCGTTTGGTTCGGTCATTGTGTTTTTGAAGAACCAGCATGCGCAGACGCAGCAGGCGATCTTCGCCAGATATGACGGAGTTCATGAAAGCTATATCGATTACATGAATCTGTGTCTGGAACATCCGCAGCTTCAAACCTCCTGGTACACCCATGACCAGATTCAACCGCTGACAGATCCGAAGGACATTATTCAGCGGGATATTATGTTCGATATTCTGACATCGATGCTTGAGAACGCATTTGTGTCTTATGCGCGTGCGCCGAAAGCGATCAGGAAAACGCAGTGGCCCGGATGGAGCGCTTTCATTCATCATTTTGCGGGACGCGATGATTACCGGTCCTGGTGGAGCGTCAATGTCGGCGATTTCACAAGCAAACAGGCGGTCGGCAGTTCGCAATATGACGAAAAGTTCGAGCGGTTCATGCTCGCCGCTATTAAATCTGAAAGGGGAAAGAGCCCTGTGCAGCTATAAGCTGTCGCTTGCATTGTGACGCGCCCCGGGTCGCCGATTAGAGGTTGACCTCGCTCGCGTAAGGATGATCATGCGCCCTCACAGTCATCAGGGGCGTCTCCATGTTTTTGAAGCAGTTTGTCATTTCAGCGCTGGTGTTGGCGTTTGCTGGTCCGGCGCTCGCGCAGGAAAAAGCGCCGCCGGCGCTCAGCGACGCGCAGGCGAAGACCGCCGACCGGTTAATCGACGCCGGGCTGGAAGACGATCTCGCCTGGGACATTCTTGAAAGCCTGACCACGGAAGTGGGACCGCGCCTTGGCGGGTCTCCGGCTGAGGCGCGAGCGCGCGACTGGGGCGTGGCCAAGCTGAAAGCGCTCGGCTTTAAAAATGTCCGCATCGAAACCTATGAAATGCCCTATTGGGCGCGGGT
Organism: uncultured Parasphingopyxis sp.; assembly: GCA_905479515.1. The sequence goes on from CAJQMX010000018.1 coordinate 2,702, forward strand.
TTCGGAGAGCGCCGAAATCATTTCGCCTTTCCCGCAGCCTTTGGCGGTCACAGCGCTTGGCCGCTCGAAAGCGACACCTGAAGGCGGCGTTGCCGGTGAGGTCGTGCGTTTCCCGACGCTGCTGGCGTTGCAGGCCGCGCCGCAAACCGGCCTTGAAGGCAAGATCGTTTTCGTGGACGAGCCCATGGCGCGCACGCAAGACGGCTCTGGCTACGGAACCGCTGTCGCCAAGCGCAGCCAGGCGGCGATGGAAGCCGGCAAGCGCGGCGCCATCGCCTCGCTGATCCGCTCCGCCGGGACAGACAGCCATCGCAACCCCCATACGGGCGGCGGGTTGCGCGGCGCGGGCGAAACGGCGGTTCCTGCGGCGGCGCTTTCAAATCCTGACGCCGACCAGCTTGCGCGGGCGCTAGAACGCGCGAAGGGACCTGTGACGGTGAAGCTGAATCTTCAGGTTGAGACGGCGGAGAGCGTAACGTCCGGCAATGTCGTCGGTGAAATTCCGGGGCAGACGGACGAAATTATTGTGATCGGCGGCCATCTCGACAGTTGGGATCTCGGCACTGGCGCCATTGATGACGCCTCCGGCATCGCCATCACGACGGCGGCGGCAAAACTTGTCGGTGATCTCAAGGGCAAACCAAAGCGCACGCTCCGCGTCGTCATGTGGGGCGCCGAGGAAGTCGGTATCTATGGCGGCAAGGCCTATGCTGAGGCGCATAAGGACGAGATCGATAAACATGTCCTCGCCGCCGAATCCGATTTCGGCGCCGGCGTCGTCTATCGTTTCGACACGCGGTTCAGTGAAGAGACGCTGCCCAAGGCGAAGGTCTTTGAAGGCGCGCTCCGCCGTCTCGCCGTCA
>CAJQMX010000019.1 GCA_905479515.1 uncultured Parasphingopyxis sp.
TGTCTCCGCCGGTTCAGGCTTGTCGCGTAGCAGAAAAGCCCGCAACACCAAAATCACAACCCCTATGGTAATCGCCGCGTCCGCGACATTGAAGACCAAAAAGGGCTGAAAGTCTCCAAAATGCAAATCAATGAAATCCGCAACATAGCCGTAGCGGACCCGATCAATGAGATTGCCGATTGCACCGCCTAGCACAAGGCCCAATGCAAGCACATCCTGTGTGCGCTTTTCCCGCCAGATCCAGATCACGACGCCAAGCGAAATTGCGCCCGTCAGCCCAACCAGCAGCCAGCGCTGCGTATCGGACGAAGCGGTGAGCATGCCGAGCGACACGCCGCGATTCTCGACCCAGGTGAAATTCAATATGCTCAGCAACTCGATCTGGCCGCGCTGGGGCAATTGCAGCAGCGTGATGATCCAGTATTTCGAGATCTGGTCGATCAGGAAAACCACCAGTGCAAGGCTATAACCGATCACAGTAGCACGCGCTAAGTGCTTGTTTTCGCTCATGCCGCGATCTGCCAAGTTGACACTGGTTGACACAGGTCGGGGGTAAAGCCGCTAGCCACCGATCACCTCCGAACAGCGTCCGCACAGCGCGCCGTCTTCTTCCACATCGGGAAGAAGGCGCCAGCAGCGGCCGCATTTGTTGTTTGCTGTTCGAGAAGGAAACGCTTGAACAGGCCGATAATTTGGATCGAGCGGGTCCATTGCATTGAGCAAGCCAAGTTTCACGCTGCTTACAATAAAAATCTCTGAAAGATCAGCTAGTTCAACTTCTGCCACGGAAGCCAACGTCGACGGATCGGCAAATCTTATGTCTATGTCCACTTCGTTACTTGATCGGATTTTTTTGTCTCGGCGCAGTGGTTCGATATAACTAGTCGCGGCTTCACGAGCCCATCGGATAGTAGCCCACTTCGCTGCCAATTCCGTATCCAACAACCACTCACCGTCATTCCCGCGAAGGCGGGAATCCAGTTCCTTGCTTGCCTCTGGATTCCTGCCTTCGCGGGAATGACGGAGGAGGGAGGCGAAGTCTGGCCATTCCTCAAGATGAATAGATCCCGCATCCGGATAGCGCGTCTGCCAAACCTCTTCGGCCGTGAAACACAGCACTGGCGACGCATAACGCACCAAAGCATGAAACAGCGTGTCCATAACCGTCCGATAAGCTTTTCGTTTCTCGGACCCGGCTGGCAGAGATTCTCCAACATCGCAATAGAGGCAATCCTTGCGGATATCGAAGTAGAAGGCAGACAGGTCTTCATTGGCGAAATCGGTCAGCGCACGGACGTAACGGGGGAAGGCGTAATCGTTCACCGCTTCCTTCAGCGTACCATCAAGCTCGGCGAGCAAATGCAGCACATAGCGCTCCAGCTCGGGCATATCGGCAACGGCAACGCGCTCGCTGTCTTCAAAATCGCTGAGCCCGCCCAGCATATAGCGGAAACTGTTCCTGAGCTTGCGGTACATATCCGTCACGCCCTTGAGGATCTCCGGCCCGATCCGGTGATCTTCGGTGTAATCAACGGTCGAGGCCCAGAGGCGCAGGATATCCGCGCCGTTGACGTCGATAATCTTTTGCGGATCGAGCGTATTGCCAAGGCTCTTGGACATTTTGAAGCCCTTGGCATCCAAGGTCATGCCATGGGTCAGCACGTCCTTATAGGGCGCGCGTCCCCGCGTGCCGCATGATTCCAAAAGGCTCGACTGGAACCAGCCGCGATGCTGGTCGGAACCTTCGAGATAGAGATCGGCAGGCGAGCGGAGATTCGGCCATTTGCCGCTCTCCAGCACGAACGCATGCGTCGACCCACTGTCGAACCAGACATCGAGAATATCCGTGACGATTTCCCAGTCGTCGAGGCTGTATGTCTCACCGAGTAGCGCCTGATGATCGGCGGCGAACCAGGCATCGGCCCCGCCTTCACGCACCGCTGCGATGATCCGCGCATTGACCTCGGGATCGTTCAGATAGTTGCCGGCCTTGTCGACATAGACGGTGATCGGCACACCCCATGCGCGCTGGCGCGAAAGCACCCAGTCCGGGCGGCCCTCGACCATCGAGCGCAGCCGCTTGCGGCCGCGTTCCGGCACGAAGCGGGTCTTGTCGATTTCGGCGAGCGCGATCTCGCGGAGGGTTTTCCCTTCGCCTTCAATTGCATTCTCGCGCTCACCCTGAGCGCTGTTGGGAGTCATGGCGTTTAGCGGCGTATCCATCCGCACAAACCATTGCGGTGTGCAGCGATAGATAACTTTGGCCTTGGAGCGCCAGCTATGCGGATAACTGTGTGAGAAATCGTCGGATGCGGCGAGCAACGCGCCCGCTTCACGGAGATCCGAACAGATCGGGCCTTCAGAAGAGTTGAAGCGCTTGTTGATGACGCTGTTCGAGCCTTTCGAACCGCGCGGCAGCCAGAGCCAGTCGTCGCGATACACGCCATCATCCTCAACCGCGAAGACGGGATCGAGGCCATGCGCCTTGCAGGCCAGAAAATCCTCTTCGCCATGATCGGGCGCCATATGGACAAGGCCCGTACCCGCCTCAGTCGTCACATGATCGGCGGCGATAAAGGGGCGGGGAGCGGCAAAGAAACCGCCGAGCTTGTGCATCGGATGGCGGGCGATGGTTCCGGCTAGGTCGGAACCTTTGCCTCTCCAGACTTCGTCGCCGAATCCAATTTTTGCTCGCGTTTCGATATCTTGTTCAAGATCTGAAGCGAAAAGAAGAATTTTGCCCGTGAAGCCCGATAATTTGGGACCTTCGTGGAGCGAATGCTGAATATGTTTGGCGACATATTCGATGTCGTTGCCATACGACAAAGCTTGGTTCACCGGGATCGTCCAAGGTGTGGTCGTCCAGATAACGGCGTGTGCATTCTTTAGAATTGTTATCGGACTCTCGACAATCTCAAACGCCACATCGATCTGCGTCGACTGAACATCGGCATATTCAACCTCGGCCTCGGCCAGTGCGGTCTTCTCCACCGGGGACCACATCACGGGCTTCGCGCCGCGATAGAGCTGGCCGCTCTCGGCGAATTTCAGAAATTCCGCGACGATGGTCGCCTCGGCATCGAAATCCATTGTGAGGTATGGCTTGTCCCATTCGCCCATCACGCCGAGCCGCTTGAACTCGTCACGCTGTACATCGACCCATTTGGCCGCATAGTCGCGGCATTCCTGGCGGAACTCTGCGGCGGGAACCTCGTCCTTGTTCAGCTTTTTCTTGCGGTACTGCTCTTCGATCTTCCACTCGATGGGAAGGCCGTGGCAATCCCAGCCGGGAACATAGGGCGCGTCCTTGCCGAGCAGACTCTGCGAGCGGACAACAAGGTCTTTCAGAATCTTGTTCAGCGAGTGGCCGATATGGATATTGCCGTTCGCATAGGGCGGGCCATCATGCAGGATAAACTGTTCGCGGCCTTTGCGGGCTTCGCGCAGCTTTTCATACAGATCCTGCTCTTCCCAGCGTGCGAGAATGCCCGGCTCTTTATTGGCCAGGCCCGCTTTCATCGGGAAATCGGTCTTCGGCAGGAAAACCGTGTCTTTATAATCGGGCTGTTCGGACATTTGGGGCGATGTAAGGGGGAAGGGGCAGGGCGTCTAGCGGGAATCGTGGTTTCAAGGTTGGTTGACCTCGACTCCTATCGTCACCCTGAACTTGTTTCAGGGTCCACTTCACAGACTACACAGACATTGCATGATGATCGGTGGATGCTGAAACGAGTTCAGCATGACGGGGAAATTAAAGTATGTGCCGCGCCAGCCGGCGTTTCGCCTCTTCGCAATCCTCCGCCATTTGCGCCTTGAGCGCATCTAGATCATCAAACTTCGCTTCTTCGCGGATGAAGCTCACCAGTTCGATCTCTATGGTCTGGCCGTACAGATCGCCTTTGAAATCGAAGAAATAGGGCTCAAGCAGTTCGATGGGCGGATCAAAGCTGGGGCGAATGCCGAGATTGGCCGCGCCGCCGACCGTGCGGCCATCGGGGAGGCGGCCGCGCACGGCGTAGATCCCGTATTTCGGGCGGACATAGCTGCCGAGGCGGATATTGGCGGTTGGGTAGCCAAGCTCCCGGCCCTGTTTCGCGCCATGCTCGACAATGCCCTCGATCGTGAACGGGCGGGAGAGGAGGTGGGTCGCCGTTTCGCAATCTCCGGCTTTCAGCGCTTCACGGATACGGCTGGAGGAGATGACCGCATCATCTTCTGCGATTGGCGAGACGATTTCGGTGAAGAAGCCATGATCCTTCGCATATTGGGCGAGCATGACGACATCGCCCTTGCGGCCCTTGCCGAACACGAAATCGTTGCCGGTGACGACGCCCCCCACGCCGAAACGGCGCAGGAGAATATCTTCGACGAAATCTTCCGCGGCTGTGCTGGCCAGTTCGTCGTCAAAGGCAAACACCATCATCGCGTCTGCGCCTGCTTCCTTGAACAGCTCTTCGCGCTGGTCGAGGGTGGTCAGGCGGAAAGGCGGGGCATCGGGTTGGAAATGGCGAACCGGATGCGGATCGAAGGTGGCAATGATAACCGGGCGTTTGTCATCATGCGCATGCTGGACCGCACGGCCGACAACCGCCTGGTGCCCCCGGTGAAAGCCGTCAAAATTGCCGAGTGCGATAACGCCGCCCCGCAGATTTTCGGGAACGCTATCGCGGTGGAAAAGCCGCTGCATCGGACGCCTATAGGGAAGCGCGGCGAGAGCGGCAATGCGGACCCATCATCCGCACCTCAGCCCCGTGAAAGCCCGTTACGCAGCAGGCGGATCACATTGCCGCCCATCACCTGGGCTATCTCGCCCTCGCTAAGGCCTGCATCCATCAGGAGCTGGGTGATCACGGCAAGCTCGCTCGTATCGAAGCCGACCATCGTCGAACCGTCAAAGTCCGAACCAAGGCCGACATGCTGGATACCGACAAGCGCGCGAATGTGGAGGATGGAGCGGACGACATCGGCAGGTTCGAATGAACAGAGCGCCCCGTCCCAATAGCCGATGCCTATCACGCCGCCGGTTTCCGCGACTGCCTGAATCTGCGCGTCGCTGAGGTTGCGGTTCACATCGCACACCGCCTGCACGCCGCCATGGCTGGACACAACGGGCCGGGTTGCCATGGCGAGGATATCGTCCACCACGGCCGGGCTGGCATGAGCGATGTCGACGATCATCCGGCTTTCTTCCATCCGGCGAATGATATCGCGGCCGAATTCGGTCAGCCCGCCTTTTTCCTCGCCATGCATCGATCCGCCAAGGGCATTGTCGAAGAAATGGGTCGGGCTGGCCATGCGGAAACCGGCGTTGAACAGGCGGCTCAGATTGGCGGCGTCGCCCTCCAGATTGTGCAGGCCTTCCACCGATAGCATCGCGCCCGTCACCCGCTCTCCGCGTTGCCGGTCGGCGAGCAGCGTATCGATATCGCGCCGCGTCCGGATGATCCTGAGCGCACCCTCACTGTTCGCCTCGGCCCGGGTCAGCTTGTCGGCATGGTAGAGCGAGCGTTCGAGCAAGGATGTCCATGTGCGGAACGGCTGAAGCTGCGCGATGGCGAGCCAGAGGATGTTATCGCTATCGGCTGAATTGGAATCATAGTTGAGGCCCGGCGGTGATTTTGTCACCGATGAAAAGATCTGCAGCGCCACATTGCCATCCTGCAGCCGAGGCAGGTCGACATGGCCACGCCCGGCGCGGTTCAGGAGATTGCGATCCCAGAGCAGCGTATCGCCGTGCATATCGGCAATGGTCAGGCGGTCATGCAGGGCCTGGGCCTCTGGCGAAACCGTTGGCAGTGTAATGTCTGCCCGCTGGTTCATGCCGCGCTCGAGGACGCCCGGGCCAAGCGTAAAGAACAGGACTATCGCGAGGATGACGAGCAGGAGCAGACCAATAAGGAATTTGCGGATCATGATTTGCGCTCCAGGGTTATAAAACTGAAAGCGGGTTGGTCACCGTCCGCCGGGAAATCTTCCCGCGCTGTTTCCTCCCATGTTTCAGGGGCGAATCCCGCGATGCTGGTATCGCCGTCCGGTTCGCAATGGACTTCGGTCAGCTCAATGCGGTTGGCATGGGGCAGGAACAGGCGATAGATTTCCGCGCCGCCGATGACCGCGATATTGCTGTCGTCACCGGCCAGTGCGACGGCCTCTTCAGGGCTATGGGCGATCTCTGCTCCCTCTGCTGTCCAGTCCTGCGAACGCGTCAGCACGATATGGCGGCGGCCGGGCAGGGGGCTCGGGAAGCTTTCGAAGGTCTTGCGGCCCATGATCATCGGCTTGCCCATGGTGCTGGTCTTGAAACGCTTCAGGTCAGCCGAAATCCGCCAGGGCAAGTGGCCATCCTTGCCGATCACGCCATTGTCGGCGCGGGCGAGGTAGAAGACGATCTGCGGCTTGCTCATCGCAGCATCCCTAAACGCGCTCACCCTGAGCCTGTCGAAGGGTCCGGACACTATCCTTCGACTGGCTCAGGGTGAGCGCGATGGTTGGGCAGGAGCCGTTCACACCGCGACCGGGGCTGCGATATGCGGCTGGGCCTCATAGCCGGCAATCTCGAAATCCTCATAGTCATAGCCATCGATGCTGCCCGGATCGCGCAGGATGTTCAGCGTCGGCAGCGGGCCGGGTTTGCGCGTCAGCTGTTCAGCCACCTGATCGAGATGGTTGGTGTAAAGATGGCAGTCGCCACCGGTCCAGATAAAGTCTCCCACCTCGAGCCCGCATTGCTGGGCAAGCATATGGGTGAGGAGCGCATAGCTGGCGATATTGAACGGCACGCCGAGAAACACATCGCAGCTGCGTTGGTAGAGCTGGAGCGAGAGCTTGCCGTCCGCGACATGCGTCTGGAACAGACAGTGACAGGGCGGCAGCGCCATGTTCGGCACGTCCGCCGGGTTCCATGCCGAAACAATCTGGCGGCGCGATGCGGGATGGGTTTTGATCTGTTCGACAAGATCGGCGATCTGGTCGATATGCACGCCGCCCGGGCCGATCCAGTCCCGCCACTGCTTGCCGTATACCGGGCCGAGATCGCCGTCCTCCCCGGCCCATTCGTCCCAGATTTTTACCTTGCGATCTTGCAGCCAGCGGACATTGGTGTCCCCGCGCAAAAACCATAACAGCTCGATAATGATCGAACGGATATGGAGTTTCTTCGTCGTCAAAAGCGGAAAGCCCTGCGACAGGTCGAATCGCATCTGGTGGCCAAAGACGGAGAGCGTGCCCACGCCGGTGCGGTCATCCTGCCGGACTCCGTCGTCGCGTATGCGCCGCATGAGATCGAGATAAAGCTGCATCGTGCGCGCCTTATGGCGGAGCGAAGCCGCCCGGCCAAGCAGGATAACTTTATCCGATGTGGAGGAGTTAGGGCGATGTCCCCCCATAGCGGAGACAATTCTCGTCGGTTTCGGAGGGATTGTCGCTTATGCCCAATTCTTGCGAAGCATTCGCATCAGGGGATAGGTTCACAAACTGAATTTTCGGGGAGAGAGCATGGCGGCTGGCGGGGCGCTCTTGGCCAAAACAGGTGTCGATACCGGTTTCTTTGCGCCGCTCGTTGTGGATCATCGCCATGAGCATGCGGTTGTCGCCCATCTTGATGGCAGAGGCCGCATGGTTGCCCTTAGCGAGGCGCAGGGCGGTACAGACAGGATCATCCTGCCACTCCGCCAGATCATCGGCGATGCCCTTGCCCATGACGGGCGCTCTGTGATGCTCGCCCATAACCACCCCAGCGGCGATCCCACACCCAGCCGCACCGATATCGAAACGACGCGCAAGCTGGCTGACCTGCTCCGCCCCCTCAATATCCGTGTCTATGATCACCTGATCCTTACCAGCAACGGAGAATCGACGAGTTTTCGGGATTTGGGTTGGCTTTAGAGGACCATCTGAGTCTGGGTGATAATGGCCACGGCCTTGCCATCGGCGCGGCTGATTTTCGTCTGCCAAACCGATGTGCGACGACCGATGTGCACGGGCGTCGTTTCCGCCGTAACAGTGCTGCCCTCGGGCGCGGCACCGAGAAAATTGGTCTTGCTCTCGATCGTTGTCGTCCCCTTGGCGCCATCCGGCAGATTCAGGAAAGCGCCAATCGCACCCAGAGCATCTGCGAACGCCATCACGGCACCGCCATGCATGATTCCGCCCGCCGTGCAGAGATCGGAGCGGACAAGCAACTCGCCTGAGACACATTCCTTTGAAGACTGAGTGACCGTCACGCCCATCAGTTTGGCGAAGGGCATTGTATCGGCGGGATTGTTGCTCATTTTTTCACTCCTGTCCGCAAGCTTCGATATCGTTCGGGTCTGGACAGGCATGGCACGGAATACGGCGGGACGGTAGCTGACAGCTTTACAAATAGGAAATCATTTGTTCTCTTTATGTTCCATAGTTGATTCGGAGCTATGGTTTTATAAGGAGAGTAAAAATGACTGAGATTGTTGTAACTGCACACCCCTAGATTGTCGCTATCGGCAATGTAACAATGCCAACCGGCTTCATTCCTGTTCAAGCTCAAGTGAATCAATTAGCAGGCATTATCTCCGCTGTCGTTAACACTAGTATTGAACCTGACGTCAATGATCCTGAAATTGTTGTCATTGGACAAAAATTAGAATCGATTATCACCACTGACTTCGTAATTAGTGCACTAATTGGAGTACCATTCAATTTAGCATGTGTCGGCACAGTTAGTCGATCAGAGATTGTCATGTCGCTTTACAATCTGAGAATCAACGCCACGAAACAAATATTTGGTCCAGGCCGTGCCGGCGAAAATCTAGTCGGTGCAGGCGGCGTTAATAGATCAGAAGTACTGGTGAATATCAACGTTGATTCGTTGAAAGGCTATGATGCACTCACGGGCGGTCTCGAGTATTTAGTGCTTCACGAAATTGCGCACGCTTTACCGGCAATGCAAACGTATGACCAGCAAATGTGGGAGGCGTACATTGCCGGTCCTGGTAATGGCTTAACTCCCGCTCAACAACGTGCGAATTATTATTTGAGCGCACAGTTTGCTCAAAACGAGGCGCGCGCGAACAGTGTGGCAAGATCTCTACAGCAGCTTTTGGGACGGCCCGCGCCTGGGTTTACACCAACGCATGGATACGCAAACTGCTAGTTTATGGTGGATGCTTTAAGTAGACGCTGATTGGCGGCGCCGGTACGAATCGTTGAATTTGTTCCGGCGGTCAATTATACAGAATTCATGATCAACCGAGTGAAATTGAGCTTTTTAATTGTCTTCGCTTCATCAGCGGCGGTCGCTCAAGTTCCGCCTCCACCCCCGCCAGCAGAACAATCGGCGATTGGGATGCTGGTCAAAGCATCAATCGAAAGTCTGGATATAGAAGCCTTTTCCAGTCTTTTGGCAGACGATGTCCAAGTTTTCGAGGATGCGACATTGGTGGCCGATGGCAAAGAGGAATATCTTGCCCAGGTGAGGCCAAGATTTGCAGCGCCGGGAATTAGAATTCGCTTGTTCAATGGATATTATTCGTCCGGCACCATAAGTTTTACGGAATATATGAATTCACAGTCGACCTTTTCAGATATCCCGACCCATTGTTGTTGGCGGTATGATTATGTTCGGTTCGATATCGCGAATGGAAAGATCCACCGTATTTATCGATTGAGAGGGGGAGAGGCTCCTTTGAACCCAGAGGGATTGCCTTCGCATTCGCTTTAATCGGTCACTCATGCGGTATGAAAGTCCTGATCTATCTGACCGGAATTCAAGACCAAGTGTGATGTCGCGAGAGAAGTATTTTCGCCAAGGCTTGCTTGCCTCCGACGGCTAATCCTGCCCGCAAGCCTCGATATCGCCGGGCTCGGGGCGCGGCCCAACCCGGACAAACATCGCGAAATAGCCGCCGATATCGGGCATGGCGCGGAATACGACGCGGCGATAGCCAACTGCTTCAAATTCGCAGTTCAGCAGGTCTGGCGGGGTGCCATGCTGGTTCGTCGGCCGGTCTGCATCGACGACGACGACCCGGCCATTTTCACGCAGGGCAGGGCGCATATGCCAGAGAAATTCGTAGGGGCTTTCGATCTCATGATACATGTGAACCATGAAAATCCGGTCGAAACTGTCGGCTGGCAGCATGGGATTGGCAAACTCGCCCAGCCTAACGCTGACATTGTCGAGCCGTTCACGCGTAACGCGTTCGGCCAGCCTGTCGCGGGTTTCCGCGATGACATCCTGGGCCAGAACCCGGCCGCTCTCGCCAACCCGCGGGGCGAGGCGGATCGTGTAATAGCCATTGCCGGCGCCGATATCGGCCACGGTCATGCCAGGCTCAATTTCCGCCATATCCATGACCGTTTCAGCCTCATTGCGCTTGTCGCGCGTTTCCTCGGTTGAAAACTGGCTTGAAGTAATATCGGAGACGGGCCGATCCGCAGGCGGGAAGTCGGAATCGCTTGATCCTCCCAAAGCGTTGCAGCTTCCGGTGATCAGCAAGAGCAGGTACGCAGCACGGCGCATCAGTCTATATCCTCAACCTCGACTTTTTCCCCTGTGACTTGTTGGGATAGCGCGGCAGCCATGAACTTGTCGAGATCGCCGTCCAGTACATCGGAGGGCGAGGAGGAGGTTACGCCCGTGCGAAGGTCTTTCACCATCTGATAGGGCTGGAGAACATAGGACCGGATCTGATGGCCCCAGCCGATGTCGGATTTGGCGGCATTGGCCGCGTCGGCTTCGTCCTCGCGGCGGCGTAATTCGGCTTCGTACAACCGCGCCTTGAGCATGCTCATCGCCTCGGCCTTGTTCTTGTGCTGCGAACGCCCGCTCTGGCAGGCAACGACGATCCCGGTTGGTTCATGCGTGATACGCACCGCGCTGTCCGTGGTGTTGACGTGCTGGCCGCCGGATCCCGAGGCGCGGTAGGTGTCGATGCGCAGCTCGCTCTCGTCGATGACGATATCGATATCGTCATCGATCACCGGATAGACCCAGACGCTGGTAAAGCTCGTATGGCGCCGCGCCGCGCTGTCATAGGGCGAAATGCGAACGAGCCGGTGCACGCCGCTTTCCGTTTTCGCATAGCCATAGGCATTCTCGCCCTTCATCTGCAGCGTCACGGCTTTTACGCCAGCCTGCTCGCCCGCATGATAGTCGACGATTTCAACCTTGAATCCGCGTCGTTCCGCCCAACGCATATACATGCGCTGCAGCATCTCGGCCCAGTCCTGGCTTTCCGTGCCGCCGGCCCCGGCGTGAATCTCGAGATAGGTGTCATTGCCATCAGCTTCGCCGGCCAGCAGGGCTTCCGTCTTGTCTCGCTCGGCGCGTTCGGCAAGCTGCGCCAATGCCTCGGTCGCATCATTGATCAGGCCTTAATCGCCCTCGGCTTCCGCCATTTCGATCATCTCGGCGGCATCATCGCGTTCCTGACTGATCGCCCGCACTGCTGTGATCGCGGTATCGAGGCGTCCGCGCTCGCGCATCACTTCGCGCGCCGCTTTGGGATTGTCCCACAGCGTCGAATCCTCAACCTTGGCATTGAGCGCATCGAGCCGCTCCTTGGCCACATCCCAGTCAAGGAAGCGGCGCAGCAGGTTCACGGCCTGGTTGATCTGCTCGATATGGGCTTGCGCTTCAGCGCGCATGGAATTCTCATTTCATTTCAGTTTGGAGGTCGGATATATGGTGTCTGGCTCGGCCTAGTAAATTCCGCCCTCGGATTGCAAGAACTCGCTGTCATTGCGCGGGGCGTCTGACTGGACCGTATTCTGCGCTTCTTCTGGCAAGACCGTACGAACCGGACGTCGGGCGACGACATCGCGGCGGATCGTTCGCGTCGGCTCGCTGTCCGGCCTGAAGGCTTCCCAGATGATCGCGCTGCGCGGATCCTGGCTCGGCCAGCCGCCAAAGACACGGCGGCCGCTGCGGCGGTCTATGCGGACCATGCGAATACCGCGCGGCGCCCGGAATGGCACGACGGCTTGGCCCTCCATCGTTTCAGCCATGAACTGGCGAAAAATTGGAGCAGCCAAGGTGCCGCCTGCGCCATAGCCCAATGAACGGGCCTGGCGGTCATAGCCAAGATAGACACCGGCAACGAGATTGGGCGTGCCGCCGACGAACCATACATTGGTCGGGCCTGTCGTGGTTCCCGTCTTGCCAAAAATCGGCCGGTTGAGATCCCGGAGCAACGTCGCCGTGCCGCGCTGGATGACGCCTTGCAGGATATGCACCATCTGGAATGCCGTCATTGGATCGACAACCTGCCGCCCCGCTATGGGCGGTCGCGGCATCCGTTCGCCGTCCCAATCACGGGCATTGCAGCCTTCGCAGGCGCGCCAGTTGGCGGGATAAATAACGTCGCCATCACGATTTTGCACATAGTCGATTAGCGAAGGCCCGACATCGCGGCCATGATTGGCGAGCATGCCATAGGCATTCACGAGTCGCAGAACCGTCGTGTCACCGGCGCCGAGCGAGAAAGCGAGATAGGGCTCATAATCACCGATTCCGGCGTTGCTGATCAGTTCGACGACATTTTCCATGCCGGTGTCTGATGCCGTCCGCACTGTCATCAGGTTCCGTGAATTTTCCAGCCCCCAGCGCAGCGTTTGCGGTCCGGCGACACCACCGCCGGAGTTGCGGAAGCATTTCCGGCCAAGAGCTGCGGATTGATAGACGCAGAAGGGGCCATCGACGATGATCGAGGCTGGCGTCATCCCATTTTCGAGAGCTGCGGCATAGACGAAAGGCTTGATACTTGATCCAGGCTGGCGCTCGGCCTGTGTCGCCCGGTTAAAGGCTTCAAGTCCGGAGCTGAATCCCCCCTGCATGGCATAGACCCGGCCTGTCTGGACATCTTCTACAACCATGCCGCCAGATACGTCGGGCACCTTGGCCAGCGCATAGCTGCTGCCGGTCGGGCGTACCGTGATGATGTCGCCGGGTTCGATCGTTGAAAAGGCCGTGCCGCCGCCTGATCGCGCGACCGAAGCACCGGAACGTGGAAGGGAAGCCGTTGCACCATCGGAAAATCCGATCTGTGCGGCATTGCCATCCTTGGAGATAACAACGGCGACGCGCCAGTCTTCGTAATTGATGCTCAAGTTGGCGCTGC
>CAJQMX010000020.1 GCA_905479515.1 uncultured Parasphingopyxis sp.
TCTTGATGCAGCGACGCCGTCGGTGGTCGTTGATTTTGCGGGCAATGGTAAGGCGCTGTCCGCAATCCACAATCATTTTGCCGATAATCTCAAATATAGCTGCCTTGTCGGGGCAACCCATTGGGAAGCGCGCGGCCTGGCTGACAATATTGCAGGGCCAGCCCCCATTCTCTTTTTCGCGCCGGATCATGTCGTCGCGATGACCGACGAACTCGGCCCGGAAGGTTTCGGGATGGAAGTCGGCAAGGCTTGGGGCAGGTTCATTGGAGAAGCCAAGGGCTGGGTCGACGTTCTCCCGCGCAGTGGCGTCGATGCTGTAAGCGAAGCATACGCGACAATGTTGGGCGGCAAGGCTAGCCCTCGCGACGGCTTCATTCTCTCGCTTTAGTCTGAGGGATATCTCATTCGAAAACCGCTTGCAGGGCATAGCCTCTATGCAGGGGCGGACGCCGCAATGCTGCATCGCTATTCTCGCCCGTAAACTGCCACTCGATCGACGCAAATGTGTCACGGCCCGGTAATGCCGCAGGCCTAGGAGACGGTCGATTGGAGATCGCGATGACCCTTACACATTCGCCTGTTCCTCGAACCGTTTCCAGCAATGCCAAAAATCGCCAAGTGCGCAGTGCTGTTCACCAACATGAGCATCTGAGCCGGCAAGGCGTGCTCGAGCGCACCTTCACCTTCGCTTTTCGCGGACTGGTATATGCGCAGATATGGGAAGATCCTGTCGTTGATCTCGAGGCTCTTCAGCTTCAGCCCGATTCCCGCCTCGTCACTATCGCCAGTGGTGGGTGCAATGTGCTCAGCTATTTGACAGCGAATCCCGAACGGATCGTTGCGCTTGATTTGAACCCTGCGCACATCGCCCTCAATCGGCTCAAAGTCACCGCAGCAGCCAATCTGCCCGATTATGAGAGCTTTTATCGCTTCTTCGCCTGCGCTGACGACAAGAACAATATCACTGCCTATCGTGATCATGTTCGCCCCCGTCTCGACACCATGACGCGGCGCTATTGGGATCATCGCAACCTGCTGGGCCGCAAGCGTATCGGCGGATTCGCGAGGAATTTTTATCGCCGCGGTTTGCTCGGCCACTTCATCACCGCCGCGCACCTTGTTGCCCGCCTTCACGGTGTTGATCCACGCGAGATGCTCGAAACCCAATCGCTTGAAGAACAGCAGGCTTTTTTCGAGGAGCGTCTCTCACCCATTTTTGATCGCAAATTTGTGCGTTGGCTCACTGACCAACCGGCGTCGTTGTTCGGCCTTGGTATACCGCCTGCACAATATGAAGCGCTGGTTGGCGACGACCCGGACGGAATGGCGAGCGTCTTGCGCAAACGGCTTGAGAAACTGGCCTGCGGTTTCGACCTTTCCGACAATTATTTCGCTTGGCAGGCCTTTGGCCGGGGCTATGGACGCCAGCCAAGTGCGCCGCTGCCCCCATATCTTCAGCAAGCCCATTACACGGATATGGTCTCCCGCATCGACCGGGTTGAGGTGCGCCATGCCAATTTCACGGAATTCCTCGCAGGTGAGTCGTCAGCCAGTCTCGATCGCTATGTTCTTCTCGACGCGCAGGACTGGATGACCGATGAACAGCTCACGGCACTGTGGACAGGCATCACGCGGACGGCGCGGCCCGGCGCGCGGGTTCTGTTCCGGACCGCCGCCGAACCAACGCTTCTGCCGGGGCGCGTGCCCGGCGCAATGCTCAGCCGATGGGACTATCGCGAAGAACAGTCGCAGTCGCTCACAAGCCGTGACCGGTCTTCGATATATGGCGGAGTGCATCTCTATGTCCGTGGAGCCGAGTAAGACGGTGAACCCTGTCGCTCAGTCAGAAAGTGCGGCTGGACGGATGGATGCGATCTACCGGCGTCAGCGACATATTTATGATCTTACACGCAAATATTACCTGCTCGGCCGTGATCGTTTAATCGCAGACCTTGATCCACCGGTCGGCGGATCCGTGCTCGAAGTGGGGTGCGGGACGGGTCGTAACCTCATTCTGACCGGCCGGCGTTACCAGAATGCACGTTTGTACGGAATCGACATATCGGCCGAGATGCTGGCAACGGCGCGGACGAATGCGCTGCAATCCGGATTGGTGACCCGCATGGCGCTGGCTCGTGCCGATGCGAGCGATTTTGATCCGGGGCGGCTGTTCGGCCAGCCGCAGTTCGATCGCATATTCCTTTCCTATACGCTCTCGATGATTCCACCCTGGCGCGAAACCATCGCGAATCTTCCCGCAATGCTGGCACCCGGTGGGTCACTGCATGTGGTCGATTTCGGCCAACAGGAACGCCTGCCTCCTATGTTCCGAAAAGCCCTTTTTGCATGGCTCAACCGGTTTGAGGTTTCTCCTCGGGCGGAGCTTCCGGTTGTGCTGGCGGAAATGGCTGAGGCAGCGGGTCTCAGTTTCGCGTTTCAATCGCATTATCGTGGCTATGCCTGGAGCGGGATCGCACGAGCCCCTTCGCAGCGCTAAAATTTTCTCGATATGAAAAGGCCGGGCTTAAGCACTAGCCATGCTGCGAAACTGGGCCTGAAAAGGAAAGTGCCCGGGCCGCTAGGCCCGGGCACAAACGTGACGAACTTAAGTTCGCCCCCTTTATTTGCCCCTTGATCGCGCACTTTCCTTCCCCTCAAGGTGTGCAGCGAGGAGCCTCCCTGAACCACGGCCGCAAGGCACGTGTTCCGTGGATAGGGTGCTAAGCTATTTAAGCAGGCCTTGTCATCGGGGTATGATGGTCAGCGAGCGATTATCTTTGCGCCTGTGACGATACGGCAACAGCATGGACCTTACCCTAATGCTTGCGGCGAGCACACGGCCCGCCTAGAGACGCGGCTTATCAATGGCCCATTTCCGGACCCCAAAATCATGCGTCTTACCCGCTATTTTCTACCCGTCACCAAAGAGACCCCCGCCGATGCTGAGGTTATCAGTCACAAGCTGATGCTCCGCGCCGGGCTTGTTCGCCAGACATCGGCAGGCATTTACGCCTGGCTGCCGCTCGGGCTGCGCGTTCTC
>CAJQMX010000021.1 GCA_905479515.1 uncultured Parasphingopyxis sp.
GCCCGTGATCCGCAATGCGCAGGATATGAATGTCTGGCAGCTTTCTCTCGAAATCGCCCGGCTTTCAGAGGCGGCACGGACCGGCAAGATCAAGAGCGAGGAACTGGCTGGCGGCACGCTGACCCTGACATCGCTCGGCCCGCTTGGCGGGATTGCGACCACGCCCGTGATCAATCGGCCCCAGGTCGCGATCATCGGCCCGAACAAGATTGTCGAACGGCCCGCGATCATCGATGGTGAGCTGGAAGCGCGCAAACAGATGAACCTTTCCATCTCCTGCGATCACCGCGTCGTCGATGGCTATGACGCGGCCAGCTATGTTCAGGCGCTCAAGAAGCTTATTGAAACCCCGGTCCTGATTTTCACCGACTAGAGCCGGTCTGGCGGGCGAAGGATGCCCTCCGTCCGCCATCGCCATCGGCCGGGCAGTTGCCAAAGATGATCGTAACGGTCCATATGCCGGATATATCGGGATGTGCGGTGGTAACAGGGGGTTAGCATCGGATGAACGTAAGACTTTGGGGGCGGAAATGGGCGCTGAAGGCGCGGATACGGTTGGGCAAAGGCAGCCTATCGCCTTTATCAGCCACCACAGTTCCCAGGTCGAAACCGCCCGCCAGCTAAAAAGCGTGCTGGGTCTCAACGGTGTGGACGGCTGGATGGCGCCCGATGACATCGATCCGGGCAGGCCTTTCGATCAGGCGATTATCGAACAGGTTCGCCGATCCGATCTGATCATTCTCTTATTCTGTTCGCGTTCCGATCAGTCGCGCCATGTGAAGCGCGAACTGATGATGGCGGAAAATGGCGACAAGCTGATATTTCCCGTGCGGCTGGAAAATATCGATGCCGAAGGTCTGGCCTATTGGCTGAACGACTATCAATGGATCGACTGGTTTGATCGGCGTGATGACACGATCCAGCGGATGATCGATACGATCAAGCGGATCGTTGAGGTCAGTAGCGCCAAACAGAAAACCATTGAGCCTGTCGCTCCCGTTGTCGCACCGCCGCCGGAAGAGCGCGTAGAAGCTGCCTCTCCCGAACCGCTGCCGGTTCCGCCGGAGGGTGAGGGCATTGACGAGGATCCGGATCCGGTTCCTCCGGCGGTCGTAGTGCCGCCCGCACCCCCTCCCTCTCCACCACCACCTCCGCCTTCGGAACCGCCTGCAACTGCGAAAGCGCCTGAGCCAGCCGATACCTCGGACCAGCAGAGCCCGCTAAAGGTTGCGCCAGTTGCTGCGGGCCGGGCAGTGCCTGAAGACGGGAATGACGGCGCACGTCCACCGAACCAGAAGATGATGATCGCCATAGGGGCAGTGGTGCTTGCGGTGATACTGATCCTTGCATTCTTGTTCCTCTCCGGCGGAGATGCGGAAGAGAACGCAGAGAGCAATGTGCTTTCGCCAAGTGTCGATTGCTCCAATACCGATCTTACAAGCCATGGCATTATCTGCGCCAGCGAAGCCCTGAGGGCGCGTGAAACCGAATTGTCGAATCTCTATGCGGCAGTTTTGGCGCAAGCCGATGGCCAGGAGCGGGTCGCGCTACAACAAGGCTATGCTGCCTATCAGGCGCGCCGGGACGAGTGCCAGACGACGGCATGTGTAACGACGGTCTATGATGCCCGTGAGGGTGAACTGGGCCAATATGATCTGCCCCTAGAGGCAGTTGCAGATGCAGATACAGAGGCAGAGCCTGTCGAAGAGGCGCCTGACGAACTTGTGCCCGAAACGCAAACGCCTGAAAGGCCGATAGAAACCGTGCCAGCCGTCCGCGCTCCGGCTACCGAAGGGGCCAGAACGCCGGCCGAAACCCGGCCGACGCCAGTCGAGACACGGCCTGCGCCTCGGCCTGATCCGCCGCGTTCGACGCAAACCACACCGCCTGAGCCAATCGGAAATCCGGGAAACTGGGTGCGCGCGAGCGATTATCCGTCGAATATCCTGCGCAATGGCGAGGAGGGCACGTCGCGCTATCAGGTGCGTGTCGGGTCGAATGGCGTGCCGACCGCCTGTTTCACCATTGGATCAAGCGGTCATTTCCAGCTGGATGCCCGGGCTTGCAACATGGTGATGAGCCGCGGCCGATTCCGGCCGGGGCGGGATGCGTCCGGCAATCCGGCAGCGGGGCTCTACTCGGGCAGCCATACATGGCGCGCGCCGCGTTAGCCGAATAATTCGCGCGCGCTGGCCAGTTTTTCTGCGGCGGCATCCAGCACATCGTCGCTCTTTGCGAAGCATAGCCGAACGATGTTCGTCACCGGATCGGTTTCGAAAAAGGGCGATATAGGGATAACCGCCACGCCCGCTTCATCGACGAGGCGCAGCGCAAATTCGCGGTCGCCCATCGTAAAGCCGGAGCGGGTAAGGTCGACCGAGAGGAAATAGGTCGCCTTGCTGGGCAGCACCGCATAGCCGCTTGCCGTCAGCGCATCACTTAGCCGGTCGCGCGATGCCTGATACCTTGCGCGCATGTCCGTGAAATAGGCCATATCCTTGCCCAGCCCATAGGCGACGGCGGCTTGCAGGCTTGGCGGGGTTGTGAAGGTCAGGAACTGATGCGCCTTGGCTATCACGTCCGTCAGCGGCGCGGCGGCAATCACCCAGCCGACCTTCCAGCCGGTGAGCGAGAAAATCTTGCCCGCTGATCCGATCTTCACGGTCCGATCGCGCATCCCGGGCATGGTCATCAGCGATCGGTGTTGGCGACCATCGAAAACGATATGCTCCCACACCTCATCACAGATCGCGATCAGATCATGCGCGACACAGAATTCGGCAAGCAGGGAGAGTTCGCCGTCACTGAGCATGGTCGCGGTGGGATTGAGTGGGCTGTTGAGGATGATGAAGCGGGTCTTGTTGCTGACCACGGCTTCGAGCATTTCGGAAGTGAGTGACCAGTCGGGCGGGTGCGTTGTCACAAAGCGCGGTACACCGCCTGCCTGCCGGACCAGCGGCGCATAGGCATCATAGGCAGGCTGGATCAGGATAACCTCATCGCCGGGCGTGATGAGGCCCAGTATCGATGCCGCCAGCGCCTCTGTCGCGCCGGACGTGACAAGCGTTTCGCTATCGGCATTCAGGTCAAGCGCCTGATGCGCTGCATAATGGCTGGCAATGGCGGCGCGAAGTTCAGGGAGCCCGCGCATCGGCGGATACTGGTTCCAGCCCGTTAATACCGCATCCGCTGCAGCTTGCCGAACATCTTCCGGTCCTTGGGAGTCCGGGAAACCCTGCCCAAGATTTATCGCGCCACTGGTTCTTGCCCGGCCCGACATTTCTTCGAAGATTGTGGTCGGCAGTGCACTGAAAACCGGATTCATTCGGACTTGGGACGCCCGGCCGGTCGCTTGGGCTCCTTCTGCAGAATCTGCTCAATATAGACGCGCTGAACGAGAACAAAGGCGACCACGGTGAGCGGCGCGGAAAGCAGTACGCCAACTATGCCGAACAGACTGCCCGCCGCCACCACGGCAAAAAGCAGGACGGCGGGGGAGAGGTCGACCGACCGTTTCTGGATAATCGGCTGCAGGATGTTTCCCTGCAGCTGCTGGATCAGGACATAGACGCCCAAAGTCCATGTCGCCATCATCGGGCTGACGCTAAAGGCCACGAGCACGGCTGGAATACCGGCGATTACCGGGCCGAGGAACGGGATGAAATCGAGCAGCGCCGCGATGATCGCGAGCGCCGCCGCAGACGGCACGCCAATGATTTTCAGCGCAACATAAATCAGGACACCAACAATAAGCGAGGACAGTATCTGCGCCCTCAACCAGAGCCCCAGTGCGCGGCCGACATCATCACAGGTTTTGCGGGCCAGTTCTTCGCGTTCTTTCGGGATCAGGCGCAGCAGACCTTCGCGGTACAATCCGGGCTGGGCGGCGAAAAAGATCGCGCCTGCCAGAACCAGGATGACATTGGTGACTACCCCGCCTGCCGATACCGCGAAACTGCCCGCCCGCGTTGACAGGCCCGAAAGCTGCGCCGTGATATCGCGGCTTGCCTGCCGTACATCGTAGTCAATGCCCCAGCCGTCAAAGGCGATCTGGGTGGCATCGATTGCCTCCGGGATTCTCACCGCAAGCGCGGCGAACTGCGTGACGATCAGCCCGCCGAATATCCAGCTTACGAAACCCAATATGCTGAAAAGCGCGAGCACGGCAAAGGTTACCGACACACCTTGAGGAAGGCCGAACCGCATGAACTGTCGCGCTATGGCTCGCAGGATAACCGCAACGACGAGCGATGCGAATATGAGGAGCAGAAGATTGCCGAGCGCCAGGACGACCGCCGCGAGCGCGACAATGGCCAGAACGGCGAAGCAGCGCCTTACAAAGCTGTTATGTGAGGCCTGATCGTCCATGGCTTACCCCATTTGCGTTGACGGCTCTTTATCGGCGCGATTTCCTTTGCGGGCAAGAACCCGGATGCATCGTTTCAGCCAAGGCGTTCAGCATGCCAGCGCAGATGGTCATCCATAAAGGTCGAGATGAAATAATAGCTGTGATCATAGCCGGGCCGGATAGTGAGGGTCAGCGGGATGCCCGCCTTTTCGCACGCATCCTCCAGCAGATGCGGTTTGAGCTGTTCTTCAAGAAAATTGTCCGCTCCGCCCTGATCGACAAGGATTTCGGAAATCCGCGCGCCATCTTCGATAAGCGTGCAGGCATCATAGGCCCGCCAGTCCGTGCGGTCGGCGCCAATATAACCGGTTAGTGCCTTGTGCCCCCATGGGCAGTTGAGCGGGGATACGATTGGCGCGAAGGCGGAAACACTGCGGAACCGGTCTGGATTGCGAAGCGCGATAGTGAGCGCGCCATGCCCGCCCATCGAATGCCCGGTGATGGATTGTCGATCCATATCGATCATGGGAAACTCTGCGGCGATCAGTGCCGGCAATTCCGTTTCGATATAGCTGCGCATCCGGAAATTCTTGGCCCAGGGCTCTTCGGTCGCGTCGACATAAAAGCCCGCGCCCTGGCCGAAATCATAGGCTTCGTCGTCGGGCACATCCTCGCCGCGTGGCGATGTGTCCGGCGCGATGAAGATCAGACCAAGCTCAGCGCATGTGCGCCGGAATTCACCCTTGTCGGTGACGTTCGCATGGGTGCAGGTCAGCCCGGAAAGATACCAGACAACGGGTAGCTTTTCCCCGGCGGCATGGTCAGGGATAAACACCGAAAACTGCATCGGCGTGCCGGTTTCCCTGCTGTCATGTTTGTAAACGCCCTGGGTGCCGCCAAAGGCCGTGTTGGTCGAAACTGTTTCCATGGCGGCGCCCTATCATTCTTTGGGAGCCGCGCAAAAGGGTATTCAGCTGACCAGCAGCGCCCGCATTGCTGCCACAAGCGCCAGCGGTTGATCCACCATCACATGGTGGCCGCTATCCGGGATGGCGACAAAGGGTGTCCCTTCCGGCATTATGTCGTGCAGATGGGTGAGCGCTTCTTCATCCATAAGCGCAGAGCGCTCGCCGTAAATCACGGCCATTGGACAATTTGCATTCCTCCCCATTTCAGCACTTTCGAGCATTTTGGTATTGCCGAACATGTTGGGATCGTGGGACCAGCTCCAGCCTTTCCCCTCGGTTTCGACAATTGCATCTCTCGCAAGCATGTCGGCGATGTAATGATTGTCGCATGACTGGGGCGGCAGGAACCGGAAGCGGGTCAGCACGTCCTCCGGACTCGCAAAGAAGCGGCGCTCGCGGTGCTCGGGTTCATGCCGGTCCGGCGAATGGCGCATTTGGAGCGAGGTATCGATGATGAAGGCGCGCCCGACCCAGGCCGACGGATCTGCGGCAGCCGTTGCCGTCGGCGCTCCGCCAAAGCTGTGGCCTGCCACGACCGGTTTGCCAGCCGCAAAGAGCCCGGCCGCCTCGGCGACTGCTCGCATGTCTTCGGCATGCTCGAGGATTGAATATTCCGACTTCCAGCCTGACCCGCCCATACCGGCCATGGACATCGCCGCGATGCGATAATCATCTGCGAAAAAAGGGGCTATATGGGCCCACCACCGTCCATGTGCGCCGCCGCCATGAAGAAAGAACAGGCCCGGTTTGCCTTCCTCGCCCCATGTGAAATATTCGATCGCGGCGCCATTGCTCTCCACCTGATGACGCTCTGGCTTGCAGGCCAAAGCCCGGGTGAACCAGTCCGGTGCCGGGGGTCTGGCGCCTTCATAGGCGGCGAGAATATTTGCGGGAGGGGATGAAGCGTCCATAGCCACTATCGAGCATGGCTTTACGCTAACGTCAACTGCGCAAAGCCGACCAGGAGCATGAGCCGGCCCGAATTTCACCTTTCATTTACCAACGCAGCTTTTGTTCAATGTCAAAAATGATCGCGATTCCGGGCTCCGGGTTGAAGATAAACATCTCGTTAACCGTATCCTGCAATCCGATGTTTACGAACTTGGGCGATATGCGGCTCAACACAAAAAAGGTTTGTCGATGTCCATTCCCGCTCAATTGCTCACCAGAGCTGCTGAAATCAACGAGCGGCGATCTGCCACTCGCACGCCGGTTGATTTTCAGGCTGGTTTTCGCAAATCGGGTTTTGATGCGTCAAAAGCGGATATCAGCGATCTTTCCGTGACAGGATGCAAAATCGATAGCGCGATGAATCTGCGCTCGAAAACGCAGGTCTGGATCAAGTTTCCGGGACTGCAGGCGATGCCGGCAACGGTGGTCTGGGTGAATGGTTTTGAAGCAGGCTGCGAATTTTCGGCTCCCTTCTATAAACCTGTGCTTGAGGATTTTCTGCGCCGTCACAAAACTGCGTAACACCGGCCTTAAAAATACGGGCTTCTAAATGACGTCCGTATTGTAGGAATGCCAGGCGAAGATTGCCGCCGTTCCGCGATATGGCCGCCACGCTTCTGCCGCGTCTCGAATATCCTGTTCGGACGGGCGATCCGCCCAGCCCAATATCTTCCCTGTCTCAATCTGCACGGCGAGATCACCGGCGGGCCAGATGTCCTGCCGTCCTTCGGCGAACAGCAGATAGACCTCGGCAGACCAGCGACCAATCCCTTTGACGGCGGTTAGCGCGGCGATCGCCTCTTCATCGTCCGCCGGAAGCGCATCCAGATCGAGGGCCCCGGACATCACCAGTTCGGCCAGGCTGCGCGCATAGCCGTTTTTCTGTCGACTCATCCCCGCACCGCGCAGCGTTTCGTCACTGGCTGCAATATAGTTTTCGGGGTTGGCGGCATCACCGAGCGCATCATCAAGCTTGCGCCAAACCGCATCGGCAGAGGCCACGCTTACCTGCTGGCCAAGGATCGTGCGCAAGAGGGTCTGATAGCCGCGATCGCGGATCCGGGGAGGAGGATAGCCGATTTCATCAAGCCGCTTGGCAAAGCCAGGCTCGATCATTGCCAGCGCGTCCATCGCCTTGCGCAAGTTTTTCTGATCAATGCCCAATTAAAGTGCCCTTGATTTCATATGCTGGTCATCACATAGCCGCGCCGCAGCATATTTCGAACCTGCCCAGAAGGAACTGTTCATGCCCAAGCTTATTGTCGTCAATCGCGATGGCGAAGAAACCACCGTCGATGCGGATAACGGCCTCACTGTGATGGAAGTAATCCGGGACAATGGCTTTGACGAACTCCTTGCGCTGTGTGGTGGCTGCTGTTCATGCGCGACTTGCCATGTCCATGTCGATCCGGAATTTGCGGCCAAACTTCCCGAGATGGATGAAGACGAGAATGATCTCCTCGAAAGCTCGGACCATCGCAACGAAACATCGCGCCTGTCATGCCAGATCCCGTTCGATGACGAACTGGACGGCCTGAAGGTCACGATCGCGCAGGAAGACTAAACCGGCTTCCGCCTCTATCCGCTGGTTGCGGCGGCATAGAGCGCAATCGCAGCAGCATTCGAAACATTCAGGCTTTCGATTTTATCGCTGATTGGCAGGCGGGCAATGGCGTCGCAATGGCTGGCCGTATTTGGCCGCATGCCCGCGCCCTCCGCGCCGAGGATCAGCGCCACACGCTTGCTGCCTAATGCATCCGACAATGTCAGCTCGCCTTCCCCGGCGAGCCCGATCCGCCAGAAACCGGCCTCGGCAATCTGATCCAAAGCCCGGGCGAGATTGACGACGCGGCACCAGGGTAGCACCTCCAATGCGCCAGAAGCGGACTTGGCGAGTGCGCCTGATTCGGGCGGTGCATGCCGGTCCTGCGTCACCAGGCCCAGCGCGTTGAAGGCGAGGGCGGAGCGCATGATCGCGCCCGCATTATGGGGGTCCGTCACCTGATCGAGGATCACCAGCGGGCGTCCGTCTTCGGCACTTTCAAGAAGATCCTCGATGCCGATATCCTCAAGCGGTTCGACTTCGATCACCAGGCCCTGATGCGGTGCGTCTTGCGGGACGAGCCGGCCAAGGTCTGCAACGCCCGCCATTTCAAGCTGCAGGCCGGGGGGCACATCAATGCCCGCAATCCCCTCATGCGTCGCCCAGAGCTTGCGAATCGTCCGCGCTGGATTGTCCATTGCGGCGAGCACAGCGTGCCGCCCCCAGAAGCGTGGTGCGCGGCTCTCGCGCTGTTTTGCCTTGCGTCTCTTTGCCATGGGGCCATGCTTTCTAGTAACCGGCGTTGACAGGCAAGCGGTGTTTCGCCATTGAGCCGCCCTTCACCGCGCTTTGGTTGCATTGCCAGGACGCGAGGTTGATCCCGATGGACGGGTGGCCGAGTGGTTAAAGGCAGCAGACTGTAAATCTGCCCGCGTAAGCGTACGCTGGTTCGAATCCAGCCCCGTCCACCATCACTGAAATCAGAGAATTGAAAATGCCGCCGGCATTAGCGGTTGATATCGGATGCACGCGGCCGGTATCGGCGTTCGTCCGATTCCGTCATGATGACGCTGGTTTCACCAAAGGGGCGGTTGAGCAATGTGCCTCCGCCGAAAACCCATTGATCCCCTGACAGCGCCATGGCGACATATTCGGGCTGTGGTGGTGCTGCATTTTCATATTCGGTTTGCACCGTGAAAAAGACGTAATCTATGCCCGGGCGGTAGCAATGGCCTTGCTCGGAACAGGGCAATTGGTCCGCTATCACCTCAGCCCCGCCGCCGATTGTGTAGGAAAGCAAGGCGCCATCGTTCCTCTGCGCGTTCCTCATCACGCGATTCCAAAGACGGCGAGGGCGCCATCGCCTTATGCGCGGATGAGTAAGGCGCCACTGCTCGGCATATTCGCCGGTTTGATACGCCTCGATCCAGGAGATCAGAGCTTCGTGGGCGTTTGCGACATTTATCGATACTGCTGCTTCTGCCGGTTGAGTCTGGGCGGTTGCGGGGATTTCCATCGCCGCGCCGAGCGCACAGGCAAAAAAGAGACAGACGGTGCCCGTTTGACGCCCTGTTCTTGGCAATCTGTTTATGAGTGCCATTGGATCATCAATCTTAAGACGGATGAGTTCGCAAACATGGCCATAATTCATTGGCTCACGCTTCGATTTTCGCAATCGTGAAGCGACAAAGCCGTGAATCCGGTCGATGAAATGCTCTGTTTCGGAAGAAAAGCGATCCGGGTCCGTTGCTCCCAGGCTGCGGCTTTCAGGCGCGACAAACGGCATTTTGTCCCTATAACCTGTGCTCAGGGGAGACAGGATAATGCAGCTAGTCGCAAACGGTATCAGCCTAGAGGTTGAGGACCATGGCAATAGGGGCGATCCGGCGCTGCTGTTGGTCATGGGGTTTTCCGGCCAGCTTTCCCTGTGGCCTGATGCCTTTGTCGACGGGCTTGTTGAGCGCGGTTTCCGGGTCATCCGCTTCGACAACCGCGATATCGGCCTGTCGCACAAGCTGGACGGTGTGAAAGCGCCCCATCCGATCTGGCAGTTGCTCGTCAAACGCTTCTTTCCGGGCCGCCGGATGGCGCCCTATCGGTTGACCGATATGGCGGCGGATGCGGTTGGCGTGCTGGATGCGCTGGAGATTGAACGCGCGCATGTGCTTGGCGTTTCGATGGGCGGGATGATTGCGCAAATCCTTGCCGCAGAATATCCGGACCGGGTCTTGTCCCTCATGCCGGTGATGACATCAACCAACGCGCCGGGCCTTCCCAGTCCTGACAGCGCAGTCCGAAAAGCGTTGATCAAGGCAGCACGCAACCGGCCGGCAACCGCTGAGGAAGCATTGGCATCGGGCATGCAGTTTTTCACCGTGATCGGTTCGCCGGGAGGGGAAGAGCGCCGCGCGGAGATCGAGGAATTGATGCGCAAGAATGTCGAACGCAGCTTTTATCCCGAAGGCCCGTCACGCCAGATGGCAGCGATCATCGATACCGGAAATCTGCGGCCATGGGCGGCGCGGGTGCAGGCCGATACGCTGGTGATTCACGGGGCGGACGATCCACTCATCCCTTATGCCTGCGGTGAGGATGTTGCCGACCATATCGGCGGCGCCCGCTTTGAACTGGTCCAGGGCATGGGCCATGATCTGCCGCAGAACAAACATGCGGAGCTGACCGATATGGTGGTGAAGCATTGTCTGGGAGCCTGAGCGGACAATTTTCCGCAATTGATGGTGCTGAGGCACAGCATGATATTGCCATTGGCGCAGCAACCGACTAACCCCCGCCTCGCGCTTGGCGAGCGGGTATAGCTCAATGGTAGAGCACTAGCCTTCCAAGCTTGTGATGCGGGTTCGATCCCCGCTACCCGCTCCAGCGTTTCACCAAGCCCCCTGCGCATCCTGATGCACCTGCCATAGCGGCATACTCACGGCTTTTGCGTCACGCGGGAAACCGTGATGACGCGGGATTGTCCATTGGCATAGGGCCATGTGATGGATGCACCTTCGGCCATGCCGATAAGGGCCGCGCCCATTGGGGTGAGGATTGAAATCGCGCCCGTATCGGTATCGGCATCCGCCGGGAGAACAAGCTGCACTGTGCGGGGTTCGCTGGCTTTCTCATCCAGGAAGGAAACGCGCGAACCGATGGTTACAACATCAGTGGGGAGGTCTTTCGCCGAACATATCTCGGCGCGCTCAATCTCCTCCAGCAGCATGGCCGCAAGACCGGGCGATCGGCTCTCAACAGACATCGCCAGCCCTTCCAGAAGATCGCAATCCGTGTCGAGTAGGGTGATTGCCGGTTTGACTACATTTTCAAGCGTTGTTGCCTGATCCATTGCATTATCCAATCTCGGTATCGTGATATGTAGCGGAGCAACGAAGCCGTGTTTCGGGCGCCGTTCGCATTGCTGATGTGAATTATCGGGGTGAGGGGCGCTCCAGCTTCGATCGGCCTTCGCCGCCTACGAAACTGGAGCTAGGGGCGCGTGAGCAGCTGCCCTGACGGCGTCAGATTATATGCGAGAGAAAATACGCTGGCCATGAAAGCCAAGCTGGCCATTCCATCGCCAAAGTCAAGCCATGGCCTGTGCAATCCCGGCATGGCCGAACTGTGCGGATGTCTTTATCATGCGCGGCATAGGTAGATGATATGGCACAAGGTTTCGGTTCATGACGGTTGTTTTGAGTATGCTGCAGCGGCTGATCGTTCCGCTTTTCATTCTTGCTCTCACCCTCCTGTTTCTTCTCGCGCCGGATAGTTTCTCATGGCTGCGATGGGGGCTGGTGGTCACCGTTCCGCTGCTCGCCGTTGCGCTGTGGGATATGGTTCAGTCCCGCCACACGCTGCGGCGCAACTATCCGCTGCTGGCCCGTGCGCGGTGGCTGTTTGAGGATCTGCGGCCCTATTTGCGCGCCTATATCGTTGAGGGCGATCTCGAAGGGCGGCCCTTTTCGCACAGCGCACGGGCGCTCGTGTATCAGCGGTCGAAAGATACGATTTCAAGCCATCCGTTCGGCACTGAACTCGATGTCTATTCCGACGAATATGAGTGGCTCAGCCATTCGATCGTTCCCAGTATCGGCCTGCCGGATCATTTCCGCGTTGATATTGGTGGCCCGCAATGCGCGCAGCCCTATTCCGCCTCCGTCCTCAATATCTCGGCGATGAGCTATGGATCGCTGGGGGACCGGGCGATTGAGGCGCTTAATCTTGGCGCGCAGATGGGCGGCTTTTATCACGATACCGGCGAAGGATCGTTCAGCAAATATCACGCGAAGCATGGCGGTGATATCGTCTGGCAGATCGCCAGCGGCTATTTCGGCTGCCGTGACGGCTGGGGGCAGTTTGATCCGGACAAGTTCGCAGCCACCGCCCAGAATGATCAGATCAAGATGATTGAGCTCAAGCTGAGCCAGGGCGCGAAGCCCGGCCATGGCGGCGTCCTGCCCGGGCAGAAGGTGACGGTGGAAATCGCCGCAACCCGCGGCATTCCGGTGGGCGAAGACTGTATTTCACCGGCCGGGCACAGCGCCTTCAAGACACCGCGAGAGATGCTGGAATTTGTGGCGAAGCTTCGCCAGCTATCGGGCGGCAAGCCGGTGGGCATCAAATTGTGTGTCGGCCAGCCGCATGAGATTTTCGCGATCATGAAGGCCATGCTGGCGAGCGAAATCCTGCTCGATTACATCGTGGTCGATGGAGCGGAAGGCGGCACGGGCGCGGCCCCGGTTGAATTTTCCAACCGGGTTGGCATGCCGATGCGCGAGGGGGTTATACTCGTCAACAATGCGCTGGTCGGCTGCGGCCTGAAAGACCGGATCAGGATCGGCGCGGCGGGCAAGGTGTATAGCGCGTCCGGACTGGCGATGAATGCAGCGGTCGGCGCGGACTGGTCCAATGCCGGCCGCGCTTTCATGTTCTCACTGGGCTGTGTGCAATCGCTGCGCTGCCATGTCGGCACCTGCCCGACCGGCATTGCGACCCATGATCCATCCCGCCAGCGCGGGTTGGTGATCGGTGACAAGGCGAAGCGCGTGGCGGAGTTTCACAAGCAAACCGTGGCATCACTTACCGAAATCGTTGCCGCGATGGGGCTCGAGCATCCGGGTGAAATTCGCCCGCACCACCTGCATGAGCGCACCAATGCGACCGAATCCAACTCGATCGACCATATCTATCCGTTCCTGAAGGAAGGGGTGCTGCTGACCGCGCCAGAGGATACGCCCTATGCCAATTATTGGGCGGCCGCCGATGCCGACAGTTTCACCGCGCAGAGC
>CAJQMX010000022.1 GCA_905479515.1 uncultured Parasphingopyxis sp.
AGTCGAACATCTCTCCGTATCTATGCGCAGCAAAGGCGTCGCATGCGGGTTCGAGTATATCCACGAACCACGAAATGTAGGGATGCTCCTTACGGGTGAATGATTCGTTGTAACGAAAAGCAACGGGCAGACTCGCATAACCTTGCTCGGCAGCGAGGACGCGGTGAGTGAGCATCAAGATCTTGGTGTGCGCCGGCGTGATGTTCCAACCTGTTTCTTCGAGCTGGCCGCGTGCCATCTCGAGCGCTTGGTGTGCCGCTTCTGTCGGGAGGTCTCCGCCCCAATGCCCACCGGTCTGTCGCTGCCCGCCCCACCCGTTGGTGTGGAAGACTCGAATATCACCGGGTAATTCGGGATCGTCTACAAACTGTGGAAGCTCGGGCCGCATTGCATTGAGGACATCGACGACCGCCTGTACCGAACGAAAGTTGGCACCTTTGTCGATCTCTTCGACTGCAGGATGGTCGAGTTTACCGCAGCCATTTCCATAGATCTTCTGCCAATGGTCACCGAAGAATCCAAATACCGGCGCGCTGTCGACTCCTAGAAAATGATGTTTGATCGCGGCGACCCATTCGACATCAGTATCCTGATATTCATCGATCAAAATAATCGGGTAGCGTTGCGCCACAAGCTTCCGGAATTTGGTATGCGCCATTAGCGCGATGGTAAGCGGCAGAATGTCGTCGTGATGTAGCGAAACGACGGTGTCACGTACCGAACGATGACCCAAATCATAGCTTACCACCCGCTCACCAATTCCACCCACTTCTGCGAGCCTCTCTTCCCAAACTGGCAGTGCGGCGACCAACTCCCGCAATTGACGTTGGAATCCATTGATCAGAGACCAGCAAAAGCCGTGGTTGGTGTCGCAGTAGATTATCGGGTGCCTGTCGGTACGCGCTTCGATCTCGTCACGCGCAACGTTGGTATAGGTAATGCAGGCAATCTTCTGACCGAGACGCGGCATATCGCTAGCGTGTCTGTCAATCAAAAACTCAAGCGCCTTTACCAGAGAATAAGTCTTGCCCGCGCCAGCACCAGCTTCGAGTCGAAAGCTTCGACCTTCAGTTAAGGCGGAAAAGACGCGTTCCAGTGCGACGCGACTTGCCTGTTCGGCAGGAGTCTCAGGCATCAGGTTTCCCCACTTCGCCTTCGAAGGCTTCCACAACAGCCTCAGCGCCAGCAGCCATTACTGAATCACCAGGTCCGAATTCATCCGCTGCAAGCCAAGCGATGCCGTCGAGAAGGTACTTGGGCGCCACCCAGTCCTTGTCTTCAATGGCGAATGTTAACGCGAAGTCAGATTTTTTGAACTCGGCCGCCTTAGCTCGCGCAGCTATCTCCAAAGCTTCAGAACCCGCGTCATCAACCCCGAACTTCGCGGTGTTGGCGAGGATGAAGGAGTCCTCGAAAGTACGCCCGCAGGGGCCGCCCGGAGCTTCAGGACATTGATAGGCGATGCGACAATATCCTTTGCGTTTATCGTTGTCAGACTTCGCATTGATCACCTCCAAAGTCAGTGGGTCATCAGTAAACCAACTTTTTATGCAAGCATTGCTAGTGGCAGTACCCTGATGGACAGGACAAGCCTTCCCACCAGGAACAAGGGTTGAATCAAGGTCGGTGATGATCAATGTCCTTAACTCTAAGAACTCAAGCAGGTCCGTGAAGCGGTGTGCGTATGCACCGCCGACTTCGATGATCGAGGTATATTGGGTTGAGAGCTTCGGCGCTTCGAGATTCTCTGCTTCGTATTTCTCGGTGACCACAGGCAGCATTAGCCTCTCGCTAAGCCCCTCGACCAGAATAGCCTTATCAGCGAAAAACAAGTCGCAACGTGTTAATGTCATATATTGATGAAGGAAGCGCTTTTCCGGCTCCGGCTTACCTGCGAGACCGGTTCGAAGATCCTTGATCTTTGTATGGCGAACGCCAAGCGGTGCGTCGATCGTCGCCGTCGATAGGAAGTAACGAATGCACTCAAAACCAGCGGCGTTCGCGATATGAGATGAATGCGTCGAAACGACAAATTGGACGGGCCAGGCGACACCGCCCTGAGCACCATCGACGAGTTGCTTGGCAAACGTCGCCAATTGGCGAATAAAGACTTCCTGCATCTGAGGATGGAGATGTGCCTCAGGCTCCTCAATGAAGATAAGATGTACACCGGGCGCAGTCGCCTCAGCGCGATAGGCTTTGTAAAAGCCCACGAGTTGGAGGAGAATGAAAATTAGGTTCCGCACACCAAGTCCATTATAGGACTCAGGGAGTGGTATCCCGCCAAAGCCTCCATACCGCACTTTCGTGAAATTGGAGAGCAGTCGCCTAACATCAAGCAACGTCTCCGTCTGAAGATCTTGCCCTCCCAGCCCCGGATACCCGAAGCTCTTAAGTGTCGGCAGCAGCTTTGCCAGCTGGCTAGCAAAATTTTCGTCGAGTTGGGTCTGGATCTCCTCGACAGCAGCGGTCAAGCCTTCCGCGATTGCCTTGTCACCAGCATCTGCAGTGTCCGAGCTAGCAGTGGTGAACATATTTTCGAGCACCCTAGCGAGCACGTCGGATTCGCGAGAAGTGACATCGTCTAGCCCGCGCTGTGCATTAATAAAGCCGGTTTTCACCAAGTGTCGTAGCGAGGCTGGCTGCATTTTCCGGATATTGGTCGCATCGTTTGGATCCTCGGCGCAGATCGAGACGCCATATTGACGCGGCACACGCTCGCGCATAAGGCGCAGGAATGTCATGCGCGTCTCGTCAGTGAGCGGCTCAGCGGGCGCGTCGTCAAAGAAAGAGTCTACAGCGCCATCCTTCAATTCGTATCGAATGACGACCAGAGCCGTTCGGCAATCCGGATTAAGGTCGATGACAAAAGGCGCCAATGGCCCAAAGTCGGGCACGTCGACATCATAATCGAACCGGACCCGCAGCTCGATCGTCGGCAACGCGGCGCGTACGACATCATCTCCGGCGCTTTCGTTGTATGCCTGCAGAGCGGCAACGAAGTCAGCATGGCAAGTACTCGAAAAATCCTCAAGATTAAATCGGGCATTAGCGTCCGTTAGTAAGCGCTTCATGATCTCGGAGAGCGATGTCTTTCCACTGTTGTTGCGCCCAACAATAACAGTTGTCTGGGCTTCAAGCGCGAGAGCAACATCGCTAAGCAACCGAAAGTTGGTGATCTCTACAGATTCGATCCGCACTCGTTCTTCCCTTCCAATCATTACTTCACCAACAAATATGCCGCACGCTTCTTCTACTCAGTCTGCGGCATCCAATTTGCTGGGCTAATCCCCATACCATCGGAGGGAGAATATGTGGACAATCTAGAGTTCTCGAATGCTCATTGTCGATCCTATGCGGCCCGGCCATTTCACGTCGAGCCGCGCACTCAGTATCCTGACTCCGTCAATTTTCAGATTGAATGAGTTAAGCTGAATGCGTTGATATCGGGAGCAAATCGCATTTCGAAGTTGTTCCAACGGATCCCCATCCCGAACAACGAAACACAATTGTTGCAGAAGTTCGCGCATCCACGACTGCAAACCATGTTGAGCTTCATCGGCATGCACTGCCGTTCTGCACGCGTTCTAGAGCTTATTTACACCACTACATTTCAAGCTCGCTTACGCGCATACTCGTATGCAGCCTCTACTCCATCTGCCACAGGACGCTGGGAATCGACGAG
The DNA here is from genome assembly GCA_905479515.1 of uncultured Parasphingopyxis sp. The sequence goes on from CAJQMX010000022.1 coordinate 3,686, forward strand.
CAGGTGAGCATAACGCTCCGTGGTAGAGGTTCGCTGGTGCCCAAGATTAGCGCCAATCATCTTCAGCGACTCGCCAGCATTAATTGCGAAGGATGCGTAGGCGTGACGGAAATCATGTATTCTGAAGTCCTTGATCTTCGCGCGCGCAGCGATCTTCTCCCAGGTATGGTTGATGCGCTTGATGTGATCAGAGCCGCTTCTTGAAGACGGGAAAACATACTCCGCCTCCTCGTCTGCTTCTTCACTTAGACGCGTCAGGATCTCCACGCATCGCGCCGACAGGGGCAAAGACTTGTACTTCTTTACACCGCCAGTCTTGTGGCGAAGTGGCGGAAGCTTGAGGATCCGTCGCTCCAGGTCGACCTCTTTCCATTGGAGCGCCTTTATCTCGGATGCGCGTGCAGCCGTCAGAAAAATCAGCTCTAGGCAGTCGACCTGGTCCTGAGTGATCTCACCTTCCTCCAACAAGGCATCGATCGCCTTGAACATGCGTTCGGCTTCTTTCGTCGTCAGATAACGGTCCCGAGCCCCATCCTGTATCTTGTTGATCTTGAGACACGGATTGGACTCGACCAGTTCGCGCTTAACGGCCCAGCCGAGCATTGCCGACAGGGAACGCACGGCGTGCGATGCAGCCCCCCGTCCGCCACGAACCCTGCTGCCGGACCCCTTTGCCATTTCTGCTGATACGCCCGTCAGAACATCATTCTGGAACCGGGAGATATGGTGTGGCTTCAGATCACCGAGTGTGATCCGTCCAAGAAGCCGTCGGGCATGGTTGTTGAGGTAGTTCTTGTCATTTACCCAACTCGACTCCCGCTTGTCCGGTTTGTCGATCGGGCCTTGGTCAAGATAGAGATCGATGAGCTTCGAGATGGTTAGCGCGCCAATCTTCTGCTCAACGCGCTCCAGAGTTTTCTGCGCTGATGGGTCGTTTCCCTTGGCTACTTCACCCAGGATTTCCTTCGCCTTGTCTCGGGCGGTTTCAGGCGTCCACGGATCACCATGCTTCCCTATCGTGTACCAGCGATAGCGGCCGCCGAAACCATAGCCGACGACATAAACCTTGTGCCCAGTTGGGTAGACAACGAGGCAAAACCCCTTCTGCTCGCTGTCCCAGATCCGCGTGCGGTTCCCGTGCTCAGCGATGGCAGAGTCCACCAGCCGTTTCGTGATGCGGTGCTCTCCAACTCTCTTCGCCACCTACCCAAATCCTCATAGGTTCTTCCAAAAAACTATGCAAAAGTATGATTTGCATGCCATTTGGAAGACAAACTTTTTCAGTATCCTCATATTTTACAAAAGAATGCATCGAAATTCCAGCTAGAAAATAGCTAGAAAACGGACGGAATTCATGGGTATCAATAGGAAACTTGTCCCAACAATGGGAAGGACAAAAATACGTTTAAATCATTATTTTTATTATATTTTTGCTCATTTTCACCTAAGATGAACAACTTGCGAATTTGACCCCTATTAGCTTCCCAAGCTGACGACGAGGGTTCGATTCCCTTCACCCGCTCCAGGCTCCTGTCCTCCCAAAAAAGGACGCGCAGCGTGGGGATACATCGCCACGCGCCCCGTCCTGATCGGACTAGCCAACAACCGGGTGGCCCCGGCCTTTCATGCAGTCGATTACGATGTCCCGGCGCTCATCACGCGTTTCGACCATCGTTGCGCCGGCACCGGCAACTGCTCCGACAATCGCGCCCGCAATGGCCCCTTCCGTGTCGTTCACGTCATCGTCTGCGATCCCGGCCAGCATGCCGAGACCTGCGCCGATCATTGCGTTGTTCCGCGTGTCACCGTTGATATAGCTGCGGTCAGTCGCAACAGCCTGGCAAGCTTCCAGGTCCGCAGCATAGGTCACATCGGTCGGACCATCGGCCACTGGTTCATAGCTCGAACCGGAACTGGCGCAGGCCGCCAGGGCAAAGCCGGAGGTGATCAGCGTGACGAGCTGAATACGTGTCATGTTTTAGTTCCCAATTTGATTGATTTTTGAAAAGAACAGCTTCGTTCCGGTACGGATCAGATCGCGCCTTCCACCAGCGTCAGGCTGGTGAAGATCATTAGAACGACCACGCCGGTCAGACCTGCGGAGACGGAATTGAGCGCGAGCGAACCTGCACGCGCAGCTGGACTGCGTGTCATTTGAACTCCTATGGACTGGACAAACACCTTCTTGCTACATATTATGTAGCGATACTTATTGCTACTTATTACGTAGCGCAAGGGGCTGAAATGCCAATGAGCGATAAAAAAGCACAACGGCCGATCATGGCCCTGCTCGACATTCTTGGTCAGAGGTGGGTATTGCGGATCATATGGGAATTGCGCGACGCCCCGCTCACATTCCGCGCCCTGCGAGAGCGCTGCGATCAGATCTCGCCGACGGTACTGAACCAGCGGCTTGCCCTGTTGCGTGAAAATGGTCTGGTGGAGCTTGGCGACGCTGGTTACCAGCCGACCCAATCCTGCAAGGACCTGGGCACCATCCTGATGCAGCTCAGCGACTGGTCTAAAAGCTGGGACCGGACACCCGAAAAGCCCGACTAACCCCTGCCGCTCGACTCAAATGACAATGGCGCAACCCCCGATTGCGCAACACGCGCTACAGGCAGCGTAAGGTTAATTCCCGAGTCGCGCCGTTCTCGCCCGCGGCGTTTTGCATTGCACAAGAAACACTCAGCTTTGGGCAATTACGCCCGAATGCAGGCAGGACTCGGCATTTAGCACATTCACTTGGTTGTGCGCAGTTCCCGCACCCCGGCGACGCCGACATCTTGCGCGCAGATTCAATAAGTCGCCGGGAGTAAATTGCGATGCGCCGCCTCAATACACGTCTCAAATTCGGAATATGCCTTGCCTCGCTGATCGCGGCATCGATGACGACTGCCGCGCACGCGCAGGAGGGCTCGCCGCCAGAAGAACAAGCGACCATGAAAGCGGTTGTCGTTGAAGGCCGCCGCGTCTCAACCGCCGACACGGCCATTGGTCAGGACGAGGCGACCAACACGGTGGCAGTCACTCGCGAAGAACTCCTGTCAGCACCCGGCGGCATCTCGGGCCTGAAAATGCTGGAGTCCCTGCCGGGCTTCAACGTTCAGACGGACGGCGCGCTCGGCCTCTACGAGTTCGGCAACTCGGTTACCGTGCGGGCCTTTAACCTGCAGCAGATCGGCTTCGTGCTGGACGGCGTGCCGATGGGTCGCTCCGATGCCTTCGGCGGCAGCCCGATATTCCGTTATGTGGACAACGAAAACCTTGGCGCCGTGGTCGCATCCCCCGGTGCAGGCGATGTCTCTCTGCCAAGCTATGCGTCGCTCGGCCCACTCGTCTCTTACAATACGGTTGATACATCCGACACGCCCGGCGGCATGATCTCCTACACGATCGGTGATGATGACCTCGAACGTAGCTTCATCAAGCTGGAATCCGGAAACTGGAACGGCCTCTCAGCCTATGTCAGCCGCTCCAAGACTGACAGCAGCCTGTGGCGCGGCCCCGGCACGATCGACCGCGAGCACATCGAAGGCAAGATCAAGTACGAGTTCGACGAAGATACGTTCGTGAAATTCGGATACGTCCATAACGACTTCTTCGACTA
>CAJQMX010000023.1 GCA_905479515.1 uncultured Parasphingopyxis sp.
CGGATCGTTGGCGGCCTGACGCCCGCAGATGCCGAGCGCGCTCGCGATCTATATGAAAGCTTTGTCCGCGGTGAAATTCACATGACGGACGCCAAGACGGCCGAACTCGTCAAGCTGATCGAGAATGCCTATCGCGACGTCAATATCGCTTTCGCCAATGAAGTCGCCAATGTCGGTGAAGCACATAATCTCAATCCATGGGAAGCTATCGAGCTGGCGAACCGGCACCCCCGGGTAAATATCCTCAATCCCGGCCCCGGTGTCGGCGGCCATTGCATCGCCGTTGATCCCTGGTTCCTGATCTCCGACAATGGCGATCTGACTGGCCTGATGTCTGAAGCCCGGCGCGTGAATGACGGCCGCCCCGCATCCGTGGTCGCGAAAATCCGGGAAGCGGCGGAGGCAGCTGGCACGAAGAAGATCGCGTGTCTGGGCCTCGCCTTCAAGCCGAATGTCGACGATCTGCGCGAAAGCCCCGCAATCGATATCGCAGTGGGCCTTGCTGAAGAAGGTTTCGACGTTTGCGCGGTCGAGCCGCACGTCAACGCGCTGCCTGAAAGGCTTTGGCGGCATGACAATATCAGGCTTGCAGGTTTCGATGAAGCACTGGCCAAATCCGACATCATTGTCGTTCTGGTCGGCCATAAGGCATTTCTGAAACGCAAGGGCGACGCCGATGGCAAGATTGTTATCGATGCCGTTGGTCTGTGGCGGGAGCCTTTCCGTGCCGCCTAATCAAATTGATGTAAACACAATCCGGGACAAACTCATCTCCGGGGAAATCGATCCCCGCGCCTTTTTCAAGATGGCCAACCAGCACAGCCATAACGGGCTAATCGGCGTCCAATATGTGACGAATGCGGATAACTGGGTCGAACTAGCGATCGACTATGACGAGAAACTTGTCGGCGATCCGAAAACCGGCATCCTTGCCTCCGGGCCGATTATCAGCCTGTGCGACATGGCGTCGGGCATGTGCATCATGTTCACGACGGGCAGGTTCTTCCAGACCGTTACCATCGACCTGCGCGTCGATTATCTGCGCCCCGCCAAAGTCGGCAATCGGGTCACCGGCCATATGGAATGCTATCGCTATACCAAGAATGTCGCCTTTGTCCGCGGCTATGCGCATGATGGCGATGCGGACAGCCCGATAGCCAATGTTGCCGGCACCTTCATGTTTCTGGAATCGCAATGACCCTGTCTCTCCCTCCCTATGCCGAAACGCTTGGTATCGAAGCCGGGCGCGACGAGGACGGCCGTGTCTTGCTGACCTTGCCATTTGGCGCTCATGTTCAGGGGCGACCGGGTTTCCTGCATGGCGGCGCGATTGCAGGGCTGCTTGAGATCGCGGCCTTCGCCGCACTCTGGGACGAGTTAGGCGAAGAGGATGTTCGCCCCCAGGCCAAACCAATCACGGTAACGACCGACTATATGCGCGGCGGTCGCAAACGACCGACCTATGCCGCCGCGATCATATCGCGCCTCGGCCAGCGCATGGCCAATGTTGAAAGTTTTGCTTGGCAGGAATCGGAAGATAAGCCGATTGCCGCCGCCCGGATGAACTTTCTGCTGGTCAGAGAATAACCGGCACACATTTGCACAGCCAAAATGCAGCTAGAACGACCTACCCCGCTATGCTCGTCCGCGTGTCGGCATGGGCCAGACCGCCATCAACCGTAAGCGTCTCGCCGATTACATAATCGCCTGCGCGGCTGGCCAGATAGATCGCTGCTGCTGCCATATCTTCAGCCTCGCCAATCCGCTTTGCCGGAATGGACTGGGCGACGGCATCGGCAGCATCACGTGCGGCGGTGTTCATGTCCGAAGAAAAGGCCCCCGGGGCAATCGCTGTAACGACGATATTGTCCCGGATCAGGCGTGCCGCCATCCGCTTGGTCAACCAGAGGATTGCCGCTTTGGAGGCGTGATAGCTGTATGTTTCCCATGGATTGAGCCGCATTCCGTCTATCGAGCCGATATTGATGACCTTGGCGGGTTGTCCGTCGCTCGCCGCATTGGTGAGCAATTGATGCAATGCCTGGGTCAGGAAGAATGGCGATTTGACGTTCAGGTCCATCGCCCGGTCCCAACCAACCTCGGGAAAATCTTCAAAATTCGCACCCCAGGCCGCGCCCGCATTATTGACGAGAATATCGAGCTTTTCTTCATGTTCCGAAATTGCCGCAGCAAGACCCTTACAGCCTTCGACGGTCGAGATATCCATCGGGATGCCGACGACCTTGTCGCCAAAATGTTCAACAGCGGCGGCGATCTGATCTTCCTTGCGGGCCGAAATATAGACTTTCCGGCAACCCGCCGAGAGCAAGCCTTCGACGATCATCTTGCCGATACCGCGTGAGCCCCCGGTAACGAGAGCGGTGCGGCCTTCAAGACTGAAAAGTTTTGCAATATCCATTGATTTAATCCCTTCCGTTGGCGGTTTAGCCGCCGTTTTTTATTGTTTCGCGGGCAATGATGAGCTGCTGGATCTGGCTTGTGCCTTCATAGATCCGGAACAATCGCACATCGCGGTAAAAGCGTTCGATACCGTAATCGGCGATATAACCGGCGCCGCCGTGAATCTGCACAGCACGGTCGGCCACGCGACCCACCATCTCACTCGCGAAATATTTGGCCGCCGCAGCGTCCAATGTTATCCGCTCTCCGGCGTCTTTTTTCGCTGCGGTCTGCAGCACGAGCGCCTTGGCGGCCATGCTCTCCGCCTTACTATCGGCGATCATCGCCTGAATAAGCTGAAACTCGGAAAGCGCTTGGCCAAATTGTTTGCGATCCACCGCATAGGCGACGCAATCGGCGATCAGCCGGTCGGCGATACCGACGCAGACAGCGCTGATATGCAGCCGCCCGCGATCAAGCACCTGCATCGCAACCTTGAAGCCCTCGCCCTCTGCGCCCAGCCGATTACCGGCAGGCACCAGCGTATCGTCGAAGATGACATCGCAGACCTTGGCGCCCTGCTGCCCCATCTTCTTTTCCGGTTCGCCGATGGAAACACCGGGCAGATCGCGCGGCACGAGAAAGGCCGAAACCCCTCGCCCGCCCGCTTCTTCGCCAGTGCGCGCCATGACGGTAAAGACCGAGGCCTTGTCCGCATTGGTGATAAAGCGCTTGGTGCCGGACAGCCGGTAAACATCGCCGTCTCGCACAGCTTTAGTTTTCACCGCGCCCGAATCCGATCCGACATCGGGTTCGGTCAGCGCAAAACTGGCAATGACTTCGCCGGTGGCCATTTTAGGTAGCCATTCGGCTTTCTGTGCGTCCGTCCCGGCGATCGCCACGCCTTGGCTGCCAATACCGACATTGGTGCCGAAGGAGGAACGGAAGGCCGGGGTTGTGCCGCCCAGCTCAAAGGCAACCCGCACTTCCTCACTCATCGTCAGACCGATACCGCCATATTCGGGATCAATTGACAGCCC
>CAJQMX010000024.1 GCA_905479515.1 uncultured Parasphingopyxis sp.
TCATCTCTTGTCCCCTTTCTTGGGTAGTCGGTTGCGCATGCAACCGGACTAGGCCCGCGCCAATGAGCGGGGGGACGGCCGTCCAGACCGAAAGCCATGGAAGAGGTGCGGGCGCAGGCGCAGCCGAGCCACGGGCCATGGGTTTCGCCCGAAGCCAATGCGAAGGGCTTGGTCTTGACGGAGGACGGGGCCGCAGGCCCTCGAAAAGAAGAAAGAAGAGTCAGCCTGCGAGGGCTGTCAGTCGATGCGCAAGGGATCGAAGCCGAATGGCCGAGACAGTTGGCTGGCTCGGTTTACGAGAGCGCGGTCCGAAGGATGCGGCACTTCAATTAGTTGTTGTACTGCAATCCAGCGGCATCGATGAATGCGAGGTTTCGCAAGCGCGCATCTTTAATGAGATCAGCCCACTCGATGATTTCGATTACCCCACGGAATCTACCATTGAGGTCTTGAATACGACCACGACCATCTGAAGTTGTTCGCCACCCGTTGGTATGTATTTCCAACTTTCCAACGATATCGGCAACTACGTAACAGTAGAAGATACAATCATCTGCAATTCTGACGCGTTGGTTTCGATAATCTTCGATATCCCCGTTTTGAAGACGTGTAATGTACTCGCTGATTTGATTCTGTGGTGAATACCGATCGTCATAGTCACGGCGACCTGGCTTCTTGAATTCGACTAACATTACGCGTCGAAGCGGGTCTTCACCCTCTGCACCTAGCCCGTGAATACGATCGTAAATGACCAGGTCAGACCGAAGCGTACTGTTTGCTCCATCAATTAGTTGCGTGAAAGGCACATCGGATGCGAAGTATTTGGTGAAGGTCAGACGTTCATCAATTATCCAAAGATCATGATCAGACCGCTCGATCCTTGACGGGTCATCTCCGCGTAGTCGCATCGGACAGATGAATTTGTGTAGCGTTTCTTCGAGATGAAAGTCTTCAGAGCCATCTTCACGTTCCCTGATACGACGAATTAGAACCTGCATGACATCCAGGACTACCTTTCGTCGCAATACATACTCGGTGAGCTGGCGTTGTTCCTCGGCCCGGATTTCAGCGGCGGCGGACTTGATGGATTCGGCTAGGTTTTCTGGAACCTCATCGTCTCCACTGAGCTGAGACACGATCTGCTGAATTCTTTGGTTGCGGTCTTTATCGCGACGGATACGGATCGGTATCAGAGCTTGTGCAAACTGCTCTGCCTTCGTCGCGTTTTTCGGCGTCCTATCGAGTAGCTGTTCGGCGTCTTCAAAACCAAACGACGGATAATCGCTCAAAAATTCGCGAAGTCCTCCAAGGCGAGAGGTATCAAAACTATCGATTTCCTCATGAAGGGCGTTTGTTCGAACATGTTCGGCACACTCTTTGATGATCTGGTCTACGATAGTCTCATCGAAGTTGAACTGCGTCCGCTCCTGATTGACCCGCTCATCGAGATAATCTCCTGAGATGCACCCGTGAAACACGCGATCACCATCGGGGCCAAACCTTCCAATCCCCACAAGACCGTCAATCTTTCGCGTGGTAACAGTACGCCCGTTAGCTACCAAGTGTAGCTGGTGCAGTCCGTCAAAGTTGGCGCTTGCCTGTTTGTGGCAAACGAAGCTGGCGAGTTGAAGTTCTCCGAATTCCTCAGAATTCAGGTGGGCGATTCCTCGGTCTTCAATCTGCAATTCTTGAATAGCGTCTGGAAACGTTGTCGAAGTGCCGTCAATGTCCACAATAATCCTGGGCGAACGACCCAAAATGAAGTCAGCAAAGAAATGCGAACCGAAGTGTTTGACTATGGTTGCCTGCTGGCTTGGAAACTTTGTGCGATAAGCGGTCCCGCGAAGTCCCTTGAAGGTTACCGTAGTACCACGGTCAGAAGCTGATCCATTTATTGTCTCGACACTCTCTTCAGTGATTTGGTCGACTGATCCGAGTTTAAAAACAAAGCGTCGTCGATACAACTGATCGCCAGACTGGTACTGGCTGATTACGCTTACGCTTTCAAACGCATCTAACCAGAGCAATCGCCCTACACCTTTACCACCGCGACCGATCTTAAAATCGGTATCTGTCGTGCAAAACGCTTCAAATCTCGAATCTTCCAGACCAACACCATTGTCTGAGACAATGATTTGGATCTCGTCCTGATCGCCAGCGCTCGTAATGGTCACAGTGATGTCGCCGCGCTGTTGAAACTGCTCGCCGAAAGCATCTTCAATGGCATGGAGCGCATTGCTTACGGCTTCGAAAACTGGCTGTAACGCTTCAGCAGCTTGCGACGGCTTCGGAAGCCTTTTGACGCGGTTGACGATATCGCCCTTGAGTGAAGTCATGAGTTCCTCGCTTCTCTCAGAGCTCGATTGAAGAAGTGACGCGTGGCCTTGTCCCGCGCCTCAGCGTCAGTGAGGACGATATTCTTCATCTCGTTATCGCGCTGGAACATACGGATGGCGCCCTGGAAGAACGCATCGCGGAACGCCGCGTAAACAACATCGGGCGGGTTATTCCGCAGCATCTCGGTCATGTCCTCATCCATGATATCGCGGTTGACCTGCTCGAAGCGGATCATGTCGGCTTCTGAAAAATCTGTCCCGTGGCGGTCGTTAAACGCCTGAACGATCTCGGAAAGCTCTCTCTTTTCGTCCTCCGTATACGGTTTAGCACCAAATTCGCTGATGGCCTTCAAAGCTTCGGTATCGCCCGCGCCGAGCGAAGCACTGCCAGCCTCTTTCTCGACCACCTTGAATGCTTGTAGACGAAGCATTTCATCAGTGATTTCGATCTCGGGCGGCACCTCGCGGTTGGGTAGAAGTCGCGCGAGCCAATTGCCGTAGGTCGCAAGCTTTTCAAGGCTTGTATCTTCAAGACGCATGATCTGCGCGATGAAGCTGTAGAAGCGTCCGAAGCTCTTCAGTAGCTGGCGGAACTCTTCTTGCCGCCCTTCATCATCATCTGCTTCGAAGCGCGCGACAGCGTGCTTGACGAGGCCTTCAAGCTGGGCGCGATCAGCGCCGCTAAGCGGTCCTTTGAAGTAGGTTTGCGCGAAGCGCTCGATCTCTTCCTTATCGAGATAACCGAAGCGGTAGAGCCGCCCTTCAAGGTCATAAACCATGTTCGGATCGGACATGGCCTCGACCGTTGTCGCTTCGAAGAATGGTTTGAACGCGGCCTGAATATCTTCAATCGTATTCTGAAAATCGAGAATGAACGTCTGATCCTTGCCTGCTCGGGTGCGGTTCAGGCGTGAAAGTGTCTGCACGGCCTGTAGTCCCGCCAGCTTGCGATCTACGTACATCGCGCAAAGCTTGGGTTGATCGAAGCCCGTCTGATACTTCTCAGCGACGATCAGGATTTGATAGGTCTCGGGGTACGGCGTGCCGTCTGGCTTGAACCCGTCGAAACGACCAGGAAGCTCGGTTTCCGAAAAATCATTCAAATCAGCTTCAGTGTACGTCTCTCCGTCCAGTTCAAGATCGCCCGAGAATGCAACAAGTGCTTTCAGGTCGCCGTAGCCCTGTTCTCGGATGTATTTCTTCACCCCGAAATAATAACGCAATGCATGTTCGCGACTTTGGGTGACGATCATGGCTTTGGCCTGACCTCCGAGCATCCCCATAACGTGTCGACGGAAGTGCTCGACGATGATCTCAACTTTTTGGCCGATGGCTGTCGCGTGAAGGTTCGCATACCGTGCGACCTTCCGCTGGCCGCGCCGCCCGCTGAGCTCGGGATCATCTTCGATGGTTTTTTCGAGTTGATAGTAGGCCTTGTAGGTCATGTAGTTCTGGAGCACGTCCAGAATGAAACCCTCTTCGATAGCCTGCCGCATCGAATACAGATGGAACGGATGAGGTAGCCCGTCAGGGCCTTGCACGCCGAACCGCTCAAGCGTGACATTGCGAGGGGTTGCCGTGAAAGCGAAGAAGCTGATGTTGGACTGTGGCCCGCGAGCCTTCTGATACTCTGCAATCAGGTCCTCAATGTCGTCACTCGATGAAGCTTCGCGCGTAAGCGCATCTGTCATTGACTGCGCCGCTTTGCCGGACTGGCTTGAATGCGCTTCGTCGATGATGACCGCAAAGTTTCGTTTGCTCTGACCCGAGAGGGCCTTAAGGTGATCGGTCGAGAACTTCTGGATCGTCGTTACGATGATCCGTGCACCTTTGGCGATGGCGTCTTTGAGCTGACGGGATGTGCCGTCGATCTTTTTGACGACGCCTTGCGTCTGCTCGAACTGCGAGACCGTGCTTTGGAGCTGGCGGTCGAGAACGATGCGGTCGGTAACGATGATAGCGGTGTGAAAGACCTGAGCATCATCGGCGTCATGCAGATTGATCGCGTGGTGCGCCAGCCAGCCAATCGTGTTGGACTTGCCCGAACCAGCCGAGTGCTGAACAAGATAGTTTTGTCCTGCGCCGTTCGCTCGGGCATGAGTCATGACCTTCCGAACTGCGTCGAGCTGCTGGAAGCGCGGAAAGATCATCACTTCGTTCTTGCCGCTCACCTCCAACGTCATGAACTGGCCGATAATATCGATCAGGACTGAGCGGGAGAAGATAGCCGACCCCCAATCACCGTCACCATAGAGATAGGCGATACGGTGCTCGCCCTCGACATCGGGATTGCCCGCGCCGCCGTCGCGTCCCCGATTAAACGGAAGAAATCGCGTCTTGCCGTTTTGCAGCCGCGTGGTCATCGATACGTTGTCTTCATCGATGGCGAAATGAACGAGAGCGCCACGCTTGAACGTCAATAACGGCTCATTCGCAGGCGAGCGATCAGTGCGATACTGCTTTTCCGCATGCTTAAACGTCGTGCCGGTCAGAAGGTTTTTGGCTTCAATCGTTGCGACGGGCAGCCCGTTCAGGAAAAGGACGACATCAATACGGTTGCCGTGCTTCTGGCTGTAGACGACCTCATCCATCACGCTGAGGATGTTCGCCTGATACTCGGCTATGCGCTTGGGCTCCAAGCCGCTCGCTGGGCGGAAATAGCAGAACAAGAACGGAATGCCTGGAACGATCTTTAACCCCTGTCGAAGCACATCCAACAGGCCACGGTCCTTGAGCGCCTTATCGAGCTGCTTAAACAGAACATCTTCGGCTGAACCCGAGTAATGCTGCTCAAGCTTTTCCCATGACTCCGCCTGCGTCTCTTTCAGGAAGCCGATGACAAGTTCACGGTCCATCGCCAAAGGCTTGTCGAAGTGGATTTCACCTGCATAGCCACGGCTTTTCTCTGAACCGACACGACGAATATAGCCTTGGGTTGAAACGAGGCTTTCGATCAGGTGCTCTTGAAGCACATCCTCCTTGTGAAGATTGGAAGCTGTGTGTGAGGTCATTTGGCGAGCACTTTCTCGAACCACGCAAGAGCGGCTTCGCCCTCCTTTCGGGTGATATCGTCTACGGTTCGGCTATGGCGGATACTGTTGCGAAGCTCAGCAAGCTGGGAGAATTTTTGCGCAAGAGTTTCCTTGTTTTTGAAACGGTCGGCAAAGCGCTCCCAAAGAGCTTTGGACAAGATCGTGTCCTGAACTTCGCGTAAATCAAAATGCTCTATGACGCCTTCGGCGTGGTCATACCGCTCAGCGTCAAGCGATGCGTTCTTTCTAAGCGCGCGTTGGATGCGCTGCTGCGCATTGTCGAGTAAATGGGGCGGTAGATGGCTCGGATCATTATCCACCGCTGAGACGATGACTTTTCTCAGACCAAGCTCAATGCCTTCGATCTCTGCATCCAGTTGGCGAAGGTTGGGCGGTAAGTCCAAGCGCTCTTTAATGAGCAGGTTCTCGATGCCGTCAAGCAAAGTGCGGTGACGTTCGGCAAGGAAGTCTTCGTAGTCGTCTGGGGTAAAGGGATCGCGAAGCAGAATCTTCAGAGCCGTCTTGCTGATGAAGTGCGACTCAAGAATGGCAAGCACCGTCGTCTCGCCGTTCTCCGCGATCAGCTCCGGCAGATACTCGTTAGGCAATTTCTCGCGAATGACATTTCTGTTTGTGTCGCTGGTAAGCGGGGATCGGTTGAGGATTGAGTTGATCGCTGTGCCGAGATTGTTTTCTCGACCCCACCACGCGGGAACGATGTGGTGATCATCAAGGTCGCCGTATCGCGGCACATCCCCCGTCATCCAATCGCGTGCGCCAGCGAGGACGAATAAGTTGAAGATCGCTGAATAGATTGACGATCCGCGCTTGACCTCGCTGCGCAGATCGAGGTTTCGATACGAATGCGCGAACTCGTCGATCAGAACGGGCTTTGCCTCGTCATTCCCGAGCCATTCCCGCATCGCAGTGAAATCACGCGCAGCAGTCGACTCTACAGAGCTTGAATAACGGGTGAGAAAGACCGATGCCCAATACCAAAGACGGACCTTGCGGCGGGCCGAGAGCTGCTTGTTCGAAGGTTGCGCTGCGACAAGTGTGTTGATCGCCGCAAACGCAGGAACGATAGATGCGTAAGGGATATAGGCTTGACCGACGACGCCGTATTCCTGTGGATGCCTTAGCAACTCGATGACGCGTTCAAGCGCGTTCACCGCCTGATCCCAGAGCGCGACAAATTCCTCAGCACTGCCCACAAGCACATCCTGCCGACGCGTCCCATCGGGAAGGCGAACGGGTTTTTCGACACCTGGCTGTAGGAAATACAGATATTTTGGAGAGCAATAGCTCTGACGCAGGATCGACATCACCTGAAGGATGTAAACGTTCATCTTAGGCGTATCGATGAAGCGCAAGCGGTCTCGCGCTTCGCGGTACATGTGCTTGAGCTGAATATCTTTTGGCTTCATCAATGCGTTCAGAAGATCGAACACGTCCAACTGCACGCCCTTGCTGTTGATTTGGGTAAAGATGTCGCAGACCTTCTCAACACCGATCTCTCTGTCGAGTTCGATATGTGAAATTTGATACTGTTCGATGGTCTCGCGCATTTCCTCGCCGAACGCAGCGGCATTTTCCGCATGCGTTTCTGCGATAGCCCGTTCGTCATCGCTATCGGCAGCGTCAGCTTTCGCCTTCCAGAAATTCCCATAGGCCTCCACCCATTTGTAGAGTTCGAAGCCGCCTTTCCCGATCACGGGAAGCGGGAAGACGTGGCGCTCAAACTGAACGTCCTGGCTGTCGATCAGTGCACGGCTTTTCTTTGAGAGCCACTCATAGCCAAAGGCTTCGTCTGTCTCGCCCGCCATAAACTTATCGACATGAATGAAATAGATCGCGCGCTTGGCGCGGTTCGGCAGCGGGATATCGGGGGCAAGAAATGCGTAGTGCATTGCTGTGAGGCGCTGTTGCCCGTCCAACACGATATACTCGGGCGACCCGCCACCGCTGTAGCCGTAGAGACCTTCACAAGCGAGAAGCCTGATATTCTGGTCCTTGGCCTTCCAAAGTAGAAGGCTGCCGATATAGTAGTCAGAGAAGATCGAGCGCATCAGGTCGCGGATGTCCCACGGAGCCCATTCGAACTCCCGCTGAAAGTCCGGTATGACAAAGCGTCCTTCGCGCATCCGACTAATCAGTGTGTTGAGGCTTACATGATCTGGCTTCTGTGCGTCCTTCATGCGCGCACCTCCCGAAGAGACATTTCCTCTTCGATCTGATCGAGGCGGCGATCAGTTTGCCCCTGGTTGCCCCAAGTCGTCACATCGATCTGGCCAGTGACAGCGGCGGTGATGAGGGCTGAACGAAACTCTCGAAGAAGCGCTTCGGCACAAGCGTTCTTTTGAAGAAGCTCGTCTTCGCGCTGTGTTCTTACAGATATTTCTGAAAGAATTTCTTCCTGCTGTTCCAGAGGCGGTATCGGCAATCGCATGTCCAGAAAGGCATCTGGATACAATCGCAATCGCGATGAATGGATGCCTTTGCTGCGTCTCGTCGCTTCGGCGACAAATGGCTTCGAACGAACCATTAGATCAACAAATGCAGGCCGAAGCGCTTCCGAAACAGGCGAGTAGACGCCATAAGACGGGCTAATGAGGCCATTCTCTGAGCTAACCCCCATAGCACCCATCCAAGCCCACATTGTGTTGATAATCAGATCATCTGGGGCGACAAGCTTGTAACCCTCATTGCTCTCCGCCATAAACATATTCACGTCCTTCTCAGAACGCTTTGTTACTCCGGTAATATGCGAAACCGTCAGAAGTTCTTCCTCTCCAGTTAAGCTCCTTCTCTGGCTCTCGCGAAAATGCACCTTCGCACGCTCCGACTTCCAACCTTCTGGTATAGTCTCAAGCCAATGCCCATCGCCCGCATATCCAGTGACGGCTTGCGACACTTCAGCCAGCCGCCGTTCGAGCAGCAACTCGGCAAACCTCGCTCTCTTTTCAATCAGTTGGTTGATGCGAGTGGTCTCGCGGTCAAGGAAAACTGTGATGGATTTCTGTGTATCGAGGTCAGGTATCCAAACCTTGTTCGATAAGCTTTCTTTCTTAATGTGGCGCATAGTGCTGCCATGCGCATCATCATCCGCCCACCTAGGGGCATGAGCTTTAATCACATAGTACAGGTACTTCTTCGTGGCGTTTTTCTTAGGCAAGACCTTAAAAATATGCTGGTTTAGGATTGCATCGCCACGGTCCCAAATGAACGCATCAATTGTGGCCGACCATGAGAATAGAAGATCACCATCGCAGATAAGAAGGCCGCGATTGATTGTTCCGTCGAAGTAATTGTCAAACGGCTTACCTGTTAGCTGCGCGATCCGTAGGATTGGAAGCCCTGTATCTCCCCAATCTGAAGGTTTGAATGCTGCACCGTTCAAGAAACGCGCGGCATGCTTTATTGGCATCATCACGCGGCCACCTCCTTCAGAAGCCCTGCAATTTCAGCTTCGAGTGCCTTTAACTCCGCGTCGATCTCTTCAAGCGGACGGGGTGGGACATACTGGTAAAAATGGCGGTTGAAGTTGATCTCATAGCCCACGCGCCCGACCTCTTTGTCGGCGGGGTCGGTATGGCTTTCATCGACCCAGGCATCAGGGACAAAGGGTAGCACCTCGCGCTTCATGTACTGCCGCCAGTCCTCGGTAAGCGGCACAAGTTCATGGTCGCGCAGATCAGTGTCGGGTTCCGGCTTGCCCCTCTTGTCTGTGCAGATGTCAGCGTCTTCGTCACGTTCCGAAAGCGCAGCTAAGATGGCTTTCTTGATAGGTGCGCCGATCTTCAATCCAGTCGTTTTCAAAGCTTTGGTCAGAGCTTTGTCAAAGGTATCCCGATTGGTGAAGATTCGATCACCAATGGCCCGAAGCGCCTCCTCAATTGTGTTCTGGTCGGACTCGTCCAACTTTGTATAGGGCTTATAGTCACTCAGGCGTGCAAGCCGTTCGTGCGACACTTGAAGATTAATCTTTAATGGACGCTCGACACGGATTTCACGATAGCCGAAGTCGGTGGTATCAAAAATCTTTGAAACGTCATCCTGACCGCTCTCACCATTGAGGAAGTCGGCATAGAGACGGACGATCTCGGCACGGGCTTCATCGGTAATTTCGCGTCGCTTGGACCCCAGAGACTTCCGCATAGATTTCCAGAAACGTTCGCCCGACGCGTCGATAAGCTGAACCTTGCCCTCGCGGTTCTTTGGCTTGCGGTTGGTCAGCAGCCAGACATAGGTTTGGATGCCTGTGTTGTAGAAAAGATCAGTCGGCAGAGCGACGATAGCCTCGACCCAGTCGTTTTCGAGCATCCAACGACGAATTTCACTCTCGCCTGATTGCGCTCCGCCTGTGAAGAGTGGCGAGCCATTCATGACGATACCGATGCGCGAACCGTCCTCATCGTCGCGCATCTTTGAAATCATGTGCTGAAGGAAAAGAAGTTGCCCGTCCGAGATACGCGGCGTTCCCGCGCCAAAGCGGCCTTCCATACCCATGTTCTCGGCTTCCGCCTTAATCGGGTCCTGGTACTTCTTCCAGTCCACGCCGTAGGGTGGATTGGAAAGCATGTAATGGAACTTCTTGCCCGCATGCGAGTCCTGCGTGAGCGTGTTGCCGAATGCTATCTGCTCAGGGTCGTGCCCTGTCACCAGCATGTCTGATTTGCAGATGCCGAATGACTCATCATTCAGCTCTTGGCCGAAAAGCTCGACGCGGATCGACGGGTTGAAATCTTTCAAGGCCTCTTCAGTCAATGCTAGCATGCCGCCCGTCCCGCAGGCTGGGTCGTAGACCTGACGGATGATACCGCGACCCGTCAGCTTCGCGTCGTCATTTGCGATTAGAAGATCGACGATCAGGCGAATGACTTCACGTGGGGTAAAGTGCTCCCCCGCTGTTTCGTTGGACATTTCCGAAAAGCGGCGGATCAGCTCTTCAAAGAGGTAACCCATCTCAAGGTTCGAGATGGTGTCGGGGTGCAGGTCGATCTCAGAGAAACGCTCGAATACGTTCCAGAGGATGCCGCCATCTTTCAGGCGCTTGAGCTGATCAGTGAAGCGGAACTTATCGAGAAAGATATCGCGGACGTTGGGCGAGAATTTCGTGATGTAGTCGATCAGGTTCTGGTGGAGCTGCCCAGGGTCCTGACCCTTCAGGCTGTCGAAGGTGAAACGTGAGAGGTTATAGACCTTCACGTTTCCGCCGACCGCGCCAAACAAGATCATGTCTCGTGTGGCATCGTCAGCGCTTTCGGGCAGCGAATTTTCAGCGTCGAGGACGGCCTGTTTGCTGTCTTGGAGGATGCAATCAAGGCGACGGAGCACGACAAACGGCAGGATCACTTTGCCGTATTCGGATTGCTTGAAATCTCCGCGTAAGATTTCAGCAATTGACCAAACAAAGCCGCTCAGATTCTTAATGTCGCTCACGAATGCCCCTTTTGTTTATTGACCGCCTGCGTGTCGTTCGCGGCGGCGTTGTCCTCGATGTATTGCCGCATGAAGTCACGGATGACCTGAGCGGCGGGACGGTCTTTCGCCCGACACATTTCGATGAATTTGTCTCGAAGGTCGCGCTCCACTCGGATACGAAACCCGGCATCCTTACCCGTCATGGGAGAAGTGTATCCAATGTGGTCACAAAGGGGAAGTCCTAACCCGAGGTTGTCGTCTCAGAATTCGTTAACGCATCCAAGGACGTCTCCTTTGCCGAAGTCCAGCGGCGAAATGCTGGCGTATATCCAACCTGCGTAAGGTTGGCCCATGTATCCAAAGAGCACGGGGAGGCTCTTGGTCGTAGGTATCGGGTCGCGACAGACCCGATCGGCATCCAAACCGCGCAGGGTTGGTCTCCATGAAATGGTCATGGGGGGTATCGGTGGGAGCAGGAACGCTCCCCTGATTGGCAGGTGTCGGGGGCCACTACCCTGACGAGTGGATTTCACAAGGGGCGCGATAGCCCCTTTGATCGATGGGTGCAGGGAGAGCGAAGTCTCCCGCGAGTGATGGAACGGCGAAACGTTCTGATGGCTCTGGATGGGTTCAATGCCCGTCGAAGAGCCAAGGCCGGAGGGATGCAACGGGAGCGCGCAGCGGGCTCCCTTGCCAAGATTGCGGTGTAGTACACCGCACATCTTGCGGTTCGGACTTATTGATATAATTGGGAAAACAGGTGATTTCGGCGTGGTGGTGATCGAAGGAAAGATTTTGGCGAGGCTCTGCGGGCCGTTGCTCAGAGAGCGTTCTCTGGAGGTTGAAACATCGCGTCTTTCAGATATCCCGCAATGACCTGATCATTACGGGCATTCGCGTGTTCGATGGGTCGTCGGTCCATCTCATCTCGTATCCAAGCAACTTGCGGATGAATTTCCATAGATACCCGTACGAAGTCTGCATGGCCCAGAGCTGCCGCCACGTGCACGGGCGTCATCAAATCTGGCTCTCGCTGATGGTCTAATCGTTGTCCGCTTTGCAGAGCAAACGCCAACTCCTCTAGATCATTGTTTTCAGCAGCACGAAATATATCTGGCGGCACATGTTCCGTGCCCGATTTATCATTCGGCATTACATCTTTTATTCTACCCAAAACTGTACCCCCTTACAAACTTTGCGATTTCCGAGGGGTCGATATCTGTGCGTATTATAGAGTGCTCTTCGTTTTGGACTTGGTGATGGTTGAACATACCAATTTCGCCGTGAGACATCCTTGGCGTCTCGCTGTCCCGAAAATTTTGCGACCAAAGGGTGAGATAGATTCCCTTTAGCGGCTGATTAAAGACGAGTGGCAAGGACTCGCGGACGGTACGATGATCTCGGCGAGCCACCATACTGAATGACCAATTCATCACAGCCAGTTCGTCATCGACATCTTCGATGAAACAGGATGTCTGGAATGCATACCCCGTGACGAACGTACTCAGCTTGTCGCTTCGCCAATCATATCGCTTCAATAATTCGGCAGGCAGAGTTTCCTCGCTGGCAAGCTCATGATCGATGAGGTGATCGGCGTAAGCCCTACTGCCGAAGGCGAGCGTGACGGGCGCAACCCCTTGCCTGAATTCCTCGATCAAAAGAAGGAAATGATAACCTAGAGCTGGATCATCCTGGCTTGTGTGAAACCCATCTCTGATGCAAAGCCAAACAGTGTTTGAGAGTTCGGCCCGCTGCCATGCGGTATCCGTGGTTTGGCTATGGCTGCTGAAGTCGCGAAATGCTTGAAGCTGATACTGACGCTTCGAGTCCCTGATCGAAGCATCGAGCGACTGACGCTGCTCAACAGGAATCTTGGTCTCAATGAACCGATCTACAAAGTAAAACTTGTCATCGCCTAACTGGTGCGTTGCGTTTTCCCCGAGCCAATTCTTTAGATCGGCACGAGAAAGCAAACGATCCTCGCGTGGGGGCGC